>CAXTTN010000012.1:12972-41746 GCA_964247105.1 uncultured Pseudonocardia sp.
GCTCGTGGCACAGGAGGACCGCCCCCGGCGCCGCGCGCCGGATCGCCGCGTTGCCACCGACGTGGTCGAAGTCGGAGTGGGTGCTCACGACGTAGCGGATCGACTCCGCGGCGACGCCCACCCCGTCCAGGTAGGGCAGCAGGTGGGAACCCACCGAGGACGCGATGCCGGTGTCGACGAGCATCGAGCAGCGCTCCCCGACCACCACGTGGAGGGCCACGAACCGCTCGCCGAGCGGTGCCTCGACCCGATGAATGCCGTGCTCGACCTCCATGTCCACCTCCGCATCGAACTTATCATAGGATGATTAGGCCCAGCTGGCGATGACCGTTAGGGGTGGATGAAGCCCTCACACGCGTCGCCGCCGGCGTGGAACGAGACCTCCGGGTCCACGAAGGACGGTCCACGCCCGCTGTCGGTGGTGGTCGTCATCGAGCACCTCGTCTCACGGTCGGGACGAGCCGGAGCAACCACACCGGATTCCGGTCGGCAAGCCCCCGCCCGCGGTATCTATGCTGCGGGGCGTGGCCGCCGGCGTCGAAGGCATGATCGAGGTGGAGGACGGCTACCGCGTGTGGTACCGCCGGGTCGGGGACGGCGGGCGGACGCCGCTGCTGATCCTGCACGGCGGCCCCGGTGCGGGGCACGACTACCTGGAGACGCTCGAAGCCCTCGCCGACGAGCGACCGGTGATCTTCTACGACCAGCTCGGCTGCGGACGCAGCGACAAGCCGGACGACCCGTCCCGGTGGCGCATCGAGCGGTTCGTCCGGGAGGTCGACCTGGTGCGCCACGCCCTCGGTCTCGACCGCATCCACCTGCTCGGACAGTCGTGGGGCGGGTGGCTCGCCATCGAGTACATGCTGGGCCTGCCGGCCGGGATCGACGGCCTCGTCCTGGCCAGCACCTCGGCGAGCATTCCCCAGTTCGTGGCCGAGTGCGAACGGCTCAAGCGGGAGCTGCCGCCGGACGTCCAGGCGACCCTGCGGGAGTACGAGGAGGCACGGGACTACCGCAACCCGGCCTACGAGAAGGCCGCCGAGGAGTTCTACAAGCGACATCTCTGTCGACTGTGGCCGTGGCCCGACCCGTACCTGCGCACGGTCGAGAACCTCACCGACAACCAGGTGTACGAGACGATGAACGGCCCGAACGAGTTCATGGTCATCGGGAACCTCCGGGCGTGGCACCGCGTCGACCGGCTCCCCGAGATCCGGGCGCGCACGCTGATCACGGTCGGCCGGTACGACGAGCTGTCGCCGACCTGCGCCGAGACGCTGCGGCATGGCATCGCCGGATCCCGCGTCGTGGAGTTCGAGCACAGTTCCCACACGGCACACCTGGAGGAGACCGACGCCTACGTGGCCGCCGTCCGGGCGTTCCTCGCCGAGGTCGACGCCGCGCGCTGACCTGGTGGGGGCCGCCGCTCAGCGCCCCCGCGCCGCCGCCTGGGCGTGCGCGGCGCGGATCGCCGCGGTGAGGGTCTCGACGTCGTACGCCCCGTGGTGGCGCTGCCCGTTGACGAAGAACGTCGGGGTGCCCGAGACGCCGCTGATGTCGGCCGACTCGACGTCCTGCGCGACGCGGGCCTCGTGGACGTGCTGCCGCAGGTCGTCGCGGAAGCGGTCGACGTCGAGCCCCAGCTCGCCGGCGTGGCGGAGGAGATCGGCCGGGCCCAGCTCGCCCTGGTGCGCGAGCAGGACGTCGTGCATCTCCCAGAAGGCGCCCTGCGCGCCGGCGGCCTCGGCCGCGCCGGCGAGCTGCGCGCGCGGGTGGACGTCGGAGAGCGGAAGGTGGCGCCAGACGTAGCGGAGGTTCTCGTCGGTCAGCAGCTCGCGCACGACCGGCTCGGCCCGGCCGCAGTAGGGGCACTCGAAGTCCCCGAACTCGATCACGGTGACCGGCGCGCGGGCCGGGCCGCGGATGTGGTCGTACTCCGGGTCGACCTCCGGGACGAGGTCCTGGATCACCGCCGTGTCCCCCAGGAGGGCGTGGGCCTTCGTGGCGGGCGGGAGCAGCGCGGCCAGGCGGAACACCACCCACGTCAGCGCGGCCGAGACGGCGACCGCCGAGAGCGCCCCGATCTTCGCCTGGTCGAGCTCGGCACCCCGGAACGCCTGCGTCGCGATCAGGAGCGTGACCGTGAACCCGATGCCCGCGATGGTCCCGCTGCCGAGCACGGCCGCCCAGCCGACCGGCGGGCGGATCCGGCCGCCGCTCACCCGGGTGACCACCCACGACGTGAGGACGACGGCCGCCGGCTTGCCGACCACGTAGCCCAGCAGCACACCCAGCGTGACGGGGGTCGTGTACGCGGTCGCGAGGGTGGTCGCGTCGAGCACCACTCCGGCGTTGGCCAGCGCGAACACCGGGACGATGACGAAGCTCGTCCACGGGTGGTAGAGGTTCTGCAGGCGCGCGTTCGGGGACACCGTCGACGTGAGGCTCGCCGCCGCGCGCCGCGCGAGCTCGGCCGTCGGTTGCTCGCGGAACAGCCGCACGCGCCCGGTCGCCCCCTTGAGCTCGCCCCGGCTCGGCGTGTAGGCGGGGGCCACCAGCCCGATCGCCAGCCCGGCGACGACCGGATCGACGCCGCTCGCGGCCAGCGCCCCCCACAGGACGAGCCCGACGGCCACGTACACCGAGCGGCGGCGCATGCCACGCGCCGACGCCAGGACGAACAGCGCGAACGCGGCGGCGGCCAGGCACAGCGGCCACACCACGATCCGTTCGCTGTAGACGGTCGCGATGACGACCAGCGCGATGAGGTCGTCGACGACGAAGATGGTCAGGACGAACAGCCGCACCTTGTCGGGCACGTCGCGGCCGAGCGTCGCGAGCAGCCCGAGGGCGAGCGCGGTGTCGGTCGACATCGCGACGCCCCAGCCGTGCGCGCTGGGCAGGCCGTGGTTGATCGCCACGAAGATCGTGACCGGGACGGCCATGCCGACGACCCCCGCCGCGAGCGGCAGGACGAAGCGACGCCGCTCGCGCAGGTCGCCGAGGTCGAACTCGCGCCGCGCCTCCAGGCCCACGACGAGGAAGAACAGCGTCATCAGCCCGCCGTTGACCCACTCCCGCAGGTCCTGGCCGAACTCCACGTCGCCCAGGCGCACGGCCAGCCGGGTCTGCCACACGGCCTCGTAGGACGCGGCGTCGAGGTTGACCCACAGCAGCGCGCCGACGACGGCGGCCACCAGCACGGTGGCGCTGGCGGACTCGGTGCGGACGAAGGCGCGCAGCGGCGCCGCGGCCCCGCGGGCCCAGAGGGTGCGCCCCGGCCACCGTGCGCCCGAGGCCCCGGCCTCAGCCATCTGCCCTCACGCTCGGAACAGTACGTGCAGGAGATCCGCGGGGCGGTTGCCGCGCGGGCGGCGCGCGGGTTCTGCGCGCGGCGCGCGCGGCGCTGTGCACGCGCGGCAGGCACAGCCCGCGCGCGGGCGGGGCGGGCGGGGCGGGCCGACCGTGCCGGCGTGAGCGGCGCGCGCACTCTGCTCGGCCCGCGCACACTGCAACGCGCGCGGGAGCCGCAGTATGTGCGCGCCACCCCGGGCAGGGGAGCTGTCGCCCCTGGGCGTCCTCCCGGCCACCGCGCTCGCCGCGGACGACACGGGCTACGCGTACCTCATCGGCACGTCGAGCGCGCAGACCAGGGCCGACGTCGCGAGCGATCTGCAGGCCGTGCAGGCGCGGCTCGAGCGGATCAGGACCGGGAACGCGGCGGTGCACCCGACGGTCGCGAGCCGCCACGACCGGTGAATCCGCGCTGCACCGCCACGGGCACCAACCGCCTCGCGGTTCAGCGGCGCCGTGCCGGCAGGGCGACCGCCGGAACGACCACCGCACCCAGAGCCGCGGCCAGGAGCATGACACCGCCGGGAGCAGTCACGACGAGAACGCTCGCGGCGGCGGTTGCGGCGGAGGCCCCGATCCACGAGCTGCTCTGCAGCCACGCGTAGGCCCGCGTCCGCACCGCGGGGGCGGCGACGTCGGCCAGGCGGGAGGTCAGGAAGGCGAGGGTGGGGGCGACGGTCAGGCCGCTGAGGACGAGGACGGCACCGAACCAGAGATCGCCGCCCACCAGCGCCAGGAGCGCGTAGGCGATCGGCGCGACGGCGAGGATCGCGACCCGGGACCGGTGGCCGGTGCGGATCCGGGCGAGGAGCCAGCCGCCGACCACCGAGGCCAGTGACCACAGGGCGAGGACCCAGGCGGATGCGGACGGCGTGCGGAACCGGTCCACGACCCCGATCTCGACACAGGCCAGCATCCCGTACGCCGCCGCCCCGGCCACGACGAGGATCACGACCGCACCGGCCACCTTGTTGGCCGCCGCCGTGCGCGGCGTCTCCGACTGCTCCGCGTTCGCCCGATCCCGCTTCCCCGGCCCGCCGAGCCGGGCGCACACCAGGGACACGACGACGTGGAGCGCCGCGGCGGCCACCATGGGCCCCGCGGGGGCGAGCGCCCCCGCCCCGCCCACCACCGCCGGGGCCACGACGAAGGCCAGGCCCGCGAGGGCGGACTCCCGGTGGAAGGCGCGTTCTCGGCGCTCCCCCACGAGGAGGTCGGCCAGCCGCGCCCGGATCAGCGCCGTCACCGGCGGCAGGAAGAGGCCGGCCAGCCCGGCGGCGACCACGCACGGGACCGCGCCGCGGGCGACGGCGACGGCGACGTGGCCGGCGCCGCTGAGCACGCCGAGGAGCAGCAGCGTCCGGCGGTACCCCCACCGGGCCGTCAGCGCGACCCAGAGGGGTTGGGTCACGGCGCCGCCCAGGGTCCAGACGGTCAGCGCGAACGACGCGACGCCCAACGACTCGTGCAGCCCGACGGTGATCAGGATGGCCAGCGGGCCCATCCCGGTGGCGACGCGGTAGGCGAGCGTGGTGCCCAGGAGCACCGGCACGGTCCGCGACGGCACCTCCACCGGTCCGTACCGGGCCGGGCCCGCGTCCCGACTCGGGCCCGCTATCGCAGGACCTCCTCGAACGCGGCGTCGAGGATGTCGAGCCCGCGCTGCAGGTCCTCGGGGGCGATGGTCAGGGGCGGCAGCAGCTTGACCACCTCGTCGCGCGAGCCGGACGTCTCGACGAGCAGGCCCCGATCGAACGCCGCCCGGGACACGAGTCGAGCCGCGGCCGCGGCGGGCAGCTCCACGCCCCAGATCATCCCCCTGCCGCGGTGGCGCAGCCCGGCCCCGGCGTGACGGCGGGTGAGATCGGACAGCCTGTCCTCCACGATCCTCGCGTTGAGATCGGTCGTCCGGGGCAGCGAGCGGTCGGCCCAGTAGCCGTCGAGCGCGGCGACCGCCGTGACGAACGCGAGGTTGTTGCCCCGGAACGTGCCATTGTGATCACCCGGCTGCCAGATGTCGAGCTCGGGCCGCAGGAGCACCACCGCCAGCGGCAGGCCGTAGCCGCTCAGCGCCTTCGACAGGCACACGATGTCGGGCGCCAGCCCGGCCCGCTCGAAGCTGAAGAACGGTCCGGTACGGCCACACCCCACCTGGATGTCGTCGACGACCAGCACCGAGCCCCACTCGGCGCAGAGCTCGGCGAGCCGCCGCAGCCAGGCGTCGCCGGCCACGTTCACCCCGCCCTCCCCCTGCACCGTCTCGACGATGACGGCCGCGGGCGGCTCCACCCCGCTCCCGGGGTCGCGCAGCAGGTCCTCCAACAGGTCGGCCCCGTCGATCCCGTGGCGCCCGAAACCCTCGAACGGCAGCCGCAGGACGTCGTCGAGGCCGACGCCCGCCGCGGCGCGCTTGCCCCGGTTGCCGGTCACGGCGAGCGCGCCCAGGCTCACACCGTGGAACGCGCGCGTGAACGCGACGACGAGCGTGCGCCCGGTCCACTGCCGGGCCAGCTTGAGCGCGGCCTCGACGGAGTTCGCCCCGGTGGGGCCGGTGAACTGCACCTTGTAGTCGAGCGCCCGGGGGACGAGCACCCGCTCGTTGAGCGCACGGAGGAACTCGGCCTTGGCCTGGGTCATCATGTCGAGGCTGTGCACGACCCCGTCGTCCTGCAGGTACTCGATCAACCTGGCCTTGAGGGCCGGGTTGTTGTGACCGTAGTTGAGGGCCCCGGCACCGGCGAAGAAGTCCAGGTAGGCGCGGCCGCCCCGGTCGTGGATCGTGCTCCCCTCGGCGCGGTGGAACGTGGTGGGCCAGGTCCGCGAGTAGCTCCGGACCTCCGACTCGAGGCGGACCACGTCGTCGAGCGGCAGGGTGGTCGGAGAGGTGGCGGCGCTACGCGTCATGGGGTTCCCATCCCGGCGGGGGCGTGCTCACGAGGACAGCCGCTTGGCGAGGCCGTCCAGAATGATCTTGGCTCGGAGCGAGAGCAGGCTGAACGAGCCCGCGTCACCGATCCCGTGGGTGGACTCGCACAACCCGTTGAGCACGGTCACCGGCAGGCCCTCGCCGCGCCGGGTCAGGGCGTAGTCGGGTTCGACACCCACGTAGCCGTCGTCGTCGAAGACCAGGTGTTCCCGCAGCGGCTCCAGCAGCGGCGGCACCGGGTCCTGATCCGGTCCGGGGCCCAGGTCCCGGAACCCGGTGGCCAGGATCACCAGGTCGTGCGCGGCGTGCTCGACCGCCCCGGTGTCGAGGTCGCACACGGTCAGGTGGACGGCGTCGCCGTCCTGGCGCGCGGCGCGGATCTCCCGGCTCCGCAGCACCGCGACGCGCCGATCGTCGTCGAGCCGCTGCTCGTAGAGCGTCGCGTACAGCGCGACGAGCACGTCACGGTCGGTGCTGGAGTAGTTGGTCGGCCGCAGCTCGGTGTCCAGCCGGGCCTTCCGCCGGCGGGAGGCGCGGTAGTAGGTGTCGGTGAAGCCGGGGAAGAAGCCTTCCTCGCTGAACGGGCTGGTGTCCTTCTGCCGCAGGGCGAAGGAGCGCACGTAGAGCGTGATCCGGGCGTCGGGGTACCGGCGGCTCAGGTCCAGCGTCAGCTCCACCGCGCTCTGGCTGCCGCCGACGACCGCGACGTCGGTCGGCGGGGTGGGCAGCGCGGCCACGGCGGGCAGGTAGCGGGTCAGGTGGGGGACGCGGGCCGACGAGGCCACGTCCGCGAACACCTCGGGGACGAACGGCGTCCGGCCCGTGGCCAGCACGAGGGCGCGGCTGCGGATCGTCTCGCCGGTGGAGAGCGCCACCTCGTAGACCGGGGTCTCGTCCGGACCCGGAGCCGGCGCCAGCCCGGTGACCGCCGCCCCGAACCGCACCCGGTCGGCGAAGAACCCGGCCGCCCACTCGATGTACTGGGCGTACTCCTTGCGCAGCGGGAACTCGAGCGGGAGGTTCAGATGCTCGACGAGCCGGCCGTGCTCGTGCAGGAAGTTGATGAAGCTGTAGCGGCTGCGCGGGTTGCGCAGCGAGACCAGGTCCCGGACCGGATGGTTCTGGATGTCGGAACCGGGCAGCAGCATCCCGCTCTGCCAGGCCGACCTGGGCTGACGCTCCACGAAGGCCACGTCGAGGTCGGACGCCTCCTCCTCGATCGCGATGGCCAGCGCGAGGTTGGCCGGGCCGAAGCCCACGCCGACCGCGTCGTGGATCCCGGTCACGGGGCGCTCCCGGCGGGCTGGACGGTGGCGACGCCGCTGCCGAGCCCGTCCGCCACCAGGCGGCCGACCGCCGGGGCCACCTTGACCCCGCCCCCGTTCCAGCCCCGGACGCTCCACACGTCCGGCACCCCCGCGGGCCGCAGGACCTCCGGCCCGTCGTCGTAGGCGTCGAAGCCGCGCACGCCGCGGACCGTCGGCTGGTCGCGCAGCCACGGCAGGTTCGCGCTCGCCAACCTCCGTACCGACTCCTCGTGCGCCGCGGACGGCCACGCCGGCGCGTCCGGGTCGATGTCCCACACCTCGTGGGGGGCACCCACCCACGACTCCTGTGCGGCGCACGGCCGGCCGTAGGCACCGGTCCGCAGGTCCACGAACGTCGCGTGGGCGCTCCGGCCGGCCGGCCGGCGGACGACCACCGTCTGGATCGAACGGGTCCGGCCCACGGACGGCGGCAGCCCCCGCAGCGGCGTCGCCGCCCAGGCCCCCCGGGCGAGGACCACCCGGCCGGCGCCGAGGACGTGCCCGTCCTCGAGCACCACCGCGGGCCGTCCGGCGCGCTCGGTCACCTCGAGAACCCGGCGGCCGACGAGGATCCGCGCCCCGCCGCGCTCCGCCGCCGCCAGCCAGCGGCCGGTGACCTCGCCCGGGTCGACCCACCCGGCTCCCGGTTCGACCAGGGCGATCCCGCCGGCCAGGGCCACCCCCAGGACGGGACCGCCGACCGCCAGCCGACCCCGGCCCGGCCCCAGGCGGCCCAGCGCCCGCACGAACGCCGGCTCGTGCTCCGGCCCGGCCACCGTCACGGCCCCGACGCGCCGCAACGGCGCCGGGGCCCCCGCCCACCGCGCCGGGTCCCCGTAGCTCCGCGTTCCCTCCTCGGCCAGTGCCGCGACCGCGGGGTCCGGGTCGTAGGCCCGGACCATGCCGCCCGAGCGGCCGGTGGCCCCGTACCCCGGGGAGGGCCCCTGCTCGACGACCGCCGTGCCGATCCCACGGCGGGTCAGCTCGTGGGCGATCGCCGCTCCGATGACCCCCGCGCCCACGACGACGACGTCGCTCACCTCGGTCACGCCGTGCCCGCGCGCTCGAAGCCGCCGTCGGAGGAGACCCGATGGCCACCGGGCAGGAACGCCCACTCCGCGACGCGGACCGGTTCGCCGTCGAGGCCCAGCGCCACCCACAGCCCGGCCGCGATGCCGGGAACGACCGGGGCGGCGATCGCCGCGAACACCTGGGCCGCCAGGAACTCCAGGGCGAGACCGGTGCGGGCCTCCTCGCCGAGCGCCGCGACCGCCCGCACGGCGGTCTCGGCGGCCCGGAACCGCTCGGCCCGATCCACGAACCCCTCCAGCAACCGGACGTAGGCCCGGGCGCTGAAGGTGTCGGGCAGCAGGAGCCCGTCGACCTGGTTCCCCAGCCGGAGCAGGTCGCGGTGGAACTCGCGGTGGGCGGCCGTCCAGGCGCCGGTGCCGGGCACGTGGGGGCCCAGCCGGGTCACGATCTCCCCGAACCCGGAGATCCACCGCCGCGCCTGCACCGGGAGGGCCCCGCGGTCGAGCCGCTCGCCCTCCTGGCGGGAGAGCGAGCCGCCGGTGCCCTCCGGTGCCTCCCGGAGCAGGCTCGCCCGCACGTCGTCGGCGCCGAACTCGGCCAGGGCGGCGTCCGCCCAGAGCGCGTGTCCCCGGCTGGTCGAGAACTTCTCGCCGTCGAGCTCGAGGAACCGGTTCGTCACGAACGCGGTGGGCAGCAGCTCCGGCACGCCCAGCGCCAGCGCCAGCCCCGGGAGCAGGACGGCGTAGAAGTAGCTGTTGTCGTAACCCAGGAACAGCGTGGTCGCGTCCGGCGTCGCGGCGGCCCGTTCGGAACGGGCGGCGGCGAGCAGGGTGAGGCAGAGGTCCACCCACGGGTCGACACGCTGGGCGACGCCCGGGTCGAGCCGTTCGGGCAGGGGCGTGCCCCACGCCGCGGTGCGCGTCAGCCGGAACGGCCGCAGGCCCGGATCGGGCGCGAGCAGCTCCTCGGCGAGAGCGCGGATGTCCGGGCTGCCCGCGGTGCCCCGCACGTACTCGCGGATGCCGTCCCGGTAGCGCTCGAGGTCGAGCCAGAGCGCCGTCTCCTCCCGCGACGAGGGCGGCCCACCGCAGAGCCGGCAGCGGAGGCCGACCAGCTCCCTGGCCTCGTTCGGCCGGCCGCACGCCTCGCAGATCTCGCCGTCGGAGTCGGCGGCGCAGGCCGGGCATCCGCCGCGGGCGAACGCCTGGAACAGGGACACGTCGCAGGCCGCGCAGTACGCCGTGGGCGTGGTGCGGGGCGTGACCCCGGGAGCGTCCACCAGGCGGTCGAAGAACGCGCTCACGACCCGCTCGTGGTCGGCCTCCGACCCGGGGCGGGTCACCCGGTCGGCGACGACCCGCGCCGCGCGCAGGGTCGACACGATCCCGTCCCCCTCCGCCGCCGCCACCTCGCGGGCCGGGCGCCCGGAGAGCCGCGCGGCCACCTCGACGTAGGACTGGTAGTCGTCGGTGCCCGTGATCAGGCGGGCGGTCCGGCCCGTCGAGCGCAGCGCGCGCACGTAGAGGTCCGCGCGGACGTAGGGGCCGGCGAGGTGCCCGAGATGGAGGCGGCCGTTCGGGGTCGGAGGCGGGCAGACGACCAGGACGTGCCCCGGCAGGTCGCCGGCCGCCGGCCGCGCCTCCAGCGCAGCCCCGGCCGCGGCGCCGTCCTCCCAGTAGACCGACACCAGGCTGAACGGGGCGTCGGTGTCGTTGCGGATCTCGTGGACGGTGAAGGGCGGCAGGTAGACGACGTCGCCCCGGCCCGTCGCGATCGGCTCGCCGTCGCCGACGACGTCGGCCGGCCCGTCGAGGACGATGAACATCTCGCCGTCCTGGTGGCAGTGCCGCTTGGAGACGCTGTGGGGCGGGACGCTGCCGAACACCGAGCCGAACGGCAGGCCGGCTATCTCCCGGGCCGAGAACAGGTCCTGCAGGTCCATGTCGTACGACCAGGTCATCCTGGACGGAGTGAGCGAGCGGACGATCACCGTGGCTCCTTCCTGCTGAGCAGAGTGCTGCGGAGGGACGGCGGCGACGCCGTGACCACCGGGAGGTGGCGCAGACCGGCCACCGGCGGATCGACGAGCGTGTGCCGGGGCAGCAGCGGGGCCGCCTCCCGGGCCCGCCCGGGCGGGATGATGTGCGCCGCCGGCCGGGCGCCGGCCTGGTCGAGCACGCCGGTGCCCATCCAGAACTGGGTGGCGCTGCGCCGGTTGCTGCCCAGGTGGAGCCAGCCGGGGATGCCCTTGCGCAGGGCGATCGGCACGGTGTCCCAGCGGTGCAGGACCGGCGAGCGCTCGCGACCGTCGATCTCGAGGAAGGCCTGGTGGTCGCAGACGCTGCGGGTGAGGACCTCCGGCGTGGTCGCCGTCCCGTGCCGCGGGCGGTGGTCGTTGTGCGCGGCTCCCCGCAACAGCCGGGCCCGGTCGTCGACGGGCAGGCGCGGGTACCAGCGGTCCCGCAGGCGGGCACCGTCCTCCCGGATCCGCCGGTGCAGGTCGATCACGTCGTAGTGCTCGTGCAGACCGGTCTGGCGCAGCACCAGGTTCTCCGGGACCGACGCCGAGACCGTACGGAGGACCGTGTCGAAGTCCGCGGCGTAGGCACCGAGAGCGGCCGGCTCGGCACCGGTCAGGAGGGGGACCACGGCCGCGTCGGAACTGAACTCGACCACCACCCCCGGTTCGTGGACCGCGCACAGCCGGGCGGCCAGCTCGCAGAGACCGACGGCCGCGAAGAGCTCGGCCCACCCGGCGTACGGGGCCTCGACCGAGGCGGGACTCTTGTACCCGCCGAACGGGACGAGGAGCCGCAGCGGGCGCCGGCGCCGCGTGACCCGCGCCGTCACGAGGCGGATCCGGTCCGCCACCCCCGGTTCGGGGCGGGACTTCCGGAAGCGCTTGGCCAGGAGGCTGCGGCTCATGAACTCGGCCCGCCCGTCCGATCCCGCGGCGGCGGGAGACGGGACGGTGTCGCCGACGAGTCCCGTGACGAGCTCACCGACGTCCTGGATCGCGAAGACATCGAACGTCACGCGGTGTTCACGCCAGCCCGACGGCCGCGCGCAGGGCCTCGACCCGGTCGGTGCGTTCCCACGGCAGGTCGAGGTCCGGGCGGCCGAAGTGGCCGTACGCGGCGACCGGCAGGTACCGGACACTCCGCAGCCCCAGGCCCTGGACGATGGCACCCGGCCGCAGGTCGAAGGTGTCCTGGACGGCCCGGAGGATGTCCGCCTCGGGGACCTTGTGCGTCCCGAAGGTCTCGAACGACACCGACAGCGGGCGCGCCATCCCCACCGCGTAGGCGACCTGCAGCTCGAACCGCTCGGCCAGCCCGGCCGCGACGACGTTCTTCGCCACGTAGCGACCGGCGTAGGCACCGGACCGGTCCACCTTGGTCGGGTCCTTGCCGCTGAACGCGCCCCCGCCGTGCCGTGCCGCGCCGCCGTAGGAGTCGACCTGGAGCTTGCGGCCGGTCAACCCGGTGTCCACGACCGGTCCGCCCACCACGAAGACCCCGGTGGTGTTGCTGAGAATCCTGGTGCGCTCGTCGAGGAGGTCCGCCGGGATGACCGCGTCCACCACGTGCCTGCGCAGGTCGTCGTGGACCTCCTTCTCCTGCACGGACTCGTCGTGCTGGGTCAGGATGAGGACGGTGTCGACCCGGGCGGGACGGCCCCGGGAGTACTCCACCGTGACCTGGCTCTTCCCGTCCGGGCGGAGGTAGGGCAGCGTGCCGTCCTTGCGGAGCTGGGCCAGCCGCCGGGTGATGCGGTGCGCCAGGGCCAGCGGGAGCGGCATCAGCTCCGGCGTCTCGTCGGCGGCGAAGCCCGACATCATCCCCTGGTCACCGGCGCCGAGCGTCTCGACGCCGGCGGGGCCGCTCGACTCGAAGTCGACCGCGTGGTCGATCGCTCCGGAGATCTCGGGCGACTGCTGGACCAACGAGACGAGGATGGAGGAGTTCCGGCTGTCGAACCCCAGCGCCGGGTCGTTGTAGCCGATGTCGCCGATGACCGTGCGGGCGACCTTCTCGTAGTCGACCGTCGCCGTGCTGCGGACCTCCCCGAGGATCAGGGCGAAGCCGCCCTTGACGACCGTCTCACAGGCCACGCGGGCGTACGGGTCCTGCTCGAGGTGCGCGTCGACGACGGCGTCGGAGATCTGGTCCGCGATCTTGTCCGGATGTCCCTCGGTGACGGACTCGGAGGTGAAGAAGAGCTGCTCGGCACTGGTGAACGTCGCTGTCATGAACGGTTCTCCCGTACTTCCTCGGTGCGATCGGCGGGTGACCTGCGTCCACCGAAGACCGCGAACTTGGTGTAGCGCCAGGTGCAGTCGACGTGCTCGTAGCCCAGGTCGTGGAGCCAGCGCAGCTGCTCCACGAGCGGTGCGGGGCGGTCGTTGTGGGCCACGCGGTGGCGCAGGTCCCGGACGGCTTCCTCGGTGTGGCCCTGCTCACGGAGCCAGTCCGCCCAGGCCTCCTCGTTGAGCTCGCTGTCCTCCGGCGCGGCGGAGAGCACGTACTCCCCCTGCCAGAACTGGCCTCCCGGGGCCAGCGACGCGAGGACGCGCCGATAGAGGGCGCGCTTCTCGTCGTCCGTGCCGAGGTGGTGCAGGGCCAGCGTCGACACCACCGCGTCGTAGGGGCCGCCCGGCGCCTCCTCGAAGCGGCCCACCACGAAGGTGGTCCTGCCGTCGAAGCGGGCGAGCCGCCGCCGCGACGCCTCGATCATGTTGGAGGACAGGTCGAGCAGGGTGGCGTGGGAGCCGGGGAAGCGCTCGAGAACCAGCTCGGCCAGCACACCGCTGCCGCAGCCCAGGTCGAGGATCCGGGCGCCGGGACCCACCCTCACCCGGGAGACCAGGTCGGCCAGCATCTCGTCGTATCGCGTCTGGTAGAGGCGGGCCAGCCGATGCCACTCGTCGGCCTCCTGCTGGAAGATCTCCTCGATCACCCGGAATCGCGTTTCACCGCTCATATCACGGCCCTTCTGAATGCAATGCGGGCTCGGTCAACAATTCTTACGCATTCCAGGTGCCGCGCCGGAAAGGATTTCTGCACCATCTTCGCGACATGTCTGCACGTTAAGTCGTCGATGCCGACGGGTCCATATCCACTGGCCTCGGGTCTTCACAGACCACTTCGACGTCCTCGGCCCGGAGGATGTCACGGAGGATCCGGCAGCCCGTCCGCACCTCGGACAGATCGGCGGAGCCGTAGCCGAGCACCAGCCCGTGGCGGCGGGGCGGCCCCGCCGAATGGCGCTGCGTGGTCTCGAGGAGCACACCGCGCTCGGCGGCGGCGGTGACGGCGTTCGCCGCGGCGACGGCGGGCAGCTCGACCATGACGTGCAGCCCGGCCGCCTCACCGGAGACCAGTTCGCCCAGCTCGTCGATGATCACTTCGCGACGTCGCGTGTACTCCTGGCGCATGCGGCGCAGGTGGCGGTCGAGATCCCCGGAGGCGATCAACGTCGTGACGGCGCGCTGCACCGCCCCGGGGGTGCGGTCGGTGAGGTTCTCCCGGCGCGACGCGATGCGCCCCAGGAGATCCGGTGGCGCGACGAGCCACCCCAGCCCGACGTCGGGGCTCACCGACTTCGACAGCGTCCCGATGAGCACGACGCGGTCCGGCGCCTGGCTGTACAGCGTCGGCAGCGGCGCCACGTCGTAGCGGAACTCGGCGTCGTAGTCGTCCTCGACCAGCAACGTGCCGTTGCGCCGGGCCCAGGCGATCAGGGCGCGCCGCCGTCCCGGCGGGAGCCGGCCCCCGAGGGGGAACTGGTGTGCCGGTGTCATGTAGAGCAGGGACAGGTCGTCGGGCAGGGTCTCGACGACCACGCCGTGCCCGTCGACCGGTACCGGGACGACCTCGGCGCCCCTGGCGGCCAGGATCTGGCCCGCCACCTGGTATCCCGGGTCCTCGACCCCGACGCGGTCGCCCGGCCGGATCACCGTGGCCGCCAGGATGTCGAGCCCGTTGCCGGTCCCCCGCGTGACGAGCAGGTGATCCGCGCGGAACGGGACCGCGCGCGACCGGCGCAGGTGCTCGGTCAGCTGCACCCGCAGGTCGGCGGACCCGTACGGATCGGGGTCGTCGGCCGGGGCGAGACCCCCCGCGGACCGCCACGCCCGCCGCCAGGCGGCCTGGTCGAAGTTCGTCACCCACGGCTTGCCGGACCGGAGGTCGATCGGCTTGCGGCCCTGGGCCGTGGTGCTCGCCGGACCCCCGCCGACCGGTCCCGGTACCGGATCCGCCGCCTCGGCCGGGACCGGACCCCGCGTGACGAAGGTGCCCGAGCCGTGCTGTCCCTCCAGCCACCCTTCGGAGATGAGTCGCTCGTAGGCCTCGGTGACGACGATGCGGCTGACGGCCAGGTGGGCGGCCAGCACCCGGGAGGAGGGCAGCCGCTCGCCCGGGCGGAGCACCTTCATGGCCACCGCGTCACGGAGCTGCGCCGCCAGCTGGCCGCTGAGGGGTTGCGGCCCCGCCCGGTCCAGGGCGAGCGTGGGCATGACGTGTTGACGCATGGTGCTCCGACATCTGCCGAGTCGGTTCGGCTTTCCGTGACGGCACGGATTACCCCGGAAATGTGGGGCCGGAGAATTCGGCCGGCCGAGCCGACATTGCGTGCGGCGCACCGAACCAGCCCCCGACGACCGACGATGTCGTCCACCTCAAGGCTGCCCGCCTCGACTCGGGACCGTCAAGCACCCCTCTCACGAGCTGGAACTTCATTCGATCACGGCGATCGTCGACAAAGGCCGGAGGAATGCCGTGAAACATGCACTTAACCTGCAGCGATGAGCCGACTGCGATGTGTCAGCCCTTCTCACCCCATGTCGGAGTGACCTTGGTCACGTTCTTCCGCGCACGAGCTCGACGCGGGCGAGCTCGGGCAGCCCGGCCCGGAGCCGCTCGAGGAACTGGACGACCGTGGCGGCCGCGGTGCGGTGCGTCTGGTCGTTGAGCGCGTCGTGCTGGCCGCCGACCACGCCGACGAGCTCGGTGCGCGCCAGCCGCGCGAACCAGTCCCGCGTGCCGCCGAACGGGGCCACGGCGTCGGCCAGCCCGTGCAGGCCGAGGACCGGGACGGGGATGCGGGCCGGGTCGGCGGCGCGCAGCCAGTCCGGCGGGACCGGTTCGGCGAGGGCCCCGCGCCGCACCTGCGGGTCGCCGTCGAGCACGGCGCGGTGCACCGGGCACGCGGTCCGGGTGTCGAGCTCCTCGGCCCAGGAGCCGGCCGGAGCGGTCGAGGGCAGGGCGGTCGAGGGCAGGGCGGGCAGCCCGGCCAGCACCAGCGCGTCGATCCCGCCGAGGCCCCCGGCCACCAGGCCGGCCGCGAACAGCGCGCCGGTGTCGGAGCCGACCAGGACCCGCGGGTGGGGGCCCGCCGCGGGGTCCGCGAGCAGGGCCCGGATCCGGGCGGTGGTCCGCTCGGGATCCGTGGTCGGGTCCGGGACGACCAGCACCCGGTACCCGTCCGCGGCGAGCCGCCGGCCGAGGCGGCCGTACACCGCCGCGTGCTCGCCGCGCCCCGGCAGCACGAGCAGGGTGCCGCGCGGGACCACCCCCTCGGGTTCCTGCCAGGTGGCGACGCCCGCGGTCTCGACGGTGGTCATCGCGACCACCCGCTGCGGAACACCGGGATCCGCTCACCCGCCTCGACGGCGAAGGGGAGGTGGTTGCGGGCGGGCGCGAGGGGGCAGGGCGCGTGGTCGGTGTAGGCGCACTGCAGGTTCCCGGCCCGGTTGAGGTCGAGGACGATCGCGCCGTCACCCGGTTCTGGCAGCTGGACGTGCAGGGCGCGGCCGGCGGCGTAGGTCGTGCTGCCGCTCGTCGCGTCGCGGAACAGGACGATGCCGCCGCCGTCGGAGTGGTCGAGGCCGAACACGACGAGCCGGTGCTCGGCGCCGTCGAAACCGAACACCACCTCGCCCACGGCCTCGTGGACGTGCACGATGCTCTCGATCGCCGCACGGACCTCCTGCGGGCGGCGCGAGGCGTACCGCTCGAACCGCGCGGCGAGCACCCAGGCCGGGTCGGGCTCGAAGGCCGGCGTCTCCCCGTAGTCCGCCCGGAGGCCGTGCGCGGGGTCGAGCGGCCGGAGCAGGTCCTGGCCGCCGCGGCGGGAGAGCTCCAGGATCACGTCGCCGACCGCCGCCGCCCGGCGGAACTCGCGCTCGGCCACCGGGCCGAAGGCGTGCCGCCCGGTCACCGCGCGGCCGTCCACGGTGAGCGACTCCCCGCTCCCCAGCTCGACCACGGGCCCGTCGACGCCGGTCGACCACCGCCCGGGCACACCCGGGAACGGGCGCGGCTCCCCGACGAGGAAGTGCAAGTCACGGTAGGCGAGGAAGCCGTGCGGATCGCGCCGCCGCTGCTCCGCCGCCGCGCGCCACTCCTCCCACCCGGCACGCAGGGCGGTGGGCTCGGACGTGCGCAGCGACGTCATGCGACGACCTGCCGGGCACCGGCCCGCATCCGCGGGTGGATCTCGTCGGCCAGTATCCCCAGTCCCTCCCGGAACGCGGGCGTCCCGGCCGGGACCGGCAGCGAGAAGAGGTGGTCGGTCGACCGGACGAACGCGGCGTCGGCCGCGAGCTGCTCGACGATGTCGTCCGGGCTCCCGTACTTGACGTTCATCAGGTCGAGGTACTCCTGCGGGCCGTCGGGAGGCTTGCCCGCCGGCGTCACGAACCGGTCCGGCCGCCGTTCCAGCTCCGTCCTCAGGAGGGCGACGGCCTCGGCGCGGGAGCCGGCCGGGAGCACGCCCCGCGAGATCCCGATGCGCGGCACCGCGTCGACCGGCAGCGCGTCGAGGTAGGAGTCGATGATCGCGGACTGCTGCTGCCCCGCGTCGCCGCCCGGGACGGCGCGGAACAGCAGCAGGCCGTCACCGGCCCGGGCGATCCGGCCCGCGGTCACCGGGTTCCCGGTCGCCTGCCACAGCCGGCCGGCCAGCGCGGCCGACGGCGGGTAGAGCGGCACCCGCGTGCCGTCGACCGGCAGGCCGTGCACGACGGCGTCGCGCAGGGCGTCGAGCGCCTCGGTGTAGAGCGCCTCCCGGTCGTCCTCGGAGAGCCCGAACGCGGTGAACGTCAGCGTGGAGTGCTTGCCCGGGTTGCTCTTGCCGACCCCCAGCTCGACCCGGCCGCCGCTGAGCGCGTCCACGAGCGCGGCGGTCTCGGCGATGCGGACCGGGTTGTCGAACGCGAGCGGCACCACGGCCGTGCCCAGCCGGACGGTCGTGCTGACCTGCGCCGCGGCGGCGAGGAAGGTGAGCGCGGACGGCACGCCGAGCAGGGTGAAGTGCCCCTCGGCGGCCCACACGGTCTCGAACCCGAGCGCTTCGGCGAGCCGCACCGACTCCAGCGCGTCGGCGTACACGCGGCCCGGCTCGGGATCGACGGGGATGGTCAGGAAGAACGACAGGCCCGCAACCGGGGGCCGGACGGCGTACTCGGACATGGGGGTCTCCCGATCGTCGGTGGGCGTGGTGTGGACGGCGGCCGTCACGACGCCGCCGAGGCGGCGAGCGACCGGGCGGCGAGCGACCGGGCGGCGGCGGGGACGCCGAGGACGTGGTCGAGGACGGCGCCGGCATCGACCGCGACACCGTCGCCGCGCCACGCGACGTGGTGGTCGGGCCGGACGAGCGCGTAGGCCGCCCCGTACCGCTCGTACGCGCCGGGATCCGGGAGGTGGATCACCTCCAGCTCCAGGCCCCGCTGCCGCGCCGCGGCCTCGAACCCGCCGACCGCGCCGGTGTCGGCGGTGAGGACGAGCAGCGCGAGGTGGGACCCGAGGCGGTCGTAGAGCGTGAACCCGAACGGGTCGAGGTTGCCGTTGGGCGCGCGGTGCCCGGGCCGGGCGTCGTCGGCGTAGGTGTGGGCGTCCCAGGGCGGTTCGGTCCCCCGCTGGCCCGGCTCGTAGACGATCACGGACGAGTCGTCGTAGCGCTCGTCGAAGACCACGCCGAGCGGGGGCGCGTGCCCGGCCCCGAGGACCGCCCCGATCTCGGCGCGCCGCCGCGCCGCGTCCGGGCCGGTGTCGGCGTCGTCCGGGACGCCGATGGCGAGGATGCGCCGGTAGTCCTCCTCGCCCTTGCGGTCCCGGTCCAGTGCGTAGGCGCCGACCCGCTGGTTGTGCGGCCTGCGCTCCTCGTCGTAGGAGCGCAGCAGCCGCTCCCCCGCCTCGCCGCGCAGCACCGCGGCGAGCTTCCAGCCGAGGTTGGCCACGTCGCCGAAGCCCTCGCAGAGGTTCCCGCCCGGCGCGCGCACGTGCGCCGCGTCCCCGACGAGCGCGACGCGGTCCCGGTAGAACGTGTCGGCGATCCGCGTGCTCTTGTAGAACGGCGTGAGCGAGACGACCTCCAGGTCGACGTCGAACCCGAACGCGTGGCGGACGTGCTCGACCAGCTCCCGCTCGTCGGGCTCCCGGTCCAGCGGGTAGGGCCCGGCGTAGGTGCGCCAGTCGGTCTCGTTCAGCGCGGCCAGGAACCCCGTGTAGCGGTCGTTGTAGATGATCGCCGTGCCCCGCGGGAAGGGCCCGAGCACCGCCGAGGTGTCCGATGTGGTCCGTACGACCACGCGGTAGTGCCGGTGCGCGGCGTACTCCCCGGAGCGCGGGATGCCGGCCAGGGAGCGGACCGTGCTGCTCCCCCCGTCCGCGCCCACGACGTAGCGGGAGCGCACGGTCCGCCGAGCCCCGGTCGTGGTCTCGGCGACGGTCGTCGTGACGCCGTCGGCGTCGACGTCGAGTCCCTCGACCCGCCAGCCGCCCGACACCACGGTGCCGAGCTCGGCGAGCCGGTCCAGGAACACCTTCTGCAGCACCGTCTGCGGGCGGCGCAGCGAGATCTCCGCCGAGTGGCCGCCGCCCCCGCCGAGGCCGAACGACCGGGGGCTGCTGCCCCCGAGCTCGTGTCCGGCGAGGGAGGTGAGCAGGAGGTTGCCGGTGTTCCACTCCGGCGGGAAGGTCCACTCGCGGCGGATCCGCTCCAGCACCCCCCACCCGCGGATGATCTCCAACGCCCTGGGGTGGTAACCGGCGGCACCGGCCCGCACGAGCGTGGCCTCGGTGGCCGCGTCGACCACCGCCGCGCGCACCCCGTGCCGGTGCAGCTCCAGGGCGGTGCCGAGGCCGTTGGGGCCCGCTCCCACCACGAGGACGTCGACGTCCTCGACGGGCTCGCCCCGGGGGAACGCCAGGACGTCGACCCGACGCCGTCCGCGGTTGATGTCGTTGCGCGCAGCCATCCGTGCCTTCCCTCCGGTCAGGACGCGAGGAGCTCGGCCCGCAACCGCTCGCGCTCGGCGCGGGCGGCGGTGGGGCGGGCGGTGAGCGTGGGTGCGGAGCCGACGAGCAGCCGCGTGTACGGGTGCTCGGGCTCGGTGATGACGCGGGCCGTCGGGCCGTCCTCGACGATCCGGCCGCGGTAGAGCACGACCGTCCGGTCCGTGACCCCGGCGACGGACCCGAGATCGTGCGAGATGAACAGCATCGTGAGGTCCGTGGCGGTCCGCAGCCGCTGGAGCAGCTGCAGGATCCGCACCCGGTTCGCCGCGTCCAGCGCGCTCACGGGTTCGTCGAGGATGAGCAGCCGGGGCCCGCCGACCAGCGCGCGGGCGATGGCGACCCGCTGCCGCTGGCCGCCCGACAGCTGCGCCGGGAACCGGTCGAGCAGCGACTCGTCGAGCTCCACGGCGAGGAACTGGCGGCAGACCGCCTCGGTGATCTCCGCCCGGGTGAGCTCGCCGCCGAGCTCCAGCGGCTCGGCGACCGACGACCGCGCGGTCTGGTCGGGATCGAGGCTGCGCAAGGGGTCCTGGAACACGTACCGCACCAGGCCGGCGCGGCCGAAGACCCGCCGTTCGCGCCGGGACAGGCGCGTCACGTCCCGCCCCCCGACGTGGACGGACCCGGCCGTCACCGGGGCGAGGCCGAGCACGGCGCGCGCGAGCGTCGACTTGCCCGCGCCGGACTCGCCGATGATCCCGACGGCCTCGCGCGGCTCGACCGCCAGCGTCGCCCCCGCCAGCGCCACCTTCCGGCCGCGCCCCCGGCCGAACGCGACGTCGAGGCCCTCGACCTGCAGGATCGGGTCAGACATAGTCGTACTCCTCCGAGTGGGACCCGAGATAGCGCTCCAGGCCGTACTGCTCGTGCTCGGCCACGAGCAGGCGCGTGTACTCCTCGCGCGGGGCGTGCAGGATCTGGGCGGTGGCGCCGTGCTCGACCACGTGGCCGTCCCGCATGACGAGCACCTCGTCGCAGAGCTGCGCCACGACGGCGAGGTCGTGCGAGACCAGCACGAGCGAGAGCCCGAGCCGCTCGGTGAGCTCCGCGAGCAGGTCCAGGATCTCGGCCTGCACCGTGGCGTCGAGGGCGGTGGTGACCTCGTCGGCGACGAGGATCTCGGGCTCCAGCGAGATGGCGATCGCGATGAGCACCCGCTGGAGCATCCCCCCGGAGAGCTCGTGCACGTACTGCTCGTGGACGAGCTCGGGATCGCGCAGGTGGACGGCGTCGAACAGCTCGATCGCGCGGTGCCGGGCCTCGGCGCGGCGCAGCCCACCCCGGACGCGCAGCACCTCCTGCAGCTGCTTGCCGACCGTGATCGACGGGTTCAGGTACGACGCCGGGTCCTGGAAGACGGCCGCGATCCGGTCACCGCGCAGCGCGGTCCACTCCTTCGGGGTGAGCCCGGCCGCGTCGCGTCCGAAGAGGGTGACCGAGCCGCCCGCGACCTCGAGCGGCGGGGGCAGGATGCCGAGCACGGCCCGGCAGGTCAGCGACTTGCCGCTGCCGGACTCCCCGACGATGCCGACGACCCGGCCGCGTTCCAGCCGGAAGGTCACGCCGTGGACCAGCTCGGTGTCGGTGAGGTCGTCGTGGATCCGCAGGTCGGTGACGGCCAGTACGGCCGGGTCGTCGGGTGTGGACATGGCTGCTCCTGTGGTCATGACGCGAGCCGTCTCGCCCGGTTGGACCTCGCCTCGCGCGCGCCGACGAGCACCCGGCCCGACGCGCCGGTGGCGTCCCGGATGGCGTCGGCGAGCAGGTTGAAGGCCAGGACGGTGACGAGGATCAGGACGGTCGGGAAGACCGGCGCGTACGCCTTCTGCGCCAGGTACTCCAGGTCGGAGGCGAGGATCCCGCCCCAGGTGGGGGTCGGCGGCTGGACGCCGATGCCCAGGAAGGTCAGGCTCGAGATCACCACCAGGCCGACGCCGAGCGTGCTCGCCAGCGTGATCGCGATCGGCGGCAGGACCTTCGCCCACACGTGCCGACGTACGATCCAGGCGGTGGACGCGCCCGCGAGGAGCGCGGCCTCCACGTACTGGGACCGGGCCACCGTGAGCGTCGCCGCGCGGGCGACCCGGTAGAACAGCGGCGCGACCAGCAGCCCGACCGCGACCATCGCCTGGGTGATGCCGTTGCCCAGCAGCGCCGTCATGGCGACGGCGAACACCAGGAACGGCAGGGCGACGAGGGTGTCGATGACGCGCAGCGACAGCCACTCGAAGACCGAGCCCAGGTAGACCGACAGGATGCCCGGGATCGTGCCGATCACCAGCGCGATCCCGGCCACCTCCAGCGTGCTGACGATGCTCAGCGGCGCACCGGCGAGGATCCGGCTCAGCACGTCGCGGCCGAGGTAGTCGGTGCCCAGCCAGTGCGCCGCCGACGGTGCGGCCAGGGTCAGGTCGGTGCCCTGGAGCGGGTCGAAGGGGGCCAGCCAGGGGCCGAACACGGTGATCACCGCGATGACCGCGAGGAGCGCGAGGGCGATCCGCGCGCCGGTGAGCCTGATCAGGACCGTGAGCATCGCTCACACCCCCCGCGCCGCGGACGGGACCAGGCGGTTCAGCACGACGTTCACGATCAGGTTGAACACCACGACGAGGACGACCGAGACGACGAGCACGCCCTGCACGGACGGGACGTCGCCGCGGACCGCCGCCTGGCTCGCGAAGACCCCGAAGCCGGACAGGCCGAAGATCGCCTCCGTGACCACCGCGCCGCCCAGCAGGTTCGGGAACTTCAGGCCCAGTACCGCCAGTGCGGGCCCGATGCCGTTGCGGAGCTTGTGCACGAAGAAGATCCGGCGGCCGCCGAGCCCCCGCACGACCGCCCCGGTCACGTAGTTCTCGCGGCCGGCCGACACGAGCCCGTCGCGGAGCTGGCGCGCGACGTCGGCGACGGTGTCGAAGCTCAGCGCCAGCGCCGGCAGGATCAGGTGGCTGAGCCACGGCCACACGCCGCGCCCGATCGGGACGTAGCCCGCCGCGGGCAGCAGGTGCAGGCTCACCCCGACCACCGCCACGAGCGCGATCCCGACGATGAACGGCGGGAGGACGGAGATCGCGGTGGTGAAGCCGGTGACGGCCCGGTCGATCCAGCGGGTGTGGAAGCGCGCGGCCAGCGCGCCGAGGACGAACCCGACCACCACCCCGATCACCAGGGCGAGCCCGGCCGCGGAGAGGGTGATCGCCGCGCGGTCGAGGAGCACCTGGGCGACGCTGTGCCCGTTGAACCAGCTCTCGCCGAGGTCGCCGTGCGCGATCCGGCCGAGCCAGCTCAGGTACTGCTCCGCGAAGGGGCGGTCGAGGCCGTACCCGTGCTCGACGGCGGCCACCGCCTCCGGGGTCGCGGCGTCCCCGAGCTGGATGTAGGCGGGGTTGCGGCCGGACAGGTGCCCGAGCAGGAAGGTGAAGAAGGTGCCGAGGAGGAAGACCGGCACGAAGATGGTCAGCGGCCGGGCGACCGAGGCGAGGACCCGACCGGCCCGGTAGACCGGCAGGTTGGGTCGGCGACCCGGCGGTCCGGGCGGGAGTGCGGACGGTGCGGTGGTCACGGGTTCTCCGGGATCGTCGGGAGGCGTCGGCGCGAGGCTCAGCCGCTCGAGGTGATCTGGACGCCCTTCCAGCTCTGGTAGCCGTCGATGGCGGGTGGGTCGGAGATCGACTTGTCCTTGGCCACGACGGTCGGGTAGCTGTAGAGCGACACCGTGGTCCCGTTCTCGTAGCCCGCCTGCGCCGCCGCCTGCAGCTTGGTCCCGTAGTCCGGCGCGTCGATCGGGGTGGCGCGCACGGCCTTGAGCGCGGCCTGGAACTGCGGCGAGGTGTAGGGCGAGCTGAGGTTCAGCACGCCGCCCGCGTCGTAGTGCTCGGTGAGGGCCTGGACGTGCGAGTCACGGCCGACGTAGCCGAAGAGCGACGCCGCGTCGGTCTTGCCGTAGTAGCCCTTGGCCCAGTTCGACTGGTCGAGCAGCTTCAGGTTGGTGGTGATGCCGACCGCCTTGAGCTGCTGCTGCAGCACCTCCGCGGTCTGGTCGAAGAACCCGGCGATGCCGTTGAGGTCGAAGGAGATCTGGCCGTCGGTGTAGCCGGCCTTGGCCAGGATGTCCCTCGCCTTGGCCGGGTCGTAGGGGTGCTCGGCGTCCAGCGCGGCGACGTGGGCCGGGTGGCCGGTCGGGAAGGGCTGGCGCGCGGGCTGGCCGAGGCCGAAGCCCAGCTTCTGGGAGAACTCCTCGGGGTTGACGGCGTACCGGATGGCCTCGACGACGGCCGGGTCGGTGAACGGGGCCTTGTTGCGGTTGACCGACAGGAACGACGAGCCCCAGTTCCGGTCGAAGCCCGCGAGCACGTCGAGCCCGGCGGACCTCGCCTCGCCGGCCTGCTGCGGGTCGAGCTGGGCCCAGTTGTAGACGCCCGACTGCAGGCCGGCGACCAGCGTCGACGGGTCGATCCCGAAGTTGATCTCGATCCGGTCGACCTTGATGTTCGCCGCGTCCCAGTAGCCGTCCCACTTCTCCAGGACGATCTTCGACTCCGGCTGGTACTCGACGACCTTGAACGGCCCGGCGCCCACGGGGGTCGAGGTGTTGAGCTTGCCCGCGTCGGCCTGGGCCGCCACCTTGCTGGGCAGCATGCCGCCGCGCACCGAGAGCAGGTAGGGGATCTGGTAGTCCTGCTGGCCGAGGTCCAGCCGGACCGTCAGGGGGTCCACGACCGTCGCGGTCCTGACGTTGTTGTAGGAACCCTTGAGCGCCGAGTTGTCCTGGGTCTTGATCCGGTCGATGTTGAACTTGACGGCGTCGGCGTCCACCGGTGACCCGTCCTGGAAGGTCAGGCCGGGCTTGAGGTGGATGGTGATCTGGTCGCCCGCCGCGTTGTAGACGTAGTCCTTCGCCAGCGCCGGGATGATCTTCCGGTTGCCGTCGATGGTGAACAGCGACTCGTAGATCGGGGTCAGCAGGATCGTCGCCCCGGTGGACCCGGTCACCACCGGATCCCAGCTCGCCTGGATCTGCTTGGTCCCCCAGCGGATGGTGGCCTCGCTCGCCCCGCCGGCCGCCGCACTGCTCCCGCAGCCCGCGACGACCGTCCCGATGAGGGCCACCACCGCCGCGATCGTGACGGCGAGCGGTCGCCGTCTCCTGTGGGTTGTCATGTCTCTCCGATCGGTGGGCGGGTCACGCGGTGAGCTGGGACGACTGTTCGCGGGCGACCGTGTGGACGTTGCGCGGGACGGGCAGCCCGAGGTTGCCGCGCAGCGTGCTGGACTCGTACCCGGAGCGGACCAGGCCCCGCGCGCGCAGGATCGGGAGCACCTCGTCGGTGAAGCGGGCGAACGCGCTGGGCACGGTGACGTGCACGTTCAGCCCGTCGAGGGCGCCCGCCTCGAACCACTCCTGGATGCGGTCGGCCACCGTGAGCGGGCTGCCCACGAACGGGGCCGGGGGCGGGCCGGAGAACCGCCGCACGGCCTCGCGCAGGGTGAGGTTCTCCTCCCGCGCGACCCGGACGATCGTCGCGGTCTGGCTGCCGAAGTTGCCCCGGCCGTACTGCTCCACGTCCGGGAACGGGGCGTCGAGGTCGTAGCGGCTGAAGTCGTGCCAGCCGAAGGGGCGGCCGAACTGGGCCAGGTCCTTCGCGAAGTCGCGGTCGGTGCGCCTGCGCTCCTCGATCGCCCGGGCCTCCGCGTCGGTGTCGGCGACGATCGGCTCGAACCCGGGCAGGACGACGACGTGCCGGGGATCGCGGCCCTTGGCCGCGGCGCGGCGCCGGATGTCCTCGGCGAAGGCCAGGCCCTGCTCGAGGGTGGCGGAGTGGGTGAAGATCCCCTCGCCGACCGCCGCCCCGAAGTCGCGCCCCTCCTCCGAGTCCCCGGCCTGGAAGATCACCGGGTGGCCCTGGGGCGACCGGGTCAGGTTGAGCGGGCCGCGGACGCTGAAGTGCTCGCCGCGGTGGTCGAGCCGGTGCAGGCGGTCCGGGTCGACGAACACGCCGGTCTCGATGTCGCGGGGGAACGCGTCGTCCTCGTAGGAGTCCCACAGGCCCTGGCAGATCCGCACCGACTCCAGCGCCCGCGAGTACCGGGTCGGGTGGTCGTAGTGCTCGTCGCGGCTGTAGTTCGCGGCGGTCCCGCCGTCGCCGGTGGCGACGACGTTCCAGCCGGCCCGGCCCCCGCTGATGACGTCCAGGGAGGCGAACCGCCGCGCCAGGTTGAACGGGCTGTTGTAGCTGGTGCTGACCGTGCCGACGAGACCGATGTGCGTGGTCGACACGGCCAGCGCGGACAGCAGGGTCAGCGGCTCCAGCCGGGCGAGGTAGTGCGGCGGGGAGTCCGGCGTGATGAACGCGCTGTCCACGATGAACACGAGGTCGAACAGCGCCTCCTCCGCCTGCCGCGCACGCTCGACGTACCAGCGGATGTCGACGCTCGCGTCGCCGGGGATCTCCGGGTGCTTCCAGACGTCGTGCTGGCCGGGGCCGCCGACGCCCATGAGGACGGCGCCGAGCTTCAGCTGACGGGCCATGGCTCGTCCTTTCACGGAACGGGTGGGGGGACGTGCGGACACACGGGTGCCGAGGCCGGGACGGACCATCAGGACAGCCGTGGGCCGACCTCGGCACCGACGCGGCAGCGGTGTCGGAGACCGTGCCGCTCGTCAGAGGTGTGGTGAACGCCGAGCAGGCGTCAGCAGGGGCAGCCGGGACGACAGGTGCCGGCCGAGGTCCGGACGAGGTCGATCGCGAGCCGCCGCGTGAGGGCGACGGACCGCCTGCGCAGACGCGAGCCACCCACACAGGTGAGCGGCGCGGCCGGGCGCGGCGAAGGCATGCACAGATCGTGACAGCCCGTTGTCGGCGCGTCCAACTCGCAGTTGTAATCACTTTCGATAGAAGAAGCCGATCGGTTCTGCTGGACTTCGTCCGTGAGCCCACCGACCCGCACCCTCGACGTCGTCGCGCTGCGCAGCCTGGTCGCCGTCGCGGACTGCGGCGGGTTCCACCGGGCCGCGGCCGCGCTCCACGTCAGCCAGCCCACGGTCAGCCACCACCTGCGGCGGCTGGAGGCCACCTGCGGGCGGGCGCTGGTCGAGCGCGTGGGGAGGTCGTCCCGGCTCACCCAAGCCGGGGAGGTGCTGCTCGCGGAGGCCCGGCGCATCCTCGCCCTGCACGACGACGTGCTCGCCCGGCTGGCCGAGACCCCGCCCGTCGAGCTGACGGTCGGTTCGACCGAGCACGCCGCCGACCAGCTCCTGCCCCGGCTGACCGCGGTGCTCGACGGCCCGGTCCGCTACCGGATCGACCGGGGCGCCGGGCTGCGTGCCGCGCTGGACCGCGGCGAGCTCGACCTCGCGCTGCTGCTCGCGACGGGCAGGGACGAGCGGTCCGCCGACGCGGGCCTGCTCGAGGTGCGCTGGTACGCCGCGCCGGGCTGGGAGCCACCGCCGGGTCCCGTGCCGCTGGTGGGCCTCGACGAGCCGTGCGCGCTGCGCGACCGGGCCGTCACGACGCTGGAGCTGGCCGGGCACACCGTGGCCGTCGCCGCCGAGGCGGCCTACCTCGCCGGGGTGCTGGCCGCGGCCAGGGCCGGGCTCGGGGTGGCGCTGCTGGCCACGATGGGCCACACGCCGGAGGGGCTGGTCGAGCGGGCCGACCTCCCGGCGGCGGCCCCCCTGCCGATGACGGTCCGGAGCAGGCGCGGCGTGCCGTCGAGCACCCTGACCACGGCCGCGAAGGCGGTCGCCGGGGTGCTGATCAGCACCCCGTAGTAGGTTGCGAGACTTACTAGATAGGCGTACGGTTCAGATGTGAGCGAGGACAGGGTCGCCACCGCGAACTGGCCGCCGTCGTGGACGCGGGCAACCCTGGAGCTCGCCGTGTTGGCGCTCGTCTGCCGCGCCGGGCCGGTCCACGGCTACGAGGTCACACGGCAGCTGCAGGCCGCGGGCCTCGGGGAGGTCAAGGGCGGCACGCTCTACCCGGTCCTCGGCCGGCTGGAGGAGCAGAACCTCCTGGCGAGCGAGTGGGTGGCGGGCGACGGCGGCCCCGGCCGCAAGCTCGTCACGGCCACCACCGAAGGACGCCGGGAGCTGCGGCGACGCCGCGGCGACTGGCTGACCTTCACCGGCCGCGTGGCCGGCCTCCTCACCCCGGAAGGCCCCGAACCGTCGCAGGAAGAGGCGATCGACGATGGACACCACAGAACACGCCGGTGACGGCCGGGCCGCCGGGCCGGACGCCGCCACCCGCGCGTACACCCGCGACCTCACGGCACACCTCTACCGCGAGGGGGTCCGCGGCGCCCGCATCGGGGAGATCCTGGCCGAGGTGGAGGCCCACGTCGCGGCGTCCGGGGAGACCGCCCGGGACGCGTTCGGCCCGCCGGCCGAGTACGCGCGGCGGTGGGCGGCACCGCAGCCGGCGGTCCCGCGCCGGCGCCGGGTGCTGACGATCGCGGCCGTCACGATCGGGTCCACGGGGGCGGGGGCGCTGCTCGCCGCGGCCGCGCTCCGGACCGGCCGCGGCGCCGACCTCCTCGGCCTCCCGGCCTGGCTGGTTCTCGCCGCGGCCGTCGTGGCGCTCGCCACCGGCATCGCGCTCGTCCCGGTCGACCGGATCGTCGACCCGCGCACCGGCGAGCCGCGGTCGGCGGGCCGGCGCGAGCTGCTGCTCGGGGCCGGAACCGTGCTCGTCCTGGTCACCGTCGCGCTCGTGGCCGTCGGCGCCTGGACCGGCTGAACCCCCCGACCCCGTACTTGACCGATCGATCAGGAACAGGCACCATCACACCGTGGGCCGGCCCAGGGAGTTCGATACGGATGCGGCGCTGGAGGCCGCGATGCGGAC
>CAXTTN010000013.1:0-40819 GCA_964247105.1 uncultured Pseudonocardia sp.
AACTCCTAACACCGCCTGGTGCCCGGGTTCGAGGCGCCGGTCAACCTGGTGTACTCCGCGCGCAACCGCTCGGCCTGCATCCGCATCCCGCTGACGGGCAACAACCCGAAGGCGAAGCGGCTGGAGTTCCGCTGCCCGGACTCGTCCGGCAACCCGTACCTGGCATTCTCGGCGATGATGATGGCCGGCCTGGACGGCATCAAGAACAAGATCGAGCCGGCCGCGCCCGTCGACAAGGACCTCTACGAGCTCCCGCCCGAGGAGGCCAAGGAGATCGCACAGGTCCCCAGCAGCCTGGACGCGGTGCTGGACCGCCTCGAGGTCGACCACGACTACCTGCTCGAGGGGGGCGTCTTCACCCCCGACCTCATCGAGACCTGGATCGCGCACAAGCGGGAGAACGAGATCGACCCCCTGCGCCTGCGCCCGCACCCCTACGAGTTCGCGCTCTACTACGACGTCTGATCGGGGCGGGCCCCTGACCTGCTGACAGACCCCGGAAACGGTGGTTGACCTGCACAGATGCCTACCGGCACCGGTCAGCGTCAACCACCGTTTTCCGTTCTCACGTTCCACGGCGTGTCCTTTGTGGACAGTAGGCGGCCTGACCCGGTTGCTCTCCAGCCCCCGCGGCCGTCGCCGGTCGCAGCGGGGTCGGCGACCTGCCGCGCCGCGCGGTGGCGTGGCGCGGGCACGTTCGGCAGGCAGATCCTGCCCGACCCGCCGCGGTTCACGTCCTCGTCCACGAGCCGGCCGGCTGGGTCCCGGATCCGGGAGGCGTTGTCCTCTGGGGGAAGGGCCGTCCTGTCGGCAACGCTGGTCCTGTGCCGACCGACGAGGACCACGGTCACGCCGTGCGCCTGCCCCACCTGGACAACCTGCGGACGCTCCTCGTCGCGTGGGTGATCGGCGGGCACGCGCTACTGGGTTACACGGCAGTCGGTGGCTGGGCCTACGACGAGGTCCGTGAGGTGACGTTCACCCCACTCGACGAACTGGGGCTCGTCGCGGTCATCGGCCCCACCGGGCTGTTCGTGATCGGGGTGTTCTTCTTCATCGCGGGCCTGGTGACCGAGCAGGCCGTCACGCGCCACGGCCCCCGGCGCTACGTGCACGACCGGATGTTGCGCCTGGGCCTGCCCTGGCTCGTGTCGGCGGTGCTGGTGTGGCCGTTGTCGGTGTGGCTCGCCTACACCGCGGCCGGCCGGAACATCTCCCCCTGGTGGGTGCTGACCCACCGCCACCCCCTGCTGGACTCCGGCTCGCTGTGGTTCGCCCTCGTGCTGCTGCTCTACTCCGTCGCCTTCGCCTGCTGGCGTCCCTCGCGCAGCAAGCGGGCCCTGACCGGCGTCCACGTCGCGGCTGCCGTGCTCGCGGTGGCCGGCGCGTCGTTCGTCGTCCGGCTGGGGATCCCCGCGCGCAGCGGGCAGATCGCCGACCTGCATCTGTGGCAGTGGCCCCAGTGCCTCGGCCTGTTCCTCCTCGGCGTGGCCGCGGCCCGGCAAGGCTGGGCCCGGCACGTCCCTGACCGGGTGCGCCGCTGGAGCGGACGGGCGACCGTGACCGCTCTCGTCGTGCTGCCGGTGGCCGCGCTCGCCGCCGGGGTGCGCGACGTGGCCACGGACGCGGGCCCGTTCCTCGGCGGATGGCACTGGCAGTCCCTGGCGACCGCGACCGTCGAGGGTGTGCTCGTGGTCGCCGGGTCCGTCTGGCTCGTCGGCCTCGCCGAACGCCGCCTGGCCGGGACCGGGCACCGGGCCACCCGCTGGACCCGCGCGGCGTTCACCGCCTTCGTGATCCAGGGGCCCGTCCTCATGGTCCTGGCGAGCGCCGCCCGGCTGCTACCCGCACCCGCCGAGGTCAAGGCCCCTCTCGTGGCGGCTGCGGCGATCACGACCTGCTTCTGGATCGGCGGGCACCTCCCTCTCCTGCCGGGCCGTGCTCCGGGACGGCCGGCGACGTCCACTCCCGGTGGTGCGCTCCCGTGACCGGGGCGCTGCACTGGCTCGACGCGGGAGGCAGACCCGGTGGGACGGTCCTGGTGCTCGTCCACGGGCTCGGCGGATCGCACCTCAACTGGGACCTGCTCGCGCCCCATCTCACCCCCCGCGCCCGGGTCCTGGCGGTCGACCTGCCCGGCTTCGGGCTGAGCGCGCCCACCGGGCGCCCCGCGACGATCCGCAGCAACGTCGCGGCGCTCGCCGGCTTCCTGCGCGAGCACTGCGACGGGCCGGCGGTGCTGGTGGGCAACTCGATGGGTGGACTGGTCTGCGTCCTGCTCGCCGCCCGGATGCCCGAGCTGGTGTCGGCGCTCGTGCTGCTGGACCCGGCCCTCCCGGCCCCGGCCCGCGTCCTGCGCTCACCGAGAGACGCCGCGAGGCTCGTCCTCTACGCGCTGCCCGGCGTGGGCGAGCGCATGCGCCGCACGCGACGGCGGCGCATCGGCGCACGGGCCACCGTCGACGAGACCCTGGAACTGTGTGGGGTCGACCGCGACGCCCTTTCCGCGGAGCTGGTCGAGCGGTCGGTGAGGATGGTCGACCGCCAGTCCGACGTCGCCGGCATGGACCGGGCCTTCCTGTCCGCGTCGCGGTCGCTGGCGTGCTTACTGGCCCGCCCCGGGGCCTACCGCCGGGCGATGGCGTCGATCACCGCACCGGTGCTGCTCGTGCACGGCGAGATGGACAGGTTGGTCCCCGTCAGCGCGGCACGGGCCACGGCACGGCAGCAGCCGAGCTGGACCTACGTCGAGCTGGCCGGGGCGGGTCACCTGCCGCAGGTGCAGGTACCCGAACGAGTGGCCGCGTGCATCGTCGACTGGCTGGCCCGGAACGTGCTGCCCGCGACCGGCCGTTGAGGGGACCACCGGCTGCCGACAGGGGACTTCCGGCCGGTTCTCCGCGACGCGACCGGGCGGGACCCTCGGCTGGTCACCCGGCGGGCGGGCGGATCGCGAGGAGCAGTCATGAACGAGAGCACCGGACGCATCGTCGTCGGCGTGGACGGCTCGGCCGGTGGGCTCGCTGCGTTCCGCCACGCGCTCGCCGAGGCGGCGCGGCGCGGCGCGGTCGTCGAGGTGGTCACCGTGGGCGAGGACGCCGGCCCCTGGGCCGGGGTCCTCGGTGGTCCGCCGCTGGGCGCACCCGATGCTCTCCCCCGGGTGCTGCACGAACTGCTGCACGACCGCACCGCGAACGCGGTCCGCGACGTGCTGGCCGAGCGGCCCGGTCCCTGGCCCCCGGTGACGGTGCGCGTCGCGGAGGGTGACCCCGCCACAACGCTGCTCGACGCCGCCACCGGCGCCGACCTGCTCGTCATCGGCACGCACCGACGCGGCAGCCTCGCCGGGATGCTGCTCGGCGCGGTCGGCCGGCGCTGCGTCCTGCACGCCCCGTGCCCGGTGACTGTGGTCCACGCACCGCATCCCCACACCCCCCCGTCCGCCAGGGCGCCGGCCGCCGACCGTGCGGGAACCCTCGGACGGTGACGGCCACGGGATCGCCGACGGCGACGGACACCACCATGATCGCGGGTCTGAGCGCGCTGGGTGTGGCGCCGACCGCGTCGGTAGCGACGTCCTGACGTTCCTGCTGCTGACCTGCTGGCTCCCGGTCCTGCCTGGCACCGCCGACTTCCGGTTCCTGCAGCACCGCGGCGTCATCTGACGCGGCGGCCCGGGGAGCCACCGAAGTCCGAATCATCCGTTGTCACCCGTCACGAGGAACCCATGACCACCCTGAACGGCCTGCCCGCCCACATCCTGCTCGTCCACGCCGTCGTCGTCCTGCTCCCGCTGGCGGCCCTGATCCTGGCCGCGAGCGCATTGCGGCCCGCCATCGCTCGCCGGATGGCGGGCCCCAACGCCGTGCTCGCAGCGGTCGTGCTCGGGCTGGTCCCCCTGACCACCGACGCTGGGGAGTGGCTGGAAAGGCGCGTCCCCGAGACCACGGCCCTGCGTGAGCACACCGAGCTCGGCGACACCGCGCTCTACGTCGCGATACCCGTCGCCGTCCTCGCCGTGATCGTGTGGTGGCGCACCCGCGAGTCCCGCCGCACCGGCGCACAGGTCGCGGTCGGACCGGGCACCGCAACCCGCACACCGCGGCGGACCTTCCTCGCCCCCACCTCGTCGACGATCGGCGTCGTCATCGCCGTGCTGGCGGTCGTAGCCGCCGCCGCGACGCTCTACGATGTGTACCTGATCGGCGACTCCGGGGCTCAGGCCAGCTGGCTGGGCCGGTTCACCCTCTGAGCGCAAGGTCGACGAGCCGCCGGCCTGTGGGTCATCCGGCCGGATCGGGTGACCCCTACGGCGCCGCTCGTCATGGGCAGTCCGGCAGCGGTGACGGGACGTATGCCTCGCGCGGTTCGCCCGCGTCGATGCGACTCTGCAGGTATGACGAACCCGTCCTCGGTTCGACGGTCGGGCTTGCGGTCGGTTCCGGCCGCTCCGCATCGCACGGCGGACGGCTGGCACACGGTTGCCCGCTTCGCACTCGGTGGGTACTTCGCCGCGATGGCGGGGGTGAACGTGCTCGTCACGCTGCAGGACCCAGCGGGGGCCTACAGTGGCCTGGCCGCGCTCTCCTGGCCGGGATTCGCATGGATCCCCGAGTTCCTGGCGCAACCGATCGGCGGCGCGTTCACGGTGGCCCTGGTCGTCTGGGAGGCATGCGTTGCGCTCCTGCTGCTGTCCAAGGGCCGGCTGGTGCGACTCGGGCTGATCGCGGCATTGCTGCAGCTCGTCGCCCTCGCTCCGTTCCTCGGCTGGTACGAGCTGGCCAATGTCGCCACCGCGATCCTCGTGGTCGCGCTGTTACGACGCGACCACGACTCGACCGCGGTTGACGTGCTTCACCGTCGCTTGCGCGGTCGATGGGCGCGGTGATGTCCGGCGAGGCCGTAGGGCCTGCGCCTCATCCATCTTCGCCCTCCGTCACGCTGGTCTCGGCAGCCTCGTCCGCGGCGGATCACGATGATCCCGTAGGCGCCGAATCCGACGGTCGCGCCCAGGTTGATGACCACCGTCCAGAGCGTGCCGAGCGCGAAGCCCGGCACCTGGAGGAAGTAGGCAGCGTCGATGGCGGCGTGCGCGAGCACCAGGGGCCAGATCATGCCCGTCCTCAGGACCAGCGCGGCGAAAGCGACACCGAAGGCGATCGTGTAGACCACCTGGCTGACGGTCTCGAGCACCGTCGCGCCCGCCAGCACGTTCGCCAGGTGCGTCAACCCGAACAGCACGGAGGTCACGATGATCGCGCGCCACACACCGGTTACGCGAAGGGCGGTGAGCATCAGTCCACGAAACACCGACTCCTCGACGAAGCCGACCATCAGCGCGAGCAGCAGGAGGCCCGTCACCTCGGCTGCACCGGTGAACTGCAGGCCAGGGACCAGGTTGAGAATCACCGGGAGGAACGGCACGACGAACCACAACAGGTCCCTGCGTCGGCGCGGCGCGCGGAAGCCGATGCTCTGCCACCGGCCCGTCACCGTCAGGATCACCGCGACGGCCAGCGTCAGCACGGTGTTGGCGATCGCGTAGAGCCACAGGCCGGTGAGCCCCGAGATCTGGGCGACGGTCCCGGCCGCCAGGTAGACGAGGAGGATCATGCCTTCCAGCGCGGCCACGAACCGGTAGGGGTGCCGGACGACCGGAGGGCCCGCGACGAGATCGGCGGTCATGACACCGCTCCGGTCCGGTGCTGGGAACCGGCACGCTCGGCGATGCCGAGCAGCATCCGGCGCATCATCGCGAAGTCGCCGAACTCCATCAGCACGATCCCGAGCGCGGCCGTCACGGGATGCCGGCGGTCCACGACGGCGTGCACCCTCGTCACCAGCCTGGTCCGGTCGTCCCCGAGGTCCGTCAGCGTCCACGACCAGGTGCTGTCGGGCTTGCGCCAGAGCAGCCAACGATCGGTCTCGAACCCCTCGACCCGGAACGAGTTCAGCTCCGTGGGCACACCGGGAGCCATCGGCACGCGCTGCCCGATCTCCAGGTGCTGCAGCTCGGGCACGATCTCCCGGGCGCTGGGCCGGGCCAGGTTGTCGAGCAGGTCGTGGCTGTACCATCCGGCCCGACCGCACCCCACCTGCACAAGCCACGGCCACACCGCCGCAGGCGGGGCGGTGATCGTCACCGCGCGGGTGCACACGAACCGTGCCGACGGCAGGAACTCGTCACCGGGCAGGGACGAGGCCCCCTCCTCGGAGGCGGCGCCCCAGCAGAGGTGACGGCGCCGGTAGAGCGGTGCGGTGAGGAACCGCGGCAGATCGGCGAGAACGGCACCGATCTGGCCGGCCAGCTCCGGCCCGGTCGGCTGCCGAATCCACCGGGCGGCACTCGCCGTCATGCCGGTTCCTTTCGTCGTTCGTGGCGTGGGACGTGGGTGAGCAGCACCATGGTCGCTGCGGCGGTGGCGAGGGCGAGGGGGCCCCACAGCGGCAGCTCACCGGGTGCAGGGCTGAGCCCGCGCACGACTGCGACCACGGAGTTGCCCCCGAGCACGAGCAGGTACAGCGAGCTACCGACCCCGGCGGCGACGGCCAGGACGTATCCCAGGGCCGCCGACGCCATAGCTGTATCCCTCCGACAACCAGCGCGGGCACGAGCACGGCCAGGTCCAGTGCCGCGACGGTGCGGAACGCCTCCGGCCCGATCGGCACGGCCCGCCCGGTGACGACGTAGCCGGCCCAGAAGCTCAGCCAGACCGCAGCGAGCCCGGCCCCGACGACGACGAGATAGCCGCCGACGACCCGGACGGGCGTCCCCGGTGGGAAGGCCGCGCCCACCGCGGCGACGTCCAGCCGCACCAGCGCTGCGACCAGGACGACCACCGGCAGCACGAACAGCGCCACGTAGAGCGGGAAGAACGCGTTCAGGGCGGCTCCGAACAGGTAGAAAGCGTCGTTGTAGGCGACGTACGCGAGCAGCCCCAGCCACACGAGCGCCGCGCGGACGGACCCCTTCCGGGCGAGCACGGCCGTCATGGCGAGCAGCGGCACGGCCACCAGCAGCGTCACCGCGTCGTTGCCGAGCCAGGTCGTCCGGATCGGCTCCGCGTCCCGGTACGCGTCCGCCAGGACGAGCCCCAGCAAGCCCTGCAGCCCGACCAGCGCGATGACGACCGTCGGCAGCCTGCGGGTCACCACAGGCCCCCTACGGGTCGCAGCACGGCGATCCCGACGGCGACGACGGCGAGCAGTGCGGGCACCACAGCCCACCAGGTCAGCGCCGCGAACGGCACCGTCCCGACCGTGACGAGGGCGATCCGCAGCGCACGGCGCGGCACCCACGCGGCCACCCCGGCCAGCAGCCCGCCGGCCACACCGACGACCACGGTCAGCACCGGCGCCGCGCTCGCCGCCATCAGCACCAGGACGCCACCGAGGACGCTCAGCAGCACGGGGCGCGCGTGCATCGCCACGACGCGGCCGACCTCGCGGACGTCCCCGACGACACAGCCGGCCGCGATCACCAGCAGCGCGCACGGCAGGAAGCCGAGCCGCCCGACCGTGGTGAGGATCAGGCCCGCGGGCACGAGCACGGCCGCCACGGACGCGGCTCGCCGTCCCGGCGAGCCGTGTCCCTCTCCCCGCAGCGAGCGAGCCCCGACCAGCGCGACGGCGCCGAGCACCACGGTGACCAGGCCGAGAACCAGCGGATCATCCTTCGCGCCCGACCACTCCGGGATGCGGGAGCCGACGAGTACCTGGACCACCCCGGCCAGCACCGCGAGCGTCCCACCGATCGCGCCCACCGCCGCACCGATCGCGTGGCGCTGCGCCACGGCGGTCACCGGATCACCTCGGAGAGGGGACGGCGGGGGCTGCGCCGGGCCGGGCGCGACGGTGAACCGACCCGGAACGTGGCCAGCACCTGCCGACCGGGCTGCGCGAGCAGCGCGTCCAGCCGCGGGGCGAACGTAGCGGGCCGCCGCTGCGTGCGCTCCCGGTCGATCCGCTCCGTGACCTGGTTGAGGTGCTGCATCCCGAGCCCGGCCACCGTGGCGGCCAGGTGGACCGACTGCAGCACGCGGCCGCCGGCGAGCCGCTGCGCGACGTCGTCGGGGTCGGTGACGGTGACGACCCCGTAGGCGGCGGCGGTCGCGGTGTGCACGGTCTCGGTCTGGGTCAGCCAGAACTGGTCACCGGCGCTACGCGAGGTGGCCGGGAGGAGCTTGCCGAGCGCGAGGGTGACCGGTGCGAGACCCTGGCCGTCGAGGGTGAGGCCGTCGCGGTGGCGGTCGATGGCGTCGCGGTCGTTGCGGAACCAGGCGAACGCCTCGGTCGACTGCTCGATGTCGCCCACGACGGCCCGCGCGGCGTCGAGCAACAGCGCGCCCATCGTTGCCTTCTCCGGCGCGGTGGTGAACCAGCGGACCCCGACATCGGGCGGCGGGTCGCTGCCCGACGTCAGCGCGGCGAGCATCCCGGCCGGAACCGGGGCCGCCGTGTAGGGGCCGCGGTCGGAGTGCCGGTCGCCGACCGCGTCGTGCAGCACCGACGTCCGACGCGCACCCGGCGTGAGCACCACCCGTGCGACGTGGGCGGGATCGCCGGCGTCGGGCAGCAGCGTGACGGCGGTCCGGTAGCCGCGGGCCTCGGCCGCCAGGACCAGGTTCTCCAGCGCACACCCCAGCCCGACGTGGTGCTCCCGCAGCAGCGGGTCCACCTGCATCAGCCGCCGCGAGGGGTCGCTGAACACGTCGACACCGTCGGGGGCGACGAGGAAGCTCCAGGGCTGGGTGTTGTGCGGGTTGGCGGCCAGGATCGCCGCCGCGACGGCACCGGCCGGTCCGGGGTCGCTGCGCCAGCTGTCCCAGGCGTCGTAGGCGGTGCCGGCTCCGGGGTCGAGCACGCCGTTGTCGTAGGCGCGGTAGCCGGCGACGCCGGTCCCGGCCACCAGCACGGTCAACCCGGCGGTGCCCAGGCCACGCAGCACCGAGCGGCGTCCGATCCCGGCTGGGTCGTGCCGGTCGGGTGATGCGGTGACGACCATGCGATGTCCTCCAGGTGGGCTGTCCTGCGCAGTGGACGTCGGCGCGACACCACTCCACGAGGGGCCGAACGGCCCGACCAGGGACGAAACCGGCACGACACGATCGGGCATTTCCGCCACTCGGGCACGATGCGCCCAAGCCCCGGCCTTCCGGCCCTGCCTCGTGCAGCGGTTGGTGAGCAGGCTGGCCCCCCATCCTGCTTGTCGTTGTGTGGCCGGCCGACCGCATCGAGCGCAGATCCCGGGTGCGTGAAGGCGGAAGACCCTGCCCGCGACCGCCTGACCGGACGAGTGTGTTGTCCATGACCGCACCGGACGGGCCCCGCCGCCGCTCGACCGGGACACATCCCACGTTCACGGGCACCGCTATCGCCCTCGGGGCCGGCATCGGCATGACGATCGGCGTCCTCGTCGGCGGTGGACCGGGGATCGCGTTCGGGCTCCTCCTCGGAGCCGGCGTCGGCGTCGCCGTCGGAGCAGCGTGGAACGCCCGTAGCGGCGATCTCGTGGCTGCCCGCGAGGAGGGCTCGCCGCCGTTGACGGGCGACGAGGTGGTCGATCGGTCGCGGACACTGACAACCCCATCCACGCGTGCCGAGCTCGTCTGGGAGAGCGAAGGCGGAACCCTCGGCACCGGCGGGAACAACCCGGGCGACAGGTGAGCAGGGGCGCATGCACGCCGGATTCGTCACGATCCCGGGCACGTGGGGGCGAACGACCCTGCCCATGACGTCCGGACCGGACGAGCGGCGTCGCCCGTGACCCGGATGACTGGACGGACCGACGAGAGCCGGCGCGTGGAGACACCGCGCGTCGGGCCAGCTACGGGTCGGGGAGATCCTCGACCTGTTCCACTCCTTCTACCGGCAGCCCGCCGACCTCGACGAGATCACCGACGCGCTGGGCCTGCGCGACCGCCGCCATGACTACTACAAGGCCCTCTCCGGTGGCCTCGAGCAGCGGCTCTCCATCGCCCTCGCCCTGCTCGGCCGGCCCCGGATCGCCGTATTCGACGAGATGACGGCCGGGCTCGACCCGCAGGCGCGGCGCAACACCTGGCAACTGGTCGAGGACGTACGCGACCGGGGCGTCACGATCGTGCTGGTGACCCACTACATGGACGAGGCGCAACGGCTCTGCGACCGCGTCGCGCTCGTCGACCGTGGGCGCGTCGTCGCGCTCGACAGCCCGCAGCGCCTGGCCGACGGGGCCGGGATCTACACACGCGTCCGGTTCACCCCGTCCCGGTCGTTCGACGACCGGCTGCTGACCGACCTGCCGCAGGTCCACACCGTCGAGCACCGGGGACCGTGCGTCGTCGCGACCGGCGCCGGGGACCTGGTCGACGCCGTCCTCCTCACCCGTCCTCGCCCTGCAGTTCTTCCGGTGGGAACAGGACCTTCGGTTCTGTTCGGGCGAGCACCGGACGACGACCGTGGGCCCCTGACCGCAACCGCGACCGGCTCCCACCGCCACCAGGTGCTCGTCCGACTCGAACTGATCACCGGGGCCGTCGCGCTTGTCGGCGGGGCCCTGTTCGCCGTGGCACCGGACGGCTCTCTGCTCTTCTCCGACCTGGCCGCCCTCGAACGCAGCCCGTTCACCGACTGGCGGCTCCCCGGACTGTTGCTCGCCGTGCTGGTCGGCCTCGGCTATCTGGCGACCGGCGTCTGGGAGCACCGGGGCGGCGCACACGCCCGCGAGCTGTCGATCGTCGCCGGGGTCGGTCTCGTCGTGTTCGAGGGCGCCGAGCTGGCGATGATCGGCTTCCACCCGCTGGAGATCGTCTTCGCCCTGCTGGGGCTGTCCGTCGTGGCTCTCGCAGTTACCTCCGACCGCGGTCGATGACGACGGACGGACATGCGCTCGGCACCGACCGCACCACCACGACCGCGAGCCCCAGCCCGGCGACGCCGGTGAGGACCGGGACCGCGGCCCGGGCGGCCCGGGGCGGGAGCACGAGCTCGAACAGCGGCACCGGGTCGCCCAGTCGCTTCTGCAACGGCCCGAGCGGGCAGTCACCGTTCCCGACCACCAACGCCACACCCTCCCCCGCCAGCGCCGAGGCCGCGAGCCACAGCAGCCGGCCGCGGCGGCCGGTCAGCGCGCACCACCAGACGTAGGTGAGGCTCGTCAGCTCGGCCACGGCGATCACCGTGTGGGCGGCCCGGAGCCACCGGCCCGCGGCCCTCACGACGCACCCGTGATCTCGGCACGGAAGAACTCGCCCTCGTCCTGGCGGTCGGTGCCCCACCACCAGCCCGCCCGGAGCTCCGACGGGATCGTGATCCCGCCGAACGTCCGCTCCGCGGTGACGGTGACCCCGAACGGGTAGCGGCCGTAGGGAGCGCCCGGTGGGCGCCCCCAGCGCTGGACGAGCACGTCCCGCACCTCCCCACCCGGCCCGACGTGTATCTCGACCCGTTGCTCGTCCCCGCCGACGTGCCAGAGGCCGACCGCGACGTCGGGCCGCTCGCCGGTCGTCCACGTCGCGCCGCGGAAGGTCGTGGGGGCCAGCACCACCTCCGAAGCGAGCCGGCCCGCGGCGCTGCGGGCGATCTCGGGCCCCTGCGCGGTCATCACCGGGATCACCCCGAGCAGCCGCCACCGCATCGCGGCCGTGCCGGACTCGAGCCGGTCGTAGCCCGTCACCGGCATCCCGAGGACGTGCGCGGTCGCCGCCCAGACGTAGCCGTCGGGTGGGGCGAGCACCTGCCGGGCCGTGAAGCGCCGCCACGCTCCGATCCGGATCGTGCCGTGCATCGTCAGCTCCGTCGACGCGGCGAGCGGGCGGCCGGGCGCGATCGCGTGCCTCAGCCAGCGGGTGGCCGCTTCAGGCAACCCTTCGATGGAGTTCGGGTCGAACGGCAGCGGCGGCTCGTGGACCGCCCCCAGCCGATGCCACTCGGGGAGTGTGGTCACCGCCGCGGCGTCCGCATCCACGACCCGGCCGGGACCACTGCCCCGACCATCCGCACCACGCGGTGGGTGCGGGCCGGCTCGACGAGCGTCATGATCGTCCCGCCGGGACCACGTCGTGCGCCGGGGCGGCCGCGAACGCCCGGTTCAACGCGACGCAGGCGATCGGGAAGGCCACGACGTAGCCGAGGATCCCGATCCCCCGCAGCGCCATGACGTCGACCGCCGGGCCGACCAGCCCGACGAGACAGAGCACTCCGCTCACCAGCAGCCAGAGTCGCGCGGTGCGATGGCCGGGACCGGTGAACACGGCGGCGGCGAACACCAGCGACAACCCCAGGAGCAGGTCCCACGCGACCACGTCGACCGCGTAGAGCATCGACGGCCACGCGAAGTCGAAGAGCCGCGCGAAGCCGGGAACCGACTCCGGCTCGATCCGGCGCACCATCACCAGTTGGACCACGTGCACGGTCATCGTGAGGCAGGCCGCCACCAGCATCCAGCCGAACGCGACCAGGCCGAACATGCGCAGGCGGACCGGCGCGCACGCGTGCACCGCCGCCATCAGCACCACCATCACCGGCGCCATCACCAGGATGAGCACCTCGGCGACGGCGAGATAGGGGTCGGGCAGCGGATCGGTCAGGTTCCCCATCGACGCGAAGCCGACCACCATGACCACGGCGTAGGCAGCGCTGACGGCGGCCACGAACATCGCCGACCACCGAGCGGCGAGCCGTTCAGCCGGGTGGCCGCCGAGAAGGGTGCGATCCCGTTCGGTGATGTCCATGCGGCCACCCTGCGTGGAGCGACGACGCGACGACCAGTGCCGAAGGACCCCGCCGGCCGGCTCGGGGCCTTTCGCCTCTGCTGACCGGAGCGCACACGCGACGACGGTGGGAGGCCGACACCCCAGGGGGCACCATGACATCCACCATCGACAGCCCGGCCAGCGCCGGCGCCACGAACACCGGGCCTGGCCGCGCCGGTCCCGTCCGCGTCACCGGACGCCTCGACGAACCGCTCAGCCGCGGCCTCTGGCTGGTGAAATGGCTGCTCGTGGTGCCGCACCTGGTCGTGCTCACGTTCCTGTGGGCGGCCTTCGTCGTGCTCACCGTCGTCGCGTTCTTCGCGGTCCTCATCACCGGCCGCTACCCGCACTCGATCTTCGAGTTCAACGTCGGTGTGCTGCGCTGGAGCTGGCGCGTGGCGTACTACAGCTACGGCGCACTGGGCACCGACCGCTACCCCCCGTTCACCCTCGGCCCGGACCACGACTACCCGGCCGATCTCGACATCGCCTACCCGCAGCACCTCACCCGCGGGATGGTGCTGGTCAAGTGGCTGCTGGCGCTGCCCCACTACGTGATCATCGCGTTCTTCCTGGGCAGCGGCAGCTACGCCGCCTACTCGACCGCGGGCTCCACCGCCACGAACGGCAGCTGGACCTCCGGCGGGCTGATCGGCCTGCTCGTCCTCCTCGTCGGGATCGCGCTGCTGTTCACCGGCCGGTACCCGCGGGGCCTGTTCGACCTGCTGATCGGGATGCACCGCTGGGTGCTGCGCGTGGGGGCCTACACCGCCCTGATGACCGACGACTACCCGCCGTTCCGGCTCGACCTGGGCGGCTCCGAGCCGCCCGCACCGGCTGCGGCGGCCCAGTCCGCCGTTCCGGTCACCGCACCCGGCGCGCACCCGACATGGTCGACCGGACGGATCGTCACCGTCGTCATCGGGTCGGTGCTGCTGCTCGGCGGCATCGGGGCCGCCATAGGCGGCAGCGCCGTGCTCGCCGCCGACCGCGAAGGCCGCGACGCCGCCGGGTTCCTGAACACCCCCACGCAGACCTTCACCGGAAACGGCTACGCCCTGGTCTTCGACCCGCTCGAGCTGAGCAACGCCGCCACCAGCCAGAACGTCGGCGCACTCGTCGGCGACGTCCGGATCCACGCCACCGCCCCAGGGGCCGGGGTGTTCCTCGGGATCGGCCCCGCCGACGCCGTGGACGGTTACCTCGCCGCCGTCGAGCGCGACCGGGTGGTCGGGTACCGCACCGGCACCGGCGCCATCCAGCAGCAGCTCACCGGTGGCGCACCCGCCACCCCGCCCGCCCAGCAGACGTTCTGGGTCGCCTCCGCGGCCGGACCCGGCCCGCAGCAGCTCACCTGGACCGTCACCGGCGGCCGCTGGGCCGCTGTCGTCATGAATGCCGACGGCAGCAGGCCGGTCGTCGCCGACCTGTCCGCCGGCGCCACCGCACCGGGCCTGCGATGGGTGTGGATCGGCCAGTACATCGGCGCGGGCATCGGTCTGATCGCCGGAGCCCTGCTGGTCCTGTTCGCCGTACGCCGACACGACCGGCGCGAACGGGCGTGACGACGGCAACCGCCCGTCCCTGGGCCTTGCCCGCCCTCCGGCGCCATCGTGGGTGGGCCGCCGGTCTGGTCGTCGCCGTGGGCGCGGTCGCGGGGACGGCCTCGGGCCTTCTGATGCCCCGCGGCCCGGTGTCCGCCTGGCCGGGTGTCGCGGTCATGGTCACCGGGTTGCTGTTGGGCGCAGTCACAGGGATCGTGCTGGACAGAGATGCCGCAGGCGGGCCACCGTCCCGCCTTCGAGCAGCCGGAGCGCTTCGCCGAGGTGATGCGCATGATCCGGGACGAAGCCCGCTGACGGTCCGCAGGTGCCGGGTCGGCGACGACGGTCACGTTCAGGGGCCCCGCGTAGGACAGCACCACGAACGCGACCGTCACGTTGCCGATGATCATCGCCGGGTCACCGGTGAACGCAGCGGATGTTGGCGGTGCTCAAGCGGAAAGTCGAGCGGGCGGCCGTCCACGACCACACGCGGTGACCGCTGCCGGACAGTTCACCGGGTCGGAGGTCCCTGCACCTGTGGACCGTTCGACCACTGCGGTGGCGGCACCGGCGAAACAGGATGGGTACTCCCGACACGAGGAGTTCACCATGAGCACCATCGACGATGCCCAGACCACCACGGCGACCCGCCGTGAAACCACCCAGGTGCGGGGTGAGGCGCTGGTAGCGAGGGTGAAGGACCTCCTCCACGAGGGCACCGTCCGCCGACTGATCGTGAAGAACGACGACGGCCACACCGTCATGGAGATCCCCGTCGTGGCCGGCGTCGTCGCCGCCGTCGTCGCGCCCGTCCTGACCGCCGTCGGTGCCGTCGCCGCACTCGCGAACAACTGGAAGATCGAGGTCGAGCGGTCGGCGCACGAGCCCGGCGAGAACAAGGCCTGAGCACGCGGCCGGGCGGCCACCCTCGGTTGCAGGCCTCGTATCCACCGAGTTCGGTGAACACAGGAGCACAGGACATGGACGTTGCACGGCTGGCCGAGATGACGAGCGACATGCTGACCGTGAGGCGGGTGTTCGGCGAGCCCTACGAGCGCGACGGGGTGACCGTCATCCCGACCGCGACCGTTCGTGGCGGTGCTGGTGGCGGTGGTGGCAAGCGGGGGCGGTCCGGAGGTGAGGAGCAGGAGGGGGACGGCGGCGGCTTCAGTGTCGTGGCCAAACCGGCCGGGGTGTACGTGATGTCGGACGGCAAGGTCCGCTGGGTGCCCCCTGTGGATATCAACCGCATCGTCGTGGGCGGTCAGCTGGTCGGGATGGCCGCGATCCTGCTGATCCGGTTGATCATCAAGAGACGGGCGGCGTGACCGCGAGCTGAGCGACCTGGCCGCCTTCACCGGGGCGTCGAGTCCCGGCCCGGGGTGTCGGTCATGAGGTCGACGATGAGGAGCGGGTCGGTGGGCCGCATCTCGATCTTCCGGTGGCGGCGGGCGTAGACCTGTTCGGCCCAGGCCCGGTCCGGATCGTCGAGGTCCACGACGCGACCGCAGCCCTGATGGACGACCCCGCCCACCCGGACCTGCACGGCATGCCCGCCGCGGAAGTTGCGCCACCACCGCTTGACCCCGGCCCGGCTGACGTAGATCACGAGCCGCGTCCCGTCCCGGACGCACTGCACCGGCAGCGCGATGTCCCGGCCCGAGACCCGCGCGACGAACCGCACCTCGCACAGACCGCCGAGCAGGCGTCCCAGCGGCGAGCGCAGGCCCGCGAGCAGGAAGCGGTGCGCAACGACCGGTGCCGGTGGCAGGCGGAACACCGGGATCTGCGCGGCGATCCCCGCGAAGGCGTCGAGCGTGGCGTGGCGGTCGACCGGCATGTGCGGCCGGGCCCCGGGCGCGCACTCCAGATAGCGGCGCAGGATCGGTGGGCGTGCGGCCGGTTCGACCTCCTCCAGATGCACGTGCTCCCGGCGACCGTGCAGCAGCAGGGCGGCCCCGCCCGCCGCCCGCAGGTTGTGCACCCAGTTCGCCCGCTCCCCGAGCATGGACACCAGATACCGCTCGCCCGCGACATCCACCATGACCAGCGGGAACGAGATGAGCCGGCCACTGCGGCGACCGCGCACCCGCAGCGTCACCATCCGCCCCGGCCAGACCCCGAGAACGTGCAACCACGCCGAGCCCCGGTTCAGGACCCGCGCCACCCCGTTGGGCCGGGCACCCGCGTAGAACCACCTCCTGAGCGCTCCGCTCACGGCCCCGCCGCCGGTCCGCGGCCCTCCATTGATGTGTCCATGACGTCCCTCCCGGCGCTGCATCGGTCGTGCGGTCGTGTCCTCAGCGTCGAACTCTCACGTGGCGTTCTCGCCACGCGTCGTCACCGGGAGTCAGAAGCAACGCTTCCGACCGTGCCGGAGAAATCCTGAACGCGAGCCTGACCAGCGCATCTCACGCAGATGCCGCGGCGGTACGGGGTCGGGCCCGATCCCGGAGGCCACAACCGCCGCTCCCCAGCTCGGTCGTGGTCTCCGGGCGACACCGGAGATGTTGGGCTTGCCGGTCACCCGTCCGGGTGACCGGGTCGCCATGCCGAAGAGCGGTGCGCCGCACGGAGCGTCATCGCCCCCGATGCGGCCCGGCGGCTGCAACCGCTCGCTCCATCTCCGGCGACCTCCAGCATCGGCAGGGCGGGATCGCCACGAGCAGAGGCGAAGGTCCCTGGGGTGACGCCACCCGATCCCCGTGCGGGAGGCGGACGGACCCGTTGCCGGGACCGACGCTCCGCGCCTACTGTCGAGGTGTCTGGGACGCCAATCACCCCAGCTCTACGCCCCGGCCCCTGGTGTACCGCCTCTGCGATCACCTGGACAGTCCTCATGCCCCATCTGCGGTTGATCGTCCGTACCGCTCCCCCTCGCTGCCTGTCCGATGCCTGAGCACTTTCCGCGAGCGCGCCGCGCACGCGACCGCCGCGCCGAACGTGCCCCGCTCGCCCTGGACCGCGACGTCCGCGAGGACCGCGAGCTCGCCGCACAGATCTGTCGGGCTGCCGTCGCGAGCACGCACGTCGACGGCGCCGCGATCTCCCTGCTCACCGCTACCGCCGCCCGCACCACCCTCCACGCCACCGACACCACCGCGGACCTGCTCGAAGACCTCCAGTTCAGCCTCGGTGAAGGCGCCTGCATGCAAGCCGCATCCACTGCCCAACCAGTGCTGATCGCCGACATGGCCGACCCCACCCAGACCACCCGCTGGCCCGTCTACGCCGCCGCCGTCGTGACCCAGGCCCACGTCCGCGCCGTGTTCGCCCTGCCCCGGCAGTGGGGCACGACCAACCTCGGTGTGCTCGACCTCTACCGCGTCACCCCGGGCCCGCTCAGCCGCACCGAGCTGACCAACGCCGTCGATGCCGCCGACACCGCTGCCACGATGCTGCTGCTGAGCCTGCGCGGCGACCCCGACGACGAACCCGCCTGGGACCGGTCCTGGGGCAACCGCGCCGAGATCCACCAGGCCACCGGCATGGTCGCCGCGCAGCTGCGGATCAGCGTCACCGACGCGCTCGCCCGCCTGCGCGGCCACGCCCACGCCACCGACCGGCTGCTCCCCGACGTCGCCGCCGACGTCGTCACACGGCACCTGGCCTTCACTCCCCACCTCCAGCGGTAGCCGTCCGGCCGTCGCTGTGGTGTCCTGAGGGCGTCGCTCCGGCCCTCGGTGACGTGTCCGTCTTCGACGACGTCCAGAAGGGCCCCGATGAGCTCCGCATCGCCGGCCGGTTCCGACCGCCCGGTCGACCGGCCCGGCACCGCACCTGCCCGGCCGGTGCAGGCGGTTGCGGAATTGACCTTCCCCGACCTGCCGCGGTTGGAGCTCGACGACCTGCTCGGTCAGCTGGTCGAGCGGGCTCAGGAGGTCCTGGCCATCCAGGGCAGGCTGCGGGGCCTGCTGCACGCGAACCAGCTGATCATCAGCGACCTGGCGTTGCCCGTGCTGCTTCGCCACATCGTCGAGGCCGCCCGTGACCTGATCGGCGCCCGCTACGCGGCGGTCGGCGTGATCGCCCCCGACGGGCACCTCGCCCAGTTCATCCACACCGGCATGCACGCCGAGGTGGTCACCCGGATCGGTAGCCTCCCGCAGGGCAAAGGCCTGCTCGGAGCCCTGATCGAGGACCCCGAACCGATCAGGTTGCGGCACATCGCCGACGACCCCCGCTCATCGGGCTTCCCTGAGGGTCATCCCCGGATGGAGGGCTTCCTCGGCGTCCCGATCCGGGTCCGCGACGAGGTCTACGGCAACCTCTACCTCTGCGAGAGCATCCGCGGGGAGTTCAGCACCGAGGACACCGCCCTCCTCCAGGCGCTCGCCACGACGGCCGGGGTGGCCATCGACAACAGCCGGCTCTTCGACGCCGCGCGTAGTCGCCACGAGTGGTTGCAGGCCTCTGCGGCCATCACCCGGCGGCTGCTCGCCGTCCCCGACCCCACCGACCCCACCGACGCCTCGGGCGAGGTCGTCGGCGATCCGTTGCAGTTCATCGCCGAGCGCAGCCTCGCCGTCGCCCACGCCGACCTCGTCACCGTCGTGCTTCCCGATGGTGACGGCGACGACCTGCGGATCGAGGTCGCCGTCGGCACCGGCGCCGACGAGTTCCGTGACCGCCGCGTCCCGCTCAGCGCGGGAACGCTGTCCGGCCAGGTGTACGTCAGCGGCATCCCCCAGCGGGTCTCGGGCCCCGACGACCTCCAGAGCCGTACATCCATCACCTCGCGCGTGCTGGACGTGGGTCCGATGCTGGTCATGCCGCTGCTGGGGCCGAAGCGTATTCACGGCGTGCTCACTGCAGTGCGAGTCCGGGGACGTGCCGAGTTCACCGCCGAGGACCTCGAGACCGCCACGGTGTTCGCCAACCAGGCCTCCCTCGCCCTCGAGCTCGCCGAGTCCCGCCGCGAGCAGCAACGCGCCACGATGCTCGACGAACGCGACCGCATCGCCGCCGACCTGCACGACCACGTCATCCAGCGGCTGTTCGCCTCGGGACTGACCCTGCAGAGCGTGCTCGGCGGGCTCCCCGCCGGCAAGGCCCGCGACCGGGTCCAGGCCACCATCGGCGACCTCGACGACACCATCAGCCAGGTCCGCACCACCATCTTCGGGCTCCAGCAGGTCAGCGGCGCCGCACCGACCGGGGTTCGTGCCCGCCTGCTCGACGTCGTCGCCGACGTCGCGCCCGTGCTCGGGTTCGAACCCACCGTGCGGTTCTCCGGGCTGCTGGAGAACACGCTGCCCGACGACGTCGTCGCCGATCTGCTCGCCGTGCTGCGCGAGGCGCTGACCAACATCGCCCGCCACGCCCACGCCCGATCAGCGGAGATCGATCTCGTCTCCGGCCCCGACCGATTGACCCTCGACGTCCGCGACACCGGCGTCGGCATCGGCCCGACAGCCCGACGCAGCGGGCTGGCGAACCTGCGCCGCCGCGCCGAGCTGCGCGGCGGGACCTTCACCCTCGCGCCCTACGAGACACAGGGCACGTGGCTGTCCTGGTCGATCCCCCACCGCTGAGTCCCGTCCCGAGGACGGACCGACCGCGTCCGGAAGGGGGACGTTGTCCTCTGCTCGCTCCGCTGTCCCGGCCGACATCGTGGGAGGAACAGCAACCGAACCGAGGTCGACGATGCAGATGATGGCCCTACCCGCTCCGCCCGCCGCGATCGACCGCGAGGAGTGCCTGCGACTGCTGGCAGGAGCGGCGGTCGGGCGTGTGGTGTTCACCGCGTCGGCCATGCCCGCCGCCCAACCCGTCGCGTTCCTCGTCGAGGACGACGAGATCGTGTTCCGGGCCAGCGGCCCGATCGGCACCGCCCGCAAGGACGTGGTCGCCTTCGAGGCCGACGACATCGACCCGAACACCCTCACCGGGTGGAGCGTCCTCGGCGTCGGCGAGACCTACGAGGTCCGCGACCCGGCGAGGCTCGCCCGGATCGTCGGACTGCCGCTGACGCTGCTCGGAACCGCGTCACCGGAGTCGACCGTCATCGCGATCCGGCTCCGCCAACTCAGCGGACAACACGTCCGACCGGCCGGACCGGGCTGACGCGAGGGGCTGCGAACCCGCGAGGGGCTGCGAACCGCAGCCCCGTCACGCCGAGCACGGCCGCGGTGATCGATGCGAGGGCTGAGCGCTCGACCGGGTCCGGGTCGGGTCCGGCGAGTACGACACCGCCGCCGCACACGGTCACCACCCACCGGCCGAGCCCGCGCTGCCGGGCGAGCCGGCGCCGCACGTCGTCACGGATCTGCGCGTCATCCGGTGCCAGTGCCCGGATCAGATCCCGTTCGGTGACCGTTGCGAGAACCACGCCATCCTCGACCACAGCGAGGGAGCACAGCCCGGAGAGTCGCATGACAGTGATCACCTCAGCCACGTCCTGCTGCGGATGGGCGACGAGCGCGCCGTCATCGGGAGCCCGCTCGCCCGCCCCGGTCGGGCCCAGCACCAACATCTCGCACACCCGCATCCGGTTCCCCTTCATCCCACGACTCCGCCCGCCCCGATCCGGGGCGAACAGCCGGGTCGGGATCCGGCCGAGCTCCATACTCGACATCGGACCTGCGCAGGGTCTGCGTCCTGCCGTGAGCCTCGACGCTCCGCAGCGCTCCGGACAGGGCAGAAGGTCACCACCCGCTACCGTCATCAGCCCGGCGCGCTCCCGGACGTGGAGGGCGGTGGCGTCTCGGGAATCGGGCGCGGGCGGGCCCCGTCCGAGGTCGGCGCGACCTCCGGTACCGCCGCCGTCGTGCGGGCGGGCGTCGACGTCGGTGCGGCGGTGGACTCGCTCGAACGGGACACGGTCGGCGCCGGGGTCCGCATCGGCGTCAGGGTCGGCACGGCCGACGTCTCGACCGCGCCGGTCCCCGCGACGGCCACCGGCGGTGGCCGCACCTGCACGTAGAGCGCCAGCACCCCCGCGAACACCACGGTCAGGACCACGGTCGAGAGCCGCACCCGTCCCGTCACCCGAAACTGCCGGTCGACTGCGCCGTGTCCAGCTCAGCGGGCACCGTCAGCCCCTCACGGCGGAACGCCACCGCCACCCGCGTGCGCAGCTCCCGGCCCACCGCGAACTGCTTGCCCGGCAACGTGCGCGCCACCATCCGGATCCGGAACTCGTCCACCTCGATCGCCTCCACACCCATCACCGTCGGCGCGTCGAGCAGCAGCGCCCGCAGCTCGGGGTCACCCCAGGCGGCCGCCCCCACCAGCTGCAGGATCTCCGTGGCCCGCCCGACCCCGACCGTCGCCGGGATCGGCACGTCCACCACCGCGCGGGCCCAGTCCCGGGAGAGGTTCACCGTGCGGGCGATCTGCCCGTTCGGCACGATGATCACTTCCCCGTCGACCGACCGGAGCCGGGTGACACGCAGGTTCACGTCCTCGACCGTGCCCGTCGCGTCACCCACCACGCCCGTCGTGGACACCCGCACCAGGTCCCCGAACCCGTACTGGCGCTCGGCGATGATGAAGAACCCGGCCAGCACGTCCTGCACGATCCGCTGCCCGCCCAGCCCGAACGCCACCCCGACGATCGTCGCCGGCGCCACCAGCCCGGTGAGCGGGATCCCCAGCCGCGCCACCACCAGTACCGCCGCCACGCAGTACACCAGCACCAGCACCACCCAGGTGAGCACCTGGATCAGCGCGTGCCGGTGCTTGGCCTCCTCCGAGCGCACCAGCGACTCGGTGCTGTCGTCGTGGGCGTCGACGTGCCCGATCATCCGCACCCGGACCCACGCGGCGAGCCTCGTCAGCAGCACCGAGCCCAGTACGAGCAGCACGATCTCCAGCCCGCTCCCGCGGGCCCAGCGGGTCACGTCGGTCAGCGGGGCCAGGGCGAGCGACGCGTCGGTGATCAGAGCCCGATCCTCGGGTCGTTCTCGACGACGGCGACACCCGGCACCGACCAGCACGCGTCCTCGACCTGTCGACCCTCGGAGCCCGACAACGTCACGCCGCGATCGCGCACGGCGATCTCGTCATCGGTGCGCGGACCTGTCGTGGCGGAGGTGTGGGTCTGGGTCATGCGTGCACTCGCCTTCGCCGGGACGTGGTCGGTGATGGAGACCCTGATCTCGATCATGGGACTGGGTCCGAGGCCGGACGCACCGATCCCTCAGCGCGGCATTCCGGCCAGCACCGAGTGCGCACGCCGGCCATGGGCGGCGTCGACCAGGACCTCGTAGCGGCTCGGAACCGTCGCGCTCAACGAGGTGAAGTCACGCCGCCCGCGGGTCAGCGCGTAGCCGATCGCGGCGAACCCGATCCCGAACACCAGTCCCCAACCGATGCCGAACATCAGCGCCCGGCTGAACGTCGTCAGGGTCAGGATGCTGAGCAGCAGGCCCACGAACAGGCCGAACCACGCACCGCTCGCCGCCCCGGACAGCAGGGCCCGCGGCCAGGTCAGGCGACCGGTGATCTGCTCCACCAGATGCAGGTCGCTGCCGATGATCTGGGTCGTCTCCACCTCGAAGTCGTGGTCGGCGAGGTAGCCGACGGTCCGCTGGGCCTCGGCGTAGTCGGTGTAGGACCCCAGCGAGACCTGCTCGACGGGTGACACGGCACCGCTGCGCGGCCGGCCGGTGGTGACGGGGAACTGCATGGGTCTGTCTCCTCGATGTGGGTGCGGTGCGGAACTCAGTACTCGATGCGGAGGTCGGACAGCGTGACCGCGCCGTCGTCGACCGCCACGCCCACGTGCGTGCCGTCCACGCTCGGCGTCCATTCGAGCTCGTCGACGACCGCGGACTTGATGTCGAAATCGGACCGGCGGAGGGTTCGGGTCATGCCCCGAGCCTCGCCGCGGTACGTCCGACGGGACAGGGTAGAAGGTCCCCGAAACCCGGACCGCCTGGCGTGATCACCCGGGACGCCGCGGCGGCGCGAGGCTCAGGACCGAAGGTCCTCCGGTTGTAGGGCCGTGGACCGTAGCCGGGCCTGTCACTCCGTCCCTACCGTCGCTAGCACCCTCAGGCCCGAGCACGCACGTTCCCGCTGGTGGCCGGGGGTCATTGCGAAGGAGACGCCAGTGACGACCAGTGGGATCGGACAGGCGATCGTCGTGGGCGTGGACGCTTCGGCGTCGGCCCTGCAGGCCGCACTCTGGGCAGCCGCCGAAGCAGCGCAGCGGCGGGAACCGATGCGCCTGGTGTCCGCCATCGACAACGCCGAGTTCACCTACAGCGCATGGCTCGCGCCGACTCAGGCCTATTTCGATGCACTCGACACCGAGGGACGGCAGATCCTCGCCGACGTCGCCGACGCCATCCACCGCGCGCACCCCGACATCGAGGTCACCACCGACCTGCACCGGACCGGACCGGCGGCGGCGTTGGTCGAGGAGAGCGACAGGGCGCTGATGGTCGTCGTGGGCTCGCGCGGCATGGGCGGCTTCCGCAGCATGCTGGTGGGCTCCACCGCCGTCACCCTCGCCGCGCATGCGCGGTGCCCGGTCGCCGTGGTCAGAGGGCGCACTCCCGACGAGACACCGCGGACCGACGGACCCGTCGTCGTCGGTGTGGACAGTTCCGCCACCAGCGACAACGCCGTCGCGACAGCGTTCGACGAGGCCTCATGGCGGAACGCAGAACTGGTTGCCGTGCACACCTGGACCGAACCGGGCGTGTTCAACCACTCCCAGCCCGAACAGGACCAGGCTCGGGTCAACGAGGAGCACGAGCTCCTCGCCGAGCGCCTCGCCGGCTGGCAGGAGAAGTACCCGGACGTGACGGTGCGCCGCGTCGTCAGCAAGGGCTCACCGGTCGACTGCCTCATGGACAACAGCGCCGGTGCGCAGTTGCTGGTGGTGGGCAGCCGAGGCCACGGCGGCTTCGCCGGCATGCTGCTCGGCTCGACCAGCCAGGCGCTGGTCTACCACGCGACCTGTCCGACGCTCATCGTCCCGGCACGCCGGTCCACATGATCACCCCTTCACTCCTACGGGGCGCTCGACGGCATCGCCGCCACGGACATCGGATGCAGCTCCCCCGGCACCATCGTCCGCGGTCGACGCTCGGCGGGATCGCACCAGTTCACGTCCACCGCGCCCGTCCCGGGGCGCATGCGGCGGGCTCACCCCCGGCGCATGCGCCCGATCTGGCGGCGGATCTGTTCCTCGGAGGCCGGCTCCGGCCCGTACGTGTCCCACGCATGCGCCAGCAGGCCGATCCCCCACCCCCCGATCGGGAACAGCGGCCAGAAGAACCCCGGTGTCGCGAACCACCAGATCGCCACGAGGAAGAGATTCACCGCCAGGTAGACCACCAGGTGCGTGCGGAAGTCCGCCCGCTTGCGTAGGTGCGCGACGGCCCGAGCGCGCAGCTGCACGTCCTCGTCCCCGGTGCCGGCCACGTCACGGGGCTCGTTCTCGACGGTCATCGTGCTCCTCGGAGAGGTCTGCTCACCTCTCCAGGATCGTGCTCGGGGTGGGGCAGCGACAGGGTCGCCCGGCCCGTGCCCGGCTGCGGAAGTCCTGTGGCTCGGCGCCGGGCGTTCGGCAGGCGAGCAGTTGATCGTGTATGCGAGTCCACCTGCCCCGACAGCGTGACGGCGCCATCGGCGACCACGACGTCGATGGGCCCGGTACCCGTGCCGGGAGCCTTCCCGGCCGAGCGCGGAACCTCGCTAGAGGCGATCCGACAAGGATCCGGGCCGACGCCGACACCAGTCCGAGGCCACTCGACAGGGCTGTAGAACCGCATCTGCGTCTTCTATTTGCGATCAGAACCGTAGATGCAACGTTCAGGCAACGCACCGCCTCCTACCGTGTGGCGCGTCTCACCCAACGCTGTGGAAGGACCACCACATGGCCGAGTACGCGGCTCCCGGCGACACCGGCAGCGTCGTTGCCTTCAAGTCCCGCTACGAGAACTTCATCGGCGGCGAGTTCGTCGCCCCGGTGAAGGGCCAGTACTTCGAGAACCCCACGCCCATCACCGGCCAGGCCTTCACCGAGGTCGCGCGCGGCACCGCCGAGGACATCGAGCTCGCCCTCGACGCCGCCTGCGCCGCCGCCCCCGCGTGGGGCAAGTCGTCGGTCACCGAGCAGGCGAACATCCTGAACAAGATCGCCGATCGCATCGAGGCCAACCTCGAGCTGATCGCCATCGCGGAGAGCTGGGACAACGGCAAGGCCTGCCGAGAGACCCTCGCCGCCGACATCCCGCTCGCGATCGACCACCTGCGCTACTTCGCCGGAGCGATCCGCGCGCAGGAGGGCAGCATCTCCCAGATCGACGACGACACCGTCGCGTACCACTTCCACGAGCCGCTCGGCGTCGTCGGGCAGATCATCCCGTGGAACTTCCCGATCCTCATGGCGATCTGGAAGCTCGCCCCGGCTCTGGCCGCGGGCAACTGCGTGGTGCTCAAGCCCGCCGAGCAGACCCCGGCCTCGATCCTCGTGCTCATCGAGCTCATCGGCGACCTGCTCCCGGCCGGTGTGCTGAACATCGTCAACGGCTTCGGCGTGGAGGCCGGCAAGCCGCTGGCGTCCAACAAGCGCATCCGCAAGATCGCGTTCACCGGCGAGACCACCACCGGCCGGTTGATCATGCAGTACGCATCGGAGAATCTGATCCCGGTCACGCTCGAGCTCGGCGGCAAGAGCCCGAACATCTTCTTCGAGGACGTCGCCAGCAGGCAGGACGCCTTCTACGACAAGGCGCTCGAGGGCTTCGCGATGTTCGCCCTCAACCAGGGCGAGGTCTGCACCTGCCCGTCACGCGCGCTCATCCAGGGCAGCATCTACGGCGACTTCCTGGAGCAGTGCGTCAAGCGCACCGAGCAGATCAAGCAGGGCCACCCGCTCGACACCGACACCATGATCGGTGCGCAGGCGTCGAACGACCAGTTCGAGAAGATCCTCTCCTACATCGACATCGGCCGGCAGGAGGGCGCTCGCGTCCTGACCGGTGGCGGCAAGGCCGACCTCGGCGGCGAGCTCTCGGGCGGCTACTACATCCAGCCCACCGTGTTCGAGGGCAACAACGCGATGCGGATCTTCCAGGAGGAGATCTTCGGGCCGGTCGTCTCGGTCACCCGGTTCGAGGACTACGACGACGCGCTGAAGATCGCCAACGACACCCTCTACGGCCTCGGTGCCGCGGTGTGGTCGCGTGACGGCAACACCGCCTACCGCGCGGGCCGCGACATCCAGGCCGGACGCGTGTGGGTGAACAACTACCACGCCTACCCGGCGCACGCGGCGTTCGGCGGCTACAAGCAGTCCGGCGTGGGTCGCGAGAACCACAAGATGATGCTGGACCACTACCAGAACACGAAGAACCTGCTGGTCAGCTACTCGCAGAACGCCCAGGGCTTCTTCTGATGCCTGCGCGGGTCGCGCTCACCCCGGCGGCCGCGGACCTTCTTTTGACGCTGACGGAGATCCACGGTCCGTTGATGTTCCACCAGTCCGGCGGGTGTTGCGACGGCAGCTCACCGATGTGCTTCCCGGACGGGGACTTCACACTCGGCGGCTCGGACGTGCACCTCGCCGACCTCGTGGTCGAGGGGTTGAACAAGCCGATCGGGTTCCACATGTCGGAGTCGCAGTTCGAGTACTGGAAGCACACCCATCTCACCGTCGACGTGGTGAAGGGCCGTGGCAGCGGATTCTCGGTCGAGGCGCCGGAAGGCGTCCGTTTCATGATCCGCTCCCGGCTGTTGTCCGACGAGGAGTCGGCGGCCCTGAACGGGGAATGAGCATCTGTCCCGGCTCGTACCGCACGGGGCGGTCCGGGCCGGGACACCGCTGCCCCAGGTGCGTCCGCAGCTTCGGGACACGCCACCATGCCATCCGCCGAGGACCTGGTCACGACCCGTATACCGTGGCCGAAGTCGGCCGGGGAGATCGCGCACGCCGCAGCCGGCCGGCCCCCACTTGCTCGGAGGATTGATGACACACGCCGCAGAATGGGTAGCGCTACTGACCTCGCGCTCGCTGAGCGACCCCGAACTGTTGGCGGCCAGCGACGCTACCGAGGACTTCGCGATCCTGCCCGACGTCCACGTGCTGAAGGTCGGTGGCCAGAGCCTGATGGACCGGGGCCGCGCCGCGGTGTACCCGGTGGTGGACGAGCTGGTCGCAGCCAAGCGCGCCCACAAGCTGCTGATCGGCACCGGCGGCGGCACCCGCGCCCGCCACGTCTACTCACTCGCCGCCGAGCTGGGCATGCCCACCGGCGTGCTGAGCGAGGTCGGCTCGGCGGTGGCCGGGCAGAACGCCCAGATGCTGGGCTACTTGATGGCACAGCACGGGGTACCGGTCGTGGATCCCGCCGCGTTCGGTGTCCTGGCTCTGCACCTGGCCGAATCCGGCGCCGCGATCTTCCCGGGCATGCCGCCCTACGACCTCTGGCAGCGAGTGCCCGCCGAGGGCGTCATCCCGCCCTACCGCACCGACGCGGGCTGCTACCTGGTCGCCGAGGCCTACGGTTGCCGCCAGATGATCTACGTCAAGGACGAGGACGGGCTGTACACGGCGAACCCCAGGAACGACCCGTCGGCCACGTTCATCCCCCGGGCCACCGTCGACGAGCTGGCCGCCATGGACCTGCCCGACCTCGTCGTCGAACGTCCGGTCCTGGACCTGATGAGAAACGCCCGGCACGTGCGCGAGATCCAGATCATCAACGGGCTGCGACCGGGGCTGATCCGACGCGCACTCGACGGCGAGCACGTCGGCACGATCATCTCCGCCGCCTGAGTACCGGACGACCCCCGAGGAGCAGGACATGTCCGCCCAGCACGACCCACCGCCACTGACGGCCAAGGACGTCCCGTCCGCCCTGATGCGCCAGACCCTGCTCGACCGGGGGCTGGTCAAGCAGGTCGAGCGGCCGGTGATCCGGCTGCTGCCCTGGCTGGACGTGGTCGCGGTCGGCGGAACCTCGATCATGGACCGGGGCCGCGACGCGGTGCTCCCGGTCGTCGACGAACTGCGCGGCGCGTTGGCCGAGCACCGCATGCTGATCCTCACCGGTGCCGGCGTACGGGCCCGGCACGTGCTCGGCGTCGGACTGGACCTGGGCCTGCCGACCGGCGTGCTGGGCGGGCTAGCCGCCACCGAGGCCGAGCAGAACGCGCACCTGCTGGCCGCGTTGCTGGCCGCCGACGGGGTGTCCTACCTGCCGCACGGCACGGTGGCGCACCAGCTCGCCGCGCACCTCTCCGCGAGCCGTGCGGTGGTGGCCAACGGCTACCCGCCCTACGGCATCCACGAGTTCCCGGCCACCGTCGGCAAGATCCCGCAGCACCGGTCCGACGCGGGCGCGTTCCTGCTGGCCGACGCCTACGGCGCGGCCCAGCTGATCTACGTCAAGGACGTCGACGGCGTCTTCACCGGCGAGGTGGGCGACCGGGCCGGCTTCCTGCCCCGGGTGAACGCGAGCGATCTGGCCGGGATGGGTCTGGCCGGGCTGCCCGTCGACGCGCTGGTGCTGGAGCTGATGGCGAACGCCAAACACGTGACATGCGTCCAGGTGGTGAACGGCCTGGTGCCCGGCAACATCACCAAGGCCCTCAGCGGCGACCACGTCGGGACGATCATCGAAGCGGGATGACCCGGCTCGGGACGTCGCTCCGCCCCTGAGCTCCGGGCCATGACGTGGGCGCTGCCGGAGTGGACGGTGCTCGCCCCGGCTCCGCGATCGCTGCTCTCACCGTCGGAGAACCCGAGTGCCCGTACGACAGGTGGCCATCGCCATCCTCGAACCCCGCACCACGTGAACCCGGGAGGCGCCGTCCGACCCGGAGACCCGCAACGAGCCGGGCGAGATCGGCCGTCAGCTCGACGCGTCTTCACCGCGACCGGCACCACGAGGGACGGACCCGTTCAGGCAGTGGACATCGCGGTGGTGGGACGGGTGCGGTCGTGGGGCAGCAACGCGGCGGCGGCGATGATCCACAGGAGCGAGCCGAAGCGGCCGATGGGCAACAGCACGTCCAGGGCCGGGGTCAACAGGGTCAGGGTGGACAGCATCGCCAGGGCCGAGATGATCACGCCGGCCGAGGCGACCGGGCGCGGCAGCAGGCCGAGGATCAGGGCGGGCACCGCGATGCCGGCGACCAGCAGCCCGAGAGGGACGACGAAACCGGCGGCACCGGCGGCGAACGCGGCGGTGGCGAGCACGCGGGCGATCCCCGGGACGGCGAGGTCGGCGCTCTGCGCGGCGGTCCAGGTCACCAGGCCGCTCGCCGCGATCGAGCCGGCGGCGAGGACGGCACCGGCGAGACCCATCAGCGGGCCGGGAGCCGCAGCGCCGAGCCTGCGCAGCTGCCGAAATGTTGTCGCAGCCCAGATCACCAGCGGGCGGATCGCCGCCGAGCAGCAGGTCGCCGACAGTCACCCCGGTTACCGCCGCATCGGTGGAGGCGTCGAACAGCGGTCCGGCACGCGTGCTGATCGCCGCTGAGCGTGCAGCTGAGGCGCCTTCGGGGACGTCGGTGAGGTGCCTGCCTGGCCCTGGTCGTCGGGGCGCGTCCCGGGCGGTTGCGGTGACCTGGGTTCGTCCCGCCGACGGCGTTTCGGTGGCGAACCCATCGACCGGTTCCCGTCCTGATCCGCCGGGCGGAGGCGTGACGTCCAGGCAGCCACGTGGCATTTGAGTGGGATCACCTGATCTCGCCCATTTCAGCCGCGCCAACCAGCGAGGACACCGCGCGAGGGCGCATGATGGGTTGGTCCCCCGCTCCAGACTCCGTGGCGGCCCCGATCCACAACCGCGCCGGCCGAACGGAACATTCGTCGACCGGCGGGAGCGGCGCCTCGACATGTGCACCGGCAACGGACGACCCGACCCGATCCCACCGCCGCAACCGTCACCTCGACGCCCCGGGACGGGCAGCTGAGGTCATGACGTCCACCAGCGACGACACCGCGCCGGACGACAACCCGCCCGCAACACGGGCCGTCACCCCGATGGTCCGCGCGCACCCGGACCCCCACGGCGCACCCACCGACCTCTTCCAGGCCACCGTCGACCGTCACCCGTCCGCGCTGGTGCGACACCTCGACGACTACCTGGCCGCGGTGGCCCGGGAGCTCCAGACCCGAGGCGTGCTCACCGGCGCACCGAAGCGCAGCGATCCCGCGCACCGGCTGTTCGGTTCCATCGTGCTCGACTGCAGCCCGCTGCCACGCGCCGCACCGGCATCCGCGGACCAGGTCGCCGGAACCGGGTCGCACAGCGACGCCGTCCATGCCGGGCGCAACGCACCGGTCGTCGCGACCTGGGACCAGGACACCGGCTGGTGCGTCGGTCTGCACCACGACCCGATCCGTTCCTCGCGGCGCTACCTGCACCCCCACCTGCTCCCCGTCCCGACCGCGGTCGCCGAGTTCGTCGTCGGCCTGGCTCGGGGCCACCCCCTCGGATCCGCCCACCCCATCACCGCGACCACTGCCGACGGGCCACGACTGCGCCTGGTCGCCACCGACCCCGCGCCCCCCTGACCGGCTGACCGGTCGGGCTCGACCTGGCCAGGTGTCGTGCTCCACGGCGTCGACAACGCGACTGCGCTGCCCGGCCGCGCTCGGGTCAGAGAACCCGGCCGAGGAACCCGCGGGCGTAGGCGGCGACGGTGTCGAGGTGGCTCTCCAGGAGGAAGTGGCCGCCGTTCAGCAGGTGAACCTCGGCCTCGGGCAGGTCCCGTCGGAAGGCTTCGGCCCCCGCCGGGGCGAAGATCTCGTCGTTGCGTCCCCAGACGGCCAGCAGCGGCACGCCGGTGCGGCGGAAGTAGTGGTGCAGGGCCGGGTACAGGTCGACGTTGGTCGGATACTCGCGGAGCAGGCGCAGTTGCACGTCGAGGTTGCCCGGTCGCGCCAGGGCATGCGCGTCGTGCATCCACGTGTCGGGGCTGACCACCGTCGGGTCCGGGACGCCGTGCAGGTACTGCCACCGGATCCGGCCCGGGGTGAGCGCGCGACGCAGCGGCGCCTCGGTGTCGGGGTCGGGGCTGTCGATGTAGGCCCACAACGGGTTCCAGAAGGACGGGACGAAGCCCTCGCTGTAGCCGTTGCCGTTCTGCGTGATGATCGCCGTGATGGCGGCGGGTTCGCGCAGCGCCAGCCGCCACCCGATCGGAGCACCGTAGTCCTGGACGTAGACGGCGTAGCGGGCCAGGCCGAGCCGGGTCAGGAGTGCTGCGGTGATGGCCGCGAGAGCGTCGAAGGTGTAGTCGAACCGGTCGACCGTCGGTGAGTCCGACAGCCCGAACCCGAGCAGGTCGGGCGCGACGACGTGGTACCGGTCGGCGAGCAGGGGGATCAGGTTGCGGAACATGTACGAGCTGGCCGGTGCACCGTGCAGCAGCACGATCGTCGGGTCGTCGGGGTGCCCGGCCTCCCGGTAGAAGATCTGCCGCCCGTCGATGTCGACGAAGTGGTGGCGCGGCACGTGCTGGGCTCCGGCGGGCGTCGTGTCGGTGGTCATGCTCGTGACTCTCGCCGCCGGAGGTGACGACTGGATCGGTCGGATGACTGCGGCATCCGACCCGGTGCCGCCCGGTGATCGTCGAGCGGATTCCCGCGACGCGCCTAGGATGGGCCCAGCGCCGATCCGGCGCATGAGGGGGCCGCGGTGGATGCAGCGGGCCTGCCGGGTCCTGGTCGTACGTCGGGTCTGGTGGGCCGCGACGCGCTGGTCGCGGCGTTGCGGTCCCACCTCACCGAACCGGCGTCCCGCGGCGGTGCGCTGCTGCTGGTCGGCGACCCGGGGGTCGGGAAGACCGCGCTGCTCGACGCCGCTGCCGCTGCAGTGTCCACTGCGGACACCCGCATCCTGCGCGCCACGGGCGCGCAGTTCGAGGCGGACGTCAGCTTCGCCGCCCTGCACCAGCTTCTCTTCCCGATCATCGACCAGGTCGCAGATCTCGATACGGCACACCACCAGGCGTTGTCGGTCGCGCTCGGCCTCGGGGACGGGCCGGGCAGTGACCGGCTGATGATCGGCACAGCGACACTTGCGCTGCTGCAGCGCGCCGTGGCACGCCGGCCGCTGGTCCTCCTCATCGACGACCTGCCATGGCTGGACCGGGCCAGCGCACTCGTGCTCGGATTCGTCGCGCGCCGCCTGGCCGGGACGCGGATCGCCCTCCTCGCGGCCCAGCGCAGCGGGGACGAGAGCTTCTTCGAGCGAGCCGGCATCCCGGTCCTGGACGTCGCGCCGCTCGAGGACGGCGTGGCCGCGGAGTTGGTCCGGTCGCGGTTCCCGGCACTCGCGCCGCAGGTACGTGACCGGGTGGTCGCCGAGTCCCGGGGCATCCCCCTGGCGCTGCTCGAGTTGCCCAGGGAGCTCACGGAACCGCAGTCCAGTGCCCATGAGTCGCTCCCGCTGAACCTGCCACTGAGCCGGAGACTGCAGGCGGTGTTCGCCGCGCGCGTCACTGCCCTTCCCGAGCCGACCCGACAACGGTTGCTGCTGGCCGCGCTCGACGGCAGCGACACCGTCCTGACCGCGAACTCGACCTGCCTCGACGGTGTGGTCGAGCCCGCCGAGCGGGCCCGCCTGGTCCTGGTCGCCCCGGGCCGGCACGAGCTGTCGTTCTCGCACCCGCTGATCCGCTCGGCGGTGGTGGACCTGGCGACCAGCGGCGAGCGCCGGTCCGCACACCGGACGCTGGCCTCGGTGCCCGGCGTCGATCCCGACGCGCGGGCGTGGCACCTGGCCGCGGCCACGGTCGGGACCGACGAGGACATCGCCGGCCTGCTCGAACGCGCCGCGCACCGGGTGCTGCACCGGGGGGACGCGGTGGCGGCCGTGTCGAGGATGCTGCGCTCGGCGGAGCTCAGCACCCGCGCCGCCTCACGTGCCCGCCGTCTGACCGAGGCGGCCTGGATCGGCGCGGACGTGACCGGTGCGCTCCACGCCGCCCCCGGCATCCTCGCGCAGGCCCAGCAGGCGGACCCGGACCTGCGCGGTTCGCTTCCGGCCGCCGTCCTGGCCGCGTTCCTCCTGCTCAACGGCGACGGGGACGTGGACACCGCTCACTGCCTGCTCGTCGGAGCCCTGAGCGCCCACGAGCCCCGCTCCGGGGCCGACCACATCCTCGACGAGGCGCTGCACACGTTGATGCTGGTCTGCTTCTTCGGCGACCGACCCGAGCTCTGGCACGCCTTCGACGTCACGTTGGGCCGCTTCCCCGGCGACGTGGCCCCACTGGTGACCCTCTCGGCCGGTACCTTCGCCGACCCCGCACGCTGCACCGCCGCGTCCCTCGCCCGCCTCGACACGGTTGTCGCGGGTCTCGGCGAGGAGAGCGATCCGGCCCGGATCGTCCGCGTGGGCATCGCGGCGAACTTCGTCGGGCGGCTGGACGGCTGCCGGGGACCCCTGTTGCGCGTCGTCGCCGACGGTCGCGCCGGCGGGGCCGTGGCCTCGGCGGTCAGCGCACTGCTGATGCTCGCCGTCGACGAGTTCGTGGCCGGGCGCTGGGACGACGCAGAGCGCCTCGCCGACGAGGGGATCAGGCTCTGCGACACCCACGGCTACCCGATGCTGGCGTGGCCGGGGCGCTACGCCCAGGCGCTGCTGGCGGCCGGGCGTGGCGACGAGGAGATGGTCCAGGAGCTGTCCGCGGCCATGCGGCAGTGGGCGCTCCCACGGCGGGCGATGATCGTGGCCACCTACGCCGGACACGCCGCCGGTGTCGCCGCGCTGGGCCGCGGCGACTTCGAGGACGCCCTCCGGTCCTTCGCCGCCGTCAACCCGCCCGGGCGGCTGGCCGCCCACGAGGCCTACGCGCTCTGGACGGTGCTCGACCTCGTCGAGGCGGCGGTGTGCAGCGGCCACCAGGACATCGCCGCCCTGCACCTGTCCACGCTGGTCGCCGCCGGGGCCGCCACGATCTCACCCCGGCACGCCTTTCTCTGTGCCGGGGCCACCGCCATGGTCGCCGAGGCCGAGCCGTCGGCGGAGCTGTTCGACGTGGCCCTCGCCCTCGCCGGCTCCCACCGGTGGCCCTTCGACCGGGCCCGTCTCGAGCTCATGCACGGCCAACGACTCCGCCGCCACCATCGGGTGACCAGGGCGCGGATCCACCTGTCCTCAGCACTCGAGATCTTCGAACAGCTCGGCGCCCGGCCCTGGGCCGCCCGTGCGGTCGGAGAGCTGCGGGCCACCGGGCGGCACCGGCAGACCGGCCGGATCGGCGACACCCCGATGCTGACCCCCAAGGAACACGAGATCGCGATGCTGGCCGCCACCGGCATGACCAACCGGCAGATCGGGCAACGGCTCTACCTCTCCCCCCGCACCGTCAGCGCCCACCTCTACCGCATCTTCCCCAAGCTCGGCATCACCGCCCGAGCGGGCCTGCGCGACGCCCTCGTGACCCGTCCCGCACCGGACACGGACACCTGATCCGGTCAGACGCAGTCATCTGACTGGTGCTGTGGATGGCGCGCGGGGACGACTCTGGCTCGTGTCCAGACCTCCGGAAGACCGACGAACGGAAACAGTCATGCCCCTTGTCCGAGTGACCCTTGTCGACGGTGTGTTCACCGAGGAGCAGAAGCACGCGATGGCCGCGGACCTGACCGACGTGATGGTCAAGCACGAGGGCTCGGAGGCCTTCCGTGAGGTGGTCTGGGTCATCCTGGAGGAAATGCACGTCGACGGATGGCACATGGGCGGGAAGCCGTTCCGCGGTCCGCCGACCCTGATGGACACCCTGGGCCGCGCCAAGCAGGCCTACGAGGCGATCGACGGGCATCCGACGACCCGCGACGCACTCGCCACCGCCGCGCCGGTCGCCGTCGCCACTCAGCAGGACCGGCGATGACGACGACGCCGCCATCGGCCGACGCCCCACCCCAGGGCTCGCGCACCTGGCTCGTGACAGGCAGCTCGCGCGGATTCGGCCTGGAGCTGGTGCGGGCCGCGCTGGCCGCCGGCGACACGGTGGTGGCCACGGCGCGACGGCCCGACCTCCTCGGTGACCTCGTTCGGCGCTACGGCGATCGCGTGCGGCCGTTCGCCCTGGACGTGACCGATGCCCACGCCGCGCGGGACGCCGTCGCGTTCGCGGTGGCCGAGTTCGGCCGGCTCGACGTCGTGGTCAACAACGCCGGTTACGCGAACAGCGCACCCATCGAGGAGATGGCCGAGGACGACTTCCGCGCCCAGGTGGAGGCCAACCTCTTCGGCGTGGTCAACGTGACCAGGGCGGCGCTGCCCGTGCTGCGGGCCCAACGTTCCGGGGTCTTCCTGCAGTTCTCCTCCGTCGGAGGACGGGTCGGCGGAACACCCGGGATGGGCGCCTACCAGGCCGCGAAGTTCGCGGTCGAAGGGTTCTCGGAGGTGCTGGCCGGCGAGACCGCACCCTTCGGGATCAGAGTGATCATCGTCGAGCCCGGGGCGTTCCGCACCGACTGGCAGGGCTCCTCCATGCGGCTGCACCCGGTAGGACCCGACTACGACGTCACTGTCGGCGCGCTCAACCGGTACCGAGAGGCGAACAACGGCACCCAGCCCGGCGATCCGGCCCGTGCGGCGCAGGTGATCCTGCGCGTGCTCGCCGAGGCCGAGCCACCACGCCGGCTGTTGCTGGGCGCCGACGCCGTCGGTACGGCCGTCGCCGCCGGCACCGCTCGCAACGAGGAGGCCGAGAAGTGGGCCGGCTACAGCCGCGACGCCGACCACCCCGGCCCCACCAACGGACAGGAACAACCATGACCGGCACGACGTGGCTCATCACCGGGGCGTCCAGTGGGCTCGGACACGCGCTCGCCGAGCACGTGCTCGAACACGACGACCGGGTGGCCCTCGCCGTGCGCAACGTCGACTCCGTCTCCGATCTGCTCCGCAAGCACCCCGACCACGCCGTGTCGGTGAGCCTCGACGTCACCGACGCCGGACAGCGCGAGGCCGCCGTCGCCCACGTCGTCGACCGGTTCGGCTCCCTCGACGTGCTCGTCGACAACGCCGCCGTGGACTACGTCGGGGCGCTCGAGGAGCAGGACGACGCCGACATCCGCCACTGCTTCGAGGTCACCTTCTTCGGCGCCGTCGCACTGACCCGGCTCGCGTTGCCGTTGATGCGCCGCCGACGCACCGGGACGATCGTCAACATCTCCTCGATGGACGGCATCGCGAGCCTGCCCGGGAACGGCCACGTCACGCCCGAGCAGTTCCCGGGCGACCCCGTTCGAGCAGCCGCCGCCATCCGCGACGCCGTGCACTCGACCACGCCACCGCACCGGCTGGTCCTCGGCAGCGACGCACACCGCCGCATCACCACGACGCTCGACGAGCTCCGCGCCGGACTCGCCCGCAACGAGGACATCGCCTTCTCGACGGACTCCCCCGATGCCGGGGAGGCCGTCCTGTGACGGCCTCACCGGTGCCACGACCCGACGGCCAGGTCGATCTCGCGGCGCACGCCGATGTGCGCGTCCCGCGGGTTTCGCGGTGAGCAGGTTCCGCACGATCCTCGCCCTGGCCGCCACCGCTGCCTTGTGGGCCTCGGCGTTCCCCGCGATCCGGGTGGGCCTCGACGGCTACGGCGTCGCCGGTCTGACGTTCCTGCGCCTGGCGGTGGCCTCGTCCGCCCTCGCCGCGGCCGCTCCCCTGATGGGGGTGCGCCTGCCCCGGTCGCGCGATCTCCCGCTGATCCTGTTGTGCGCGGCCAGCGGGATGGCCGGCTACCAGCTGCTGCTCAATTGGGGAGAGGTGCACGTCCCGGCGGGCACGGCCAGCCTGCTGATCGCGACGGCACCGGTGTTCAGCGTGCTCCTGGCCATCGCGTTCCTGGGCGAACGGCTGACGACACCCGTGGTGGCGGGCAGCCTGATCGCCGTGGCCGGGGCCGCGGTGATCGCGCTCGCCGGCGGTGACACCCGCTTCTCCACGGCGGCGTGGATCGTGCTCGCCGCTGCCGTGCTGCAGGGGGTGTACCACTTCGCGTCGAAGCCGCTGCTGGCTCGCTACACCGCACTGGAAGTGGTGGCCTACTCGACCTGGGTCGGGACCGTGCTGGCGTTGCCCCTGGCCCCCGCCGCCGTGCGATCCCTGGCCACTGCCCCGCCCGCCGCCACCACGGCAGCCGTCTTCCTCGGCCTGCTGCCCTCCGCCCTCGGATTCGTCGTCTGGGGCTACGCGGTCGCCCGCTCCAGCGTCACCACCGCGACCTCGGTCCTCTACCTGGTACCGGTGATCGCCCTCGCGGTGTCCTTCGCATGGCTCGGTGAAGTACCGACCGTCGCCGCGATCATCGGTGGAGCCCTGGCCGTCATCGGCGTCGTCGTCACCCGGCTCCACGGTGCAGCGAAGACCTCGACGCGCACGCGCGGCGGCGGGGTCACCGAAGCAGCCGTCGACAGGTGACCCACGCCGGCCGGCCCGCCGCCGTGCGACTTCCCGAACACCATCCCTTCGACCCCCTCAGGGGCGGGCCGCCACCACGGCCACCCGGTCCCGGATCGGGTCGACGTCACCGCGGAACACACCCTCCGGATCGACCCGCCGGCGGACCACGTCGACGTCGCGCGCGGTCCGGTCGTCGTAGGTGCGTTGCGCGGCAGCATGGTTCTCCACCACCGACGGCACGGTCATGCCGGTGTTCCACGGGTCGAGAGCGGCCGACACCCGGTCGAGGTCGTCCTGGACGGACCGCGCCCCGCCCGGAGAGCGCACGGCACCGATCCCGATGTGGGCGAACGCGGCCGCGGTGCGGTCGAAGGCGCCCCCGGGCCGTGCTGGGACCGCGAGGGCACCGCCCAGCTGACGGAGCTCGGCGATCATCAGCGGCCGGTCGGTGCCGGGACCCGCGGCCGCGACGAACGACGCGACGCCCTCGTCACCGAGGTCGTCCAGGAGGAGATGGCTGCCCAGATACGGCAGCGGGGCGGGCGGGTCCATGTGGGTCTGCAGCAGCTCGACGGGGGTGTCCGTCGTGTGCCAGGTGTCCATGATCGGCTCCGCCACCGCCCGCAGAGGCGCGAGCAGGCCGGCGGCGACGTCCTCCGCTCTCGCACGAGCGGCAGGGGTCTCTGCCGCGACGGCCCCGTCGAGGACGACGATCCGGCCCGCGGTGAGCAGGGACGGGATCCCGGGGGCGGGCTGCAGGTCCATCAGGCGCAGCGACGTCGAGACCTCGGGCGGGGCGTCCTGGGTCCAGCGCGCCCACCGCGAGGCGATGGCCTGCGCGGCGTCCACACCCCAGACGGTCGCGCCCGTGACGATCGCAGCCATCGGATGCAGGTCCACTTCCACCTCGGTGACCACGCCGAACCCGCCGCCGCCTCCACGGACCGCCCAGAACAGCTCCGGATCGTGTTCGGCACTCGCCACCCGGATCTCGCCGTCGGCCAGCACGACCGTGACCGAACGCAGCGAGTTGGCGCCCAGCCCGAACCGTCGGCCGTAGAAGCTGATGCCGCCGCGCAGCAGGTAGCCGACCGCGCCGACGCTGCCGGCGGATCCGTGCACCGCGGCGAGCCCGTGCCCGGAGGCCGCGGCGACGACAGCGGCCCATGTCGCACCCGCGGGCACCACCGCCGTCCGCGCCCCGCGGTCGACGCGCACACCGCCGCCGATCTCGGTGCGGATCAGCAGGGCGTCGTCCAGCGGGGACTTCGCCGTGGCCCCGTGGCCGGTCGCGGCCACGCGCACCGGCATGCCGAGGCTCCGTGCCTGCCGCACCGCGTCCACGACCTCGTCCGTCGAGCGGGCCACGGTCGCGGCGGCGGGCCGGACCCGGGCCGCCAGGTTGAAGGTGGCGGTGGCCTCGGCGTAGACGGCGTCGCCCGGCCGGCCGAGGGCGAGCCCACCGGAGTGCTCGGTCCGGACGCTCACGGTGCGATCGTCAGGGCGCTGATCCGGTCGCCGGCGAAGGCGAAGTCGAAGTGGAGGTCGGCGACACCGCCGGGGAAGTTCCCCTCCAGGCGCACCGCGGCGACGCAACCGGCGTCACCCTTCGGAGCCCGGTCGAGCACGGTCGTCGTGTACTCGTACTCCGACACCGCGTGGTCCTGCCAGTCGCGGATCTCGGCGGTCCCGCGGCGGGTCCTGCCCTCGTCCACCACGACGGCCTCGGCGGTGAACAGGTCGACGACGGCGGCACCGTCGTGCCGGATGGCGGCCTCGAAGTAGCGGTCGACCAGGTCGGCGGTGGGGGTCATGGGATCTCCTTCGGTGATCGTGCAGGGGTGTGCGGAGCCGTCCTCCGTGCCGTCACGGCACGTCGACGACGACGATCTTTCCTCGCGCTGAGCCGTCCTCGACCGCGCGATGCGCGTCGGTGGCGGTCCGCAGCGTGAAGGTGCGGGGGTCGACGATCACTGCCGCCGTGGACCGGGCGCGACCCGGCACCTCGCTGCGGTACGCGGCCGGTGCGGCACGGGTGCCGCTCATCGGGTCAACGCCGGCGTGGGCCCGGGGGCCACACCCGCGTCCACCTGCGGTGGCGGCACCTCGGACACCGGGACGGCCGGCAGCAGCGAGCCGCGAGCGACCGCGACCGCCGTGCGGGCGGTCACGCCGGCGACCAGCAGGCTGATGGCGCCGAGCACCAGGTAGCTGAGGACGCGCCCGGCGGCGCCCTGACCGGAGGCGATCCAGAACAGGGCGGTGGACGCGACCGCGGCCCAGGAGAACGTGAAGGCCCAGGTGCCGAGGCTGAACCTCAGCCGCAGGTAGCGCGGCAGCAGCGGGAGCTGGGCTGCCACCATCAGCAGCCCGTACCCGGCGAGGACCGCGGCGAACAGGTCCACCCGCCCTCCCGTACCGGTGAGGTACGCGATGCTGGCGACAGCCGCGGGGGCCACCTCGATCGCCATCGTCGGGGCCAGCGCGTCCGGCAGGGCCGGACGGAAGATCAGCCGGCCCAGGATCATCGACCCGACGATCACCCAGCAGATCAGGCCGAGCCCCAGCATCATCTCCGCCAACCGCTGCTGCCCGACCGCGGCGGCCCCGGCAGAAGCGACGAGACCTCCGGCCACGGTCGGGAGGAAGTAGCCCGGGTGCAGGCGATCGAGCTCGACGCCACCGCGCATCCAGGTCCCGGTGAACCAGCCACCCAGCAGCACGACGAGCACGACGAGCACGTCGATCAGGACGGTGGCGAGACCGCGGGCGTACGGGGCTATCCCGTCTGCCGTCAGCAGCAAAGGGGTGATCAGCGCGAGCGAGGCGAACGGGCCGGCGGTCATGTCGCGCAGGTCGCGGACGAACGCACCGTCGGTGGCCAGCGCGTAGCGGAGGTAGAGCAGGCACGAGGTCGACCAGACCACCGTCGTGACGATCGCCAGCGCATCGCCGACCCCGTGCGGCACGAGGTCGAGGTCCGCCGCGATGTGCCATGCGGTGGTCAGGCCGGCGAGGCCGAAACCCATTCCGAAGACGTTCAGGGGGATCCGGGTCGTGCTGGGCATGCGGCGCTCCTCGGGTGGTGGTGCGGCGGTGCAACCGAGACTCCGCCACCCCGTGGTCGGGAGCATCAGTCAGATGACAGTCGGTCAGCCGACTCGACGAGAACCTCGGCCACCGCATCAGCCAGGAGGTGGTC
>CAXTTN010000014.1:0-40772 GCA_964247105.1 uncultured Pseudonocardia sp.
CGCTTCCCCGGCCGTGGCCGGATTCAGCGTGTCCAAGATCAGGGGTCAAGGCCCGCGGCAGCCTCGGGTCGGACCGACCAGGGCAGCCGGCGCGAACAGCCAGCGTCGAAGAACTCGACAACGACCGCCCCATGACCGGCGACCAGAGTGTCGGCGGCCTCTCGCTGCCAGCCGCGGGACGAGGCTCGGTCCTGATGCCCGACGGTCGACGTGCGCCCGTAGAAGGCGAACCTCAGGCCCGATGCGAGGCCCCTCAGTGGCTTGTGCTGACTCCGGTCCATCCACTCGTCGAGGAGATGCGGATCGTTCTGTTCCCGTGTCGCGTCCATCCGGGCATCACTACGGCCGCTGTGAGCTGCTCAGCCCATCCGTCCCGGCGGGAGATGCTGGGTCGTACTCGGGTTGGGGAAGCCCAAGGTCCGGTAGCCGGGCGCGCACTTGCGCAACGAGGACGCCAGGACCCCGGTCTGAATATCGTGGTAGTCGTGCACCTCGACGAACGTGCTTGCCGGGTGCCGCACGCAGCACCCGGCCGACGTACTGCACGAGCCGGCCCTTGAACGCGATCGGCGCGGCCAGAAACACGGTGTCGAGAGCGGGGCAGTCGAATCCCTCGCCGACGTACGGGCCCGTCGCGACCACGAGCAGCGGCCCGCCGTCCGAATGGAGCTGCTGCAGAGCAGAGCAGCGCGGCGCTGACCGGCTCCCATCCCACCACGCAGCACGACCGGTTCGTGTCCGGCGGCCTGCAGCAGGTCCGCGAGCAACGCCACATGCGCGGTCCACTGGGTCAGGACCAGGCAGTTCCGCCCGCGGGCGAGCGCGACCAGGACGTCGGCGAGCACCTGCTGATTGCGGGCGTTGTCTGCGACGAGGTCGCGGTAAACCGCGGCGATCCCGCCAGGAGCCGACGGGTCCGCGTCGCCGCCATAGACGAAGTCGGTCAGATGGACGGTGAGGGATCGTTCCGGTGCGCCACCGGCCGCAGCGGCAGCGAGCGTGCCCGGCTCCGGAGCGCGCATCGTGTGCCGGACCGGGCCCAACTGCAGCGCGATGAGGTCGTCGAGCTCGTCGCGCCGGTACGGGGTCGCGGTCAGACCGAGCCATCGCCGGGCCGGGATCTGGCGCACGGCGTTGTCGAACGCCGCGGCCGGGAGGTGATGGCATTCGTCGACCACGACGAAGCCGTAACCGGCGGTCAGCTCCGGCAGGTCGTCGCGCCGTGACAACGTCTGCAGCGTTACCACGTCGACCGTGCCGCGCAGCTTCGTGCGGCCGCCGCCGAGCTGGCCGGCGGTGACGCCGAGGTGTTCGGCCAGCCGTGCCCGCCACTGATCGGCGAGGGTCTTGCGGTCGACCAGCACCAGCGTCGAGGTGGCGTGCCGGGCGATCAGCGCGCACGCGATCACGGTCTTGCCCGCTCCCGGCGGGGCGACCAGCACCCCGTGGTCGTTATCGGCGAGATCGGCGACGGCGTCGGCCTGGTCGTCGCGCAACGTGGCGGTGAACGCGAACTGCTGTGGTGTGCCGTCCGCGCGCTGGTCGTCGATCTCCGTCGCGCTTCCGGCCTCCTGCACGGTGGACCCGAGCAGATCGGCCAGGCCGCGGGGTAGCACCAGCCGGCCGTCGCGGGTCTCGTCGAACGAGTGCAGGAACCGCGGGACGCCCCAGGTCGAGAACCGGCGACGCTGCCGGTCGTAGAAGGCCGGGTTCGCCATCGACGCCGCGTGCTTGAGCGTTGCGAGGAGCGCCGGGGTCAGCGCGGCCATATCGACCAAGGCGCCCGCGGCGAGCTGCACACCGATTACCGGCGCCGGGCGGGGTTGAATATCCGAGGCCGTGGCCGGCACCAGCCTGGTGACGGCCACACCGACCTTCGGTGGGGCGACCTGCCCGGCGAGGCGCGCCACCTCCCGTGGTGACAGCCGGTGCAACGAGGCCAGGTAGGACCACTGATCGGCATGCGGCTCCAGGGTCGCCAGGTCCAGGAAGACCGTCGCTCCGTGGCGGCGTGATCGACCCTGCAGCGGCGCCGCGATCAGGTTCCCGATCCCGCCTGATGCCGGGAGCACGTCCTGCGACGGGAACAGCCGGTCGTAGGCGGTCAGGTTCATCCGGCCCCGCAGCGCGATCGCCTCCCGCAGCAGCCCCGAGCCCAGCGCCCGGGCCGTCGCAGCGGGCACCGGGCCGGTGAAGAAGATCCAGACATGCGCCCCGATCCCCGACCGCGACACCTCTAACGCCGCCGGAACCCCGACCGCCCGAGCAGCCTTGAGATACGCCAGCGCATCGAGCATCGCGGACGGGCCGTCGAAGTCCGCCGCGAGCCAATGGCAGGTATCGCCGGCGAGCAAAGGGTACAGCCCGAGGTGGACCTCGCCCTTCAGATGAGCTTCCACCACCCGGTCCGTCAGGCGCAGGTACGGCCGGTTCGTGCCCTTGCGCCACCCGCCCTCGACCGCAGGCGACCACCCCGAGCGGCCCGTCCGCGCGCTGTCCCACCGGATCGCGTACACGTCGGTGCGGGCGGCGAACAGCGTGCGGAAGAACCGCACCTTGTCCGGCCCGGATGACGACGCGGTCACCGGACCGGGGCGATCGAGGAACAGTCCCGTCTGCGCGGCGGCGGGCGGGCGCGCCTGCTCGCCCGTCAGGTCCAGCAACCGTCGCAGCCGCGCATTGTCCGCCCGCAGCGCCGCCATCTCGGCCTCGGGCGAGGAGAACGGGGCGCCCGTCACAGAACCTCGTCGCTGGCGCTCGTCGGCGCCGTGCCGGGTCGCCGTGCCGATGGTGAGCTCGCCTGCTCGCTCACAGTCCGGCGTGCCCGAGCCGCTCGACGAACGTCACCTTGCGGCCGTGCTCGCGCCGCAACGCCTCCAACCGGTCCGCGAAGTCGGTCGGGTCACATACGTCCTGCAGATCAACCAGAAGGTTCACCGCGGCGTCGTAACCCGACGGCGCCTTCTCCGCGATGCGCGCCGCGACCCGCGCCCAGGCCCCGTCGCCCTCCGCGGCCAGCCGCGCCAGCCGCTCCCGCCGCGCGACCTCGGTGCGTCGCGCGCTCTCGGCCGCCAGCGCCGCCCGCCGATCACGCTCGGCCTGCTCGCGCCGATCTCGCTGCGCCGCCGCCTCGTCGAGCAACTCGGCCGCGGTCCGCAGGCCTGTCCCCGCCAGACGATCCGGTCCTGCCCTGCGCAGTGTCTGCGCGCGCAGCAAGGGGTCATCGCCCTCCAGCAGCCCGACCAGCAGCGCATCCCGCTCGGCCCTGGACAGACCGGCGACCCACCGCGTCACATCGAGCCGCTCCTCACGCGCCGTCGGCGATCCGGCCACAGCGACGTCGATGAGGTCTTGATCGATCCTCAGGAACTCCACCAACGCGGTCTGCGAACCGGTCAGGACGTCCAGGGACCCTGGCACCGGCGGCTCCACCTCACCATCCGGGACCTCGCCGACCTGCACGCTCAACAACCACAACAGGTACAGCGCGCGCAGGTCACCGGCCAGCAGCTCGGCCCGGACCGCCAGGATCGAGGCCAACACCCCCTCCCCACCCCACTCGAAGTCTCCTTCCTCGTCCTCGGACACCGCGGCGATGATCACGTGAGTGCCCGTGTTCCACGACGACACCGCATCACCCGAGCAGTACCGCTGCGCGACGTCCGGATCGATGAGGCAAGCCGGTAGCCGCAGGATCAGCTCGTGGGTTCCCCAGTTCGCCAGGTAGAGGAACGCATCGAAGTACCGCTCCACCAACCGCCGGGGATCACCCTTGAAGCTGCCCCACTCATAGGTGTTCACGAACGACGTCGGCGTGATGTGCGCTCGCGTCGACAAACCCCGCAACACCTCGAGCTCACGCGCGGTCAGCGGCCGATCCGCCGCCGCGAACTCGTAGTACTGGTACTCGCTCACCCGTCCGCTCCCCGCACGTCGTCCTCACGGTCAACTTATCGACCCGCCGCGACGACCCTCAGCCCGCTGGCGTCGTGACGGCCGGTCACGGCACACTGCAGACGTGACCACCCCGACGGCCCTGGAGCGCGAGGTCTACGGCATGAGCCAGGCCGCGCGCCTCCTCGGCCTGCGCACCGACGCGCTTCGCCGCTGGGTCGACGGCTACGAACGTGCCGGCACCACCTACGCCCCCGTCATCCGCGAAGAACGCAGCGGCAGCGACACCGTGACCTGGGGCGAGTTTGTGGAAGCCGGCTACCTGCGCGAGTACCGCGCCAAGCAGGTCACCCTCCAGTACCTCCGACCGGTCATCGCGATCCTCCGCGAGGAACTCGGCGTCCGCTACCCGCTCGCGACGCTCAAGCCCTACACCTCCGGACGAAGCCTCGCGCTCAAAGTCCAGAAACAGGTTGGACTCGACCCGTCGCTCAACATCGTCGTCCTCGGCCGCAATGGGTCTGTCCAACTCACCGACACCGCTGCAGCCTTCCTCGAAAAGGTCGACTTCGACGACGACGGCACCGGCGACGCCCGCCGCCTCTACCCGCTAGGTCGTTCCGTCCCTGTCGTCCTCGACCCCGACCACGGGTTCGGCGAGCCGACCCTCACCACCGGGGCGCGCACCGAGTCGATCGCCGAGCTCGTTGCCGCCGGCGAACCGCGCGACCGCGTTGCGGAGGTCTACGACATCACAGTGAACGACGTCGACGCCGCGGTGCGCTACGAGAACGACCGCGCCGCCTGACCACGTGCCCGCTGCCCCGCAGGACCACCGGTGGTTCGTCGACGAGAACAGCCTCGGCGTCGCCAAGGCGCTCGCCTACGTGCGTGGCGACGTCACCTGGCCCGGAGCACCCGGCGGACCGGTACCCGCGGGCGCCGCTGACACCGCGTGGTTGCCTGTCATCGGCCAGGCCGGTCTCGTCGTACTCACCCGCGACAAGCGCATCCGCAGCCGCCCGCTCGAACGCCAAGCCCTACTCGCCTCTGGCGTCCGAGCCTGCTTCCTCACCAGCGGCGGCAGCCTCACCCTCTTCGAACAACTCCGACTCTGGCTCCGGTACTGGGACGACATCGAGACCCTCGCGACCGACCAACCAGCGCCCTGGCTCGCCAGCGTCACCCGAGCAGGCGTTCGGATCTTCGACGCCCGACAAACGTCCGGCCAGCGTCACGGTCCACTACCTGCCGACATCCCGTAACCGCGACCTGGCCCTCCGGGCCACACGCTCGCTACCGTCCAGCCCATGAACCCCCGAAACGGGGCAGAACTGCCACAAGATCGTGTCCGAGTCCCCCCTCGGACACCAGCACTATCTTCCCGACGCTCAGGTCCAGCTCTCGAGAGCACTCGCCATCAGCCGGCAAGTGCCGGGTGTACGTCGCGAGCGAGGCACGCGACCGGATCAGCCGGCCGATCCTTCGAGCCCGGCCGTACCGGTCACCGGGTGGCGAGCTCGGCATCCCACAGCACGTCGGCCACCCGCGCGACCGCTGCGCGCAGGTGCCGGCGGTACGTGCCGAACGGCAACCCGAGCCGTCGAGCGGCGGCCTCCTGGGTCGAGGGGCCGGCGAAGTAGGTCGCGACCAGGGCGGCGTGGGCCTTGACCCCGGCCAGGTCGGCGGGCAGTGCCTCCACGGCCTGGTTCACCATGGTCCGCAGCAGCTCGACCGGCGTGCCGTCCGGGCCGCTCGCGAACGGCCTGCGCAGCAGGGCGTTGGACGCGAAACTGTCCTGGTGGTGCCAGGTCAGCAGGGCCAGGCGCACGCACTCGTCGAAGTCCGCCCGGGTCATCGGCGCCGAGGTCACCGGGTCCGGATCGGGGGCCGGGGCCGGTCCCGCCGTCCGGGGCCGCATGTCGGCGCCCTCCTCGCTGACGCCGATGGTGAACCATTTCTCGAACGGGGTCACGCGCCAGTCGGTGAAGAACAGCGCGTACGTGTTCGCACCGACCAGCACCCGCCGACCGGAGTCGGTCATCGTGCTGCGCAGCCGCTCAGCCCAGGCCGTCGCGTCCTGGTACACCAGGTACGCCCGGGCGCGACCGACGGCCCGGCAGGCCCCCGCCTGTCCCCGCCAGTGGATCAGTCCCTGCACCGGCGAGGGTTGCTCGTAGGCGGCGGGGTAGACCGCGAAGCGGGCCACGCCGACGTGCTCACCGGGACGCACCGGGGCGGTCGCGTTGCTGTGCTCCCAGGCGGCCGCCACCACCGGGTCGGTCCGCACGTCCTGCGGGTCGGCCGGGGCCGGCAGCAGCAGGTGGGCGGAGAAGGCGATGATCTCGCCGGTGCGGACCTCGCGGAACACGTGGAACGCCTCGGGCTGGCGCCCGTACCAGTACCGGGCCAGGTCGGCCGCCGCCTCGCCCTGGCAGGCGCGGGTCATCTCCAGGACCTGCTCCAGGTGCTCGGGCAACATCTCGTCCTCGTGCTCGTGCGCCTCCCGGGACCAGGAGTAGATCGCCCGCACCTGGGGCCGGTCGCGGTACAGGTAGAACGCGCGTCCCATGGCCTGCAGCATCTGCGCCGGCGGCACCTGCCGGACCAGGCGCAGGTGCTCGCTCAGCAGGCGCGCCCGGATCGCCTCGAACCCCTCCGGCGAGCGCCAGCGCAGGTCCGCGACCAGGGTCTCGCGGGCGGCATCGTGCGGGAACAGACCCTGCGGTGAGGACTCCATGAACGGCAGCTCGCGCAGCCAGGCGAACAGGGCCGTGCAGTCCTGATCGGGTAGCGCCGCGCGCAACAGCTCCTCGGTCGTGGAGTGCGCCTGGGCCGCCACCTCCAGCGCTCGGCGGTGCGCGGCGCTGGGGACCTCACCGATCAGCCGGTTCATCAGTGTGGCCAGCACCTCGGCGGTCGGCGTCCAGTCCCGGTCCAGGTGCGGCGAGCGCTGGGTGAGGGCCGCGGCCAGCGCCAGCGCCAGCGGATTGCCACCGGCGAAGGCGGCCACGGCCGGGCGGTCCCGGAGGGTGACGCCCCGGGCGGCCAGCAGCGCTCCCGACTGCTCGGGTGTCATCGGCGCCAGTTCGTGCACGAGCAGCGCCGCCGACCACCCGGGGTCCAGCGACCACTCGACGTCCGGGCGGGTCCGCCCGGACAGCACCACCAGGGCCCCCGGCGCGATCCGGGGCAGGAACTGCTCGCGCAACCAGCCCTCGAGCCACTGGCACTGCTCGAAGGTGTCCAGCACCAGGACCGTGCCGGGCTCGTGCAGCACGGCGCCGGCCAGGTCCTCGAACTCCTGCGGCGAGTGGGCCAGGAAACGACCGTCGACCTCGATCACCGAGCGCCCCGCAGCGTGCGCCTGTCGCACCCACTGACGAATCAGGGTCGACTTGCCGATGCCGCCGGGAACGTGCATCCAGATCACCGCCACCTCCGACGCACCCGACAGCGCCGCGGCGAGCACCGTCCGCTCGTCGTCGCGCTCGATGAAGGCCCGCTCGCGGGCCGCCTCCAGGGCCCGGCCCAGCCCCTGGACCGGGCGCTGATCGGACGGCATGGTCGCTCCTTCGTGGATTCGTGTTCCGTGGGGCGGCTTCGCCCGGCGCCCCGCCGGGGCCGATAGCCGTGCTGTGCGGGTTCGGCGTGGTCAGGCGTGCGCGGTCGCACCGGTGCGGCAGCTGATCTCCCGACAACGATATCGGTGGGCGGGGGTGCGGACGTCCTCCAGATAGCCGCTCCTGCCCGCCGACGTGGTGTCGACGGCCGTCACCGGAGCCCGCGGGGCCAGGCGGTCCTCCAGCAGGCGCCGGACCGGCAGGCAGGTCCCTGGTAGCCGACAGCAGGAGCAGGCGCTCACGTCGGCGCGGGCTGGTCAGGACGTCGGCCTGCAGCGCGCCGCAGGAGGCCGGAACCGTCCCCGAGGGCGATGTCGATCTGCTCCTGGACCAGCTCGCCGGCCGATCCACTACCGCGTGCCGGTGTGCGGGTAGGTGGACGGGGATGGACCGTGACGGCGCTGGTGAGCGCTTCCGGGTGATCGGTGCCCGGGCGCAGGCTCCAGGAGCCACAAGGCCCCGGACGGGGGTCGGCCATCCCCCGCACTTCAGGAGCCCACCATGAGCAGCACCCTGATCGGCATCGACGAGAACGCCCCGGTGATCGCCCGGGACAGCATCATGATCGAGGCACCCCTGCCGACCGTGTGGTCCGTGCACACCGACATCGCGTCCTGGCCCGAATGGCATCGTGGCGTCGGCAGCACCACCCTGCTGACCGGGGGACCGCTGCACGCGGGATCCTCGTTCCGCTGGGTCGCCGAAGGACTCGACGTCACCTCCACCGTCCGCCAGATCCACCCGCAGCAGCGGCTGGTCTGGGACGGGCCGGCCAGCGGCATCGAGGGCGTGCACGTGTGGGTCTTCACCACCGTGCCCGGCGGGGTCCTGGTCAGCACCGAAGAGTCCTGGAGCGGCGCACCCGTCGAGGCCGACGTCCCCTACGCCCAGCAGGCGCTGGACGCCTCCCTGGCCCAGTGGCTGCGCGGGCTCAAGGACCGGTCCGAGGCCGGCGTCCCCACCCACCCCTGAGTCGGGGGCACCGGCGGTGCGCACCGTGCTCGTTCCGCCTCGGCGCCAGCAGATCCCCGCGAGAACGACCCCCTGGAGTGATCCCGTGACCACCACGCAGGCGCCCACCGTGCCCGCACGCCCCGAGCCCCGCAGCGCCTCCCGGACGGTCATCATCTCGGCCTGGGCGGTACCCGCTCTGGTGCTCGGGAAGTTCGCGATGGTGGCCATCATCCCGGTTGCCCTCCTGGTCAGGGGAACCCTGCGCGATCCTCACCTGCGTCCCCTGCTCGGGTGGGCGGTCGCCGTGGCGGCGGCCTACGCCACCCCGCTGGTCCGGTGGGCCATCGGACCGGACCGGGCCCGGAGCCTGTCCAAGGACATGGATCCGGTCCTCGCGAAGGCCATCGTCGTCACCGCAACCGCCTTCATCGTCGCCTTCCACGTCGTCGGCGGGCGCGCTCGACCGGACGAGCGGCCCTGAGCACGGCGATGTCGCCGCATCGAGGGTCGGGGCGGCCCGCTGACGGTGAACCGTTCAGCCAGCTCTCAGAAGACAGAACCAGCCACCGTGGAGGACGTCGTGACCGAGTACCTGGACATCGCCGGCAACACCATCGCCTACGACCTGACCGGCGAGGGACCGCTCGTGGTCCTGGCGAACGGGATGGGCGACAGCCGGCACTCCTACCGCTTCATCGTTCCCGCGCTCGTCGCCGCGGGCTACCGGGTCGCGAACGTCGACATCCGCGGCACCGGGGACTCCAGCACGGGCTGGGACGGGTACAGCCGTACCGACATCGCCGGTGACCTGGTCGCCGTCGTGCGGCACCTCGGCGGCCCGGCCGTGATCATCGGGCAGTCGATCAGCGGCGGCGCGGCGACCATCGCCGCCGCCACGGCACCCGAGGTGATCACCGGGATCATCGAACTGGCCCCGTTCACCCGCAAGCAGTCGACGTCCGTGGGCGGGCTGCTGCGGGTGAAGCGCTACCGGGCCGGTTCCACCCAGCTGGGGATGGTGATGGCGCTGGGCAGCCTGTCGGCGTGGAAGAAGTACCTCGACCTGGCGTACCCGACCAAGCCGTCCGACTGGGCCGGCGAGCTGGGCCGGATCGAGGCCAAGATGAGCGAACCGGGCCGGATGAAGACCCTGCAGGCCATGACCAGGAACGCCCCCACCGACGCCGGCGCGCAGCTGCCCAACGTCGCCTGCCCGGTCCTGATCATCGAAGGCAGCCTGGACCCCGACTGGGCCGATCCGCGCGCCGAGGGCGAGAAGATCATCGCCGACCTGCCCACCGGCCTCGGGGAACTCGTGGTCATCGACGGTGCCGGTCACTACCCGCACGCCCAGACCCCTGACGAGGTCCTCGCACTGGCCCTGCCGTTCCTGGCCAAGGCGCTGAGCACTGCCTGAGGCAGGACCGGCTCCCGCCTCGCCCGCCGGGTCGCCACCGAACAGAATGGATTCATCATGAGCTTCCCCCGCACAGTCACCGCCGGTCTCCTGTTGCTCGGTTCGGTGATCTATCTTGCCGCCGAGGCCATCACCGCCGCCAGCTGGAAGTCGCCGAGCTACAGTTACGCGGAAAACTGGATCAGCGACTTGGGATCCGCCACATCAGGCGTATTCCAGGGCAGAGAGCTGAACTCGCCGCTGCACGCAGTCATGAACGCGGGCTTCATCGTTCAAGGCCTGCTCATCGGTATTGCGATCGTGCTGCTGTCCCGGACGATCGTGGGGCGCACGAGACGTTTCACCGCGGTCATGGGGGTGATCATCGCGGTCGGCTACGTCCTCGTCGGCACCTTCCACGGCTCACTGCAGGCAGAACAAGACGGTACTCTCGCGCTGCACTTCACCGGCGCCGCACTGGCGATTTTTGGCGGGAACACCCTGGCACTCGTTCTCGGCCTGCACTGGCGGAGGTCTGCCGGGACAAGAACTCTCGGTCTTCTCAGTATCGTCATCGGGGCACTCGGCCTGCTCGCTGCAGTCGTTCTCATGTCCACGTTCAACGCGGATGTGCCCTCCGGTCTCATCGAACGATGCTCCGTCTACACCACCGTCCTCTGGGAACTCGTGGTGGCAGTGGCGCTGTTGCGCGGAGCGGCCGCGACCACTGTTGCGCAAGGTTCTCCCGCTCAGCCCGGATCCACCGGCCCGCTGTGAGCGGATCGGGTAGAAACAGGAATGAGCTTCTCCCCGGAGCGCGGACAGCTGCGGACCGGGGTGTACCGACCATCACGCCGCTGCTCGTCCCAGCCGTGGTTTCGCAGCGGGCCGCGGAACTCGGCGACCGTGCCGTCGAGCTCGCGGCCATCACCGAGACCTGCGACCTGGACAGCCGGGGGACGCAGAGGGCGTCGACGAGCTTCTCCATCCGCCGCGTGGAAAACCCGAAGCAGGTAGCAGGTCGCGACCACCATGGTCAGGGCGCGTTCGGCGCGGCGACGGCGTTCCAGCAGCCGGTCCGGGAAGTAGCTCGCCGCACCAGGACATGGCGCGGCGCAACGTGGTCGACATCTGCCGCAGCAGCTCCGGCGGCGCGGACCCCGGTTGCTACGCCACGCCCCTCACCTGCGGGGCCTGCCGCACGCCACTCCGGTGGACGCCACCTGGACGAGCTGGTGGATGACGTGTCTGCCGGCGGATGATCTGGACGCGGCCGATGATCGGCGACGAGCGTCGAGCCTCCGTGAACCTGATGCAGCGCATCGGACATGTAGAGGTGTGACGTCAATGAAGCTACGACCCCCAACGCCGCCCCGCCGCGTCGGCGATCGCCCGGCCACGAGCGCCGTCGACGATCCGGCGGACATAGCCGTGCTGTTCGACCGGCACGCTGTCGACGTCCGGGCCTACCTCGCCCGACGGGTGGGTCCGGGGCTGGCGGAGGACCTGCTCGCCCAGACGTTCCTCACCGCGATCGAGAACCGCCCCGCGCTGCTCGCCGCCGACGCGCAGGCGCGGCCGTGGCTGTTCGGAGTGGCCACCAACCTCGTCCGGCGCCATCGCCGCGACGAGGTGCGGCAGCTGCGGGCCACGGCCCGACTCGCGCCGCCGGTGGCCGACCACCACGACGCCGGCGACGCCGTCGCCTCCGCCCTGGACGCCGCCGTGTCGGTCCGCGGGATCGCCGCGACGCTGCGCGGCATGTCCCGCGGCGACCGTGACGCCCTGCTGCTGCACGCGTGGGCCGAGCTGAGCTACGCGGAGATCGCGCAGGCGCTGGACGTGCCGGTGGGCACGGTGCGCTCGCGCCTGCACCGCGCCCGCGCCCAACTGCGGCCGTTGCTCGAGCACGCAGACAGCCCCTCCGACACCACACCGAAGGACGAGCGATGAACGAGTTCGATCTGGACGACCGCGCCCTGCTGCGACACCTCCACGCCGAGCACGCGATCCCGGACGACCTCGCGATCGCCCGTGCGCGCAGCGTGGTGCTGAGCGGCGGTCGCCGCGCCCCACGACGGGAATGGCGGCGGCCGGTGCTGCAGGTCGGTGTGGCCGCGGTGGCCACCACCGGCATCCTCGGTGGTCTCCTGGTGGGCCAGGCGTACGGCCCCGCCGCGGAGACGGCGACGGCCGGCGAGCTGCTCGAGCGGGCGGCCGTGTCCGCACGGTCGACACCGGCTCCCGTGCCGGCGCCGGGGCAGTACCTCTACCGCCAGATCGTGTCACGCGAGCTCGTCGGGTCCCTTACGCCGGGCGGCGGCTGGGTGGCCTGCGCGAGCGTCGTGGAGGACTGGACGGCGGCGGGCGGTGGGACTCCGGCGCTACTGCGGCGGATCGGAGGGATCACGCTGAAGTCGGCGATCGCGGACCCCGGCCACCCCGTTGCCGATCCTGCTTGCCGCCTCCAGGAGTACACCACCAAGGACTCGAAGTCGAACCACCCGCTCGGCACGTGGGACAGCCCGGACGCGGCGTTCCTCGCGGGCCTGCCCGACGACCCATCCACGTTTCTCACCCGGGCCCGCGACGAGGTGGCTCGCGAAGACCGGGAACTTCGCGAGCTCGGGAACCCCCCCGTGGCGGATCTGGACGGCGCGGTGCTGAACCGGCTGGTGGACCTCGCGAACGAGACGGTCGGCCGGTTGACCCCTGCGCAGCAGGCGGCCCTGTTCGACGCCATCGGGCAGGTGCCCGGCGTGCGCCTGGGCGCGGAGGGCGACACACTGCTCGGCCGCCGCGGGCAGGTCGTCACACGCACGTCGGACGACGGTCGGGACCGGATCGACTTCGTGCTGGACGCCGCGGCGGGGACGGTCCTCGGCCGCCGGGAGGTCACGCTCACCAACGGCGTGCCGGCCGGCACGCCGTTCTACGAGTCGGCCGTCCGGACCGACGTCGTCGGGAGTCCGGGGGACCGCCCGACGGGCTGATCACCACTCCGCGGGGAGAGCCGGCGGACCATCGCCCGGGAGCGCGGTGGGCCGCCCGCACCGGCGGGCGGGACACCCCGATGCACCGGTACGCGACACAACGTGAACAGCGGAGAGTCCCGGCTTGCCCGGCTCCGGATCACCGACCGGGCCACCGGCGAGGTCGAACCTGACTCGTGCCACTCCGTGGTAAATCGCGGGCGCCGAGGGTTTGACCTGCTGGTTCCAGTGCCCCGGGTGGGGGTGTCTGGTCACTAAGAATTGGCCCGCTGGGTAGCCTCGGCCCGGTGAGCTCGCGGTTCGTGCGTCGAGTGCGGACGGCATCGGGGGCTGTGGCGGTCCAACTCGTGGTCAAGGAGCGCAGCAAGGTCGTCGCGCGGATCATGCGCGGCGGCGCCGATGACCTCATGAAAACGCGCTGGGAGCTGTTCGATCTCCGTTCAAGCAGCTCTCATCGCGTTCTCACGGCGTTCGAGTGGCGACCTGACCTGAGGTTGTCGACCCCTGGCCTCGGACTGCTGATGTCCAGCGTCGATGAGCGCCGGAGCCAAGGCAGGAAGCACTCAACTTCGAGCCACTCCCCCATGATCGCTGCTGCTCAGCGGTCGAAGGTCACTAATCAAGTGGCATGAGCCAGGTCGAACTCGGCATCGACTGGAGCGCACCCACCCGTCACGCCCGCCTTCGGACCGGTCCGGCACCCGACGACGCCGTTGCGAACCCGCGACTACATCGACGCCGACGCAGTACTCCGATCCGACCGCTACACCAGCGATCAATTGCTCGCCCTCGCCGAGCCCTACGACCCCGGCTTCGAACTGGCGATGTTCGTGATCGCATTGCGCGCTATCCACCGACTGCCACCAACCGAGTTCACAGCCTACGATCTGACTCTCAGCGATACCTCCGCTCACCGTCCGGATGACCCGGGCCGTCGGATCGGGACCTTTCGACAGCAGGAACTTCACAGTATGGGCAACGCAAGCAGTTGATTCCACACACGTCGGCTGGGACGGCTTCGGGCGCATCATGGTCCTCACCTGCCCGTCCTCGACGGCACCGACGCCGCTTCGGTCTCCGCTGGCGTCGACGAGATGGTGCAGACGCACGGCCGCGTCGGCACACCGGTCAACAACGACGCCGCGATGGCGGCGTCCTACCGTGACCGCCTCCTCACCGCCGGTCCGCGCGGTGGGACCGCGGTGCCTCACAACCACGGGGTGAGGCCACCACGGCGCCGGCGTCATCCCGACGACCGGCGCCGCGGTGGGTTTCCCGGCTACGCGCAGCTCAGCCGCATCGGAATTCCGAGGACCCGGAATTGACGCCGTTCACGCTGCTGGAGCTCACACTGCTGTGCGAGGAACCGGCGCACGAGCCGCCCACGCTGAAGGTGCCGGAGTCCGACGCCTGGGGCTGCACGGCCACGATGCCCAGACTTCTCAGCCAACTGTCGTCGGCGGCGAACGAGAGGTCACCGCCGAACGTGATGTCACCGCCGAACGCGGTGCCACCAGGGCTCGCCCCACGAGCACTGTCGTCACCTGAGATCGTGATGTCGGAGAAGCCCGCGTTGCCCGAGGATCCGGTGGGAGCCGGGGTGGCCGCGGAGGCCGCCCCGGCCGCCATCGCCGCAACCCCGAGCGCCAGTCCGAGACCGCCTGTGACTACCCGACCTCCGGTCCGGGCCGCGGCGTAACGGACCGTGCTGGAATGTCTACCCATGATGAACTCCTGTCTGATGAGGATCGTGTACTTACCGTCGGACGTGACGAGTCCGGCGCCGCGGATTCGGGTACGACTTCGTCGGACGCTCCACCACCCCGCCGACAGCGTTCTCGGTGACAACGACGTCATGACCGAACCCGACCGCAGCACGGTCTCCGGATTCGACAACCGCGTGCAATGCCAACGCAATGCCAACGCATTGTTCGCCGAGGGGAGCACCGGCGTGACAAAGCTGCAGTTGCCGAAAGACGAAGTCCACGGCGACGGCGTTCGAGCGTCCTTGTGAAATCCTGTGTCGGCGGTGCGGAGCTGGGGAGGACTCCGACCGCAGTTGCACTCGGGGAGTGACCGTGAAGTAGGTCTACCATTGCGATCCGCGCGTACTAAATGTGTACCGACAACTGCCGTTTGTGTCAACAACGTGATTGTGTCGAGATGTACGCGGCCGTCACGGGACGACGAGCGGGCGGGCGGCCCTCCACCCGAGGCGGATGCCGGGCGAGGATCCCCGCTCCCGGTCAGCTCGGGATCGGCTCGGGATCGGCTCGGGATCGGCTCGGCGGTCGTTCGGCAGGCCGTGGGCGGCGAGCACCGTCACGGACTCGGCGCCATCCGACGATCAGAGCGTGGCAGTCCGCACGCGGACTGCGCGGACTCGACACCCAGGTTCAGCGATCAGTACACCTGCCGCGTGCCAGCGGGCCGATCTTGTTCGCGTTCGACCCGAGGCGAGACAGCGCCCGTGGCGGGCGGCCTCGCACCGTCGTCACCGTGCGGCGGTGACCGGCGTGACGGTGCAGTCCAGGTTCACCCTGAGTTGTGCACCGCTGGCCGGCAGCGCCGCACGGCACACTCCGCTCGGGTAGATGGACATGGTCGGCCTCGGCTCCAGGAGCCCGCCACGGGTTGGAGACGGGTACAGCGTTGCCCGTCCTTCGATCAACCAGCTCGCGGTCTGGTGAGTACTCGCGGTATGGCGAGCAGCGGTCGCGCCCAGGAAATCGACCTCACGGTCGCTGTAGTTGGTAATCTTGATCGTCGGCCGGCGGACGGTGGTGATCTTGCTCCCGTCCCAGTAGGCCTCGACGCCGAGAGTGAAACGCGGCCAGTCGTTCTTGTCGTTCGGATGCTCCGACTCGGGCACCGGGCCGGCCGTGTCGTAGTGGTACCACCCCTCCGCCGACGGACCAGCCGGTGCCGACTCGGCGGACGCCGTCGAGCTCACCCCCACCAGGATCGCTGACACGACCGCGGCCGCGGCCATCGCCAGGACGGTCTTCATCTTCATCGATCTCTTCTCTCCGTTCCACGTCGCGGTATGGCGAAGAGAGCCAAGCAAGCAGGCGCAGCGGGAAGGGGTTTCCCAACGGCGGGTCTGCGGCGTGCCCTGCGCGAGCGGGCCTCGCCGCCGCTCGTCCGCCGCCCGCGGTGTCGCCGGATACGTGCGCGACCCATGCGCCGCTCGCGGCGACACGTCGGGAGGTAGGGCGTACCCCCGCCGGGAACGGGTGATCACCGGCTGCAGCCGTGGCAGCCGCACACCGATGCTGGCCCGTATGACGCCGCCATCCGTAGCGCTTCTCCCCGACCGGGACCGGTTCGTCGCCCGCACCGGCGACGTGCGCTGGTTCTACACCCTCACCTTTGGCGTGACCTGGGGCATCGCCGCGATGTTGCTGCTGGCCCGGCCCCAGGTGGAGGCCGTGACCGGCACGTTCTCCACCCACAGCTGGCTGTACTTCCTCGCCGTCTACTCCCCGACCCTGTCCGCGATCGTCCTCACCGCCGCACGGGACGGCGGTGCCGGTCTGCGACGGCTCGGCCGGCGGGCCGTCGCCTGGCGGGTCCCGCTGCGCTTCTACGTCCTCGTGCTGGTGGGCTGGCCGGTGATGGACTACGTGGCGCGCGTGCTGCAGTGGGCGATCACCGGTCAGCCCGTGTCGCTGCTGCCGTGGCACACGACCCCCGCGGCAGACGGCCTGCCGTGGTACCTGCTCCCCGCGCTGCTGATCTCCACCCTGGTGCTGGACGCGGGCCCGCTCGGCGAGGAGATCGGTCAACGTGGCTACGTCCTGCCCCGGCTCCTGGCCCGGCGATCGGCACTCGTGGCCGCGCTGGAGGTCGGGGTCGTCTGGGGCGCGTGGCACATCCCGGCGTTCTTCATCAGCGGCACGGCACAACACGACCTCGCCCTCGGGCTGGGCTGGCTGATCCTGGGAGCCACCGCCAACAGCGTGCTCATGACCTGGATCTCGATCCGCACCGGAGGCGGCGTCCTCGTCGCCGGCGTCCTCGTCCACCTCATGATCAACGTCGCGGTGTCGGACCTGTGGGCCACCACCGTCGTCTACACCCTCGCCTCGATCCCCGCCGCGATCTCCCTGGCCCGCGTCCCGGGTCCGGCCGCCTCACCTCGAGCGACCGGACGGCACGCCAGACGTCCCGCACGAGGCTGACCCGGGACGCGGGACTGCCCCCACCCTCGACCCGTGGGGCCGGCCCGACGGTGCGGCACCGCTCGACCCGCGGCCGGTTGCGCTCGCTGCGCCGTGGCCACGGCATCGCGCACCTCGACGACGAAGCCTGTCCGGCAGGGGGCAGCCGGACGGTGCGTTCCACCTCCGGTGATAAGCGCGACCACTCAGCGAACGCAGAAGGGGACTTGGACAGCGCGCTGCCACCGACCCGATGCTCGGGGGGACAGAAGTAGTGCCCGAGAACCCTTCCGAGGAGCCATCATGATCCACGATTCCACACCGGTGCACGGCCGGACCGAGCTGGACGTCGTCGTCAGCACCTTCTCCGTCGCGATCACGGCGACGACGCCCGTCGACGCCTCACCGGCCGTCGTGTGGGCGATCTTGGCCGACACCGCGTCCTACCCCTCGTGGAATCCCTTCGTCCGCCGCCTGGAAGGGCGGATCGAGCTGGGCAGCCGCATCACGGTGACGATGAAGCCCGGCCGGCGGGAGCAGGTACTGCGCCCGCGCATCGTCGAGGTGCAGCCCGGGCGGAGCTTCACCTGGCAGGGCCGCGTGGGCGTTCCCGGGCTGCTCGACGGCCGCCACACGTTCACGGTCGAACCGGCCGGCGGGTCGGCCGTTCTCGTTCAGCACGAGGTGCTCTCCGGGGCCCTGGTTCCCCTGTTCCGGACGATGCTCGTCCGGGACACCCCCTCGGCGTTCACCGCTCTCAACGACGCCCTGGCCGCGCGGGCGCGGGATCGCTCGACCCTGCGGCGCGAGGCCGTCGACGGCTCTGCTGCGTGAGGACGGCAGAAGCGGGCGCGGGGAGGGGCGCCGCGCCCGCTTCAGGTCCGTGCGTCCCCGGCCGGTTACGCCGTGATCACGGCGTGAGGGCCGGGCGGCGGAGGAGCGGGACGAGCTTCGCGGGGCGGAACACGTCGCGCTCCGCCGGCGACGGTCCGATGGCCGAAACGCCGGACCCGGGGCTCTCCAGGTCCGGTTTCCTCCTCTCCACCCTCGCCTTCGTGCTGCGCGGGTAGACGAAGTTCGCGTAGCCGTAGGACCTGCCGTCGAGGGTTCTGATGCTGACTATCCCGCCGTCGCCGCACCGGAAGGACTCCCACTCGCCGTTGTCCACGGCCCAGACGTCCCCGGCGGCCCGCGCGGCGGCGTAGGAGATCGGCGTCGCGCCGAGACCCTCGCAGAGTTGCTGCGCCTCCGCGAGAGCGCTCGGCGTCGTCGCCTCGGCCCCTGTCGCGATCCCCACCGTGAGGAGGGACGCACCGATCAGGCCCGTGACGCCGACCCTGATCGCCCGACCCCGAGTCCTGAATCCCGGCATGGACGCTTCTCCCTTCTGTTCGAGCTGGTCGGATCCTCCTGCGGGTGGGCCGCAGGCTGCGGCCGCCCGTGCCGGGTCGCTCACCCCTGCAGGGCGGCGACGGCCGAGGGGACGGTCAGGACGAAGGGGGCGTCGGAGACCTCGACCCGCACCGTCGTCCCGCCGGCACCCGTGGTCACCCTGCTCGGCGGCACCGTGTAGACGTCCCCGGTGAGGACGTCGACGACGACGAAGTCCCGGCCCGCGGACGTCGGCACGGTGAGGTCGGCGTAGCCGAGCGTTCCCTTGCTGTCACCCGGGGTATCGCCGCTGGCCCAGTACGACACCGCCACCGCACCGGAATCGGCCTTGCGGTACCCGAACGCCGAGAGCGCCTGAGCCGAGGTGGCCCGTACGAGCGACTCGGGCGCCCTGACCAGGTTGGTCGTGGTGAACAGCGTGGCGGCGACCTGGACCGCCCGGAACGCGGCCTTGTCCCGGACGACCCGCTTGGTGCCGTCGACCTGCAGCAGGCCCTTGGGGTTCCAGGTCACGGTGGTCGGGGTGAAGGCGTAGCGCAGGTCCGCGGAGGTGAACAGGTTCGTGCGGAGCCCCCGCGCGTTGTCGCCCAGCAGCCGGCGGGTGTCCCACTTGGCCTGCGTGGTGTCGGTCCACACGTGGTCGGCGAGCGCGAAGTTCCCGCTGTACACCGAGGGCGAGCCGTTCTCGGTCTCCATCAGCAGGATGCGCGGGTCGAAGCCGGCGACCGTGGCGCGCAGGCTCGCGACGCCGGTGGGCTTCTCCGGATCGAGGTCCCCGTACTGGGTGTCGGGGTTCTCCGGGTAACCGTGGAAGCCCCAGATGTCGATCAGCGGGAGCGCGCCCGCGGTGCGTATGGCCTCCAGTGCCTGGCGGACGAACTCCGTCTCCGCCACGCCCGCGGTGCTGCCGGCGATGATCTCGGCAGCGGGCTGCGCGGCCACGATCGTCGTGGCGGTCAACGCGGCGAACCGGCCGTACGCGGTGCCGGTGTTGACGTTGCCGTTGCTGGGCTCGTTCCAGACCGACCAGGTGTGCACCCGATCGCCGTAGCGCTGCACCATGGCGGTGACGAACGCCTTCCACGGGTCCAGGTTCGTGGGCAGGACCCCGCCCAGGTTGGGGCCGCCTCCTCCCTGGATCTGGTAGTTGCCGTAGGACAGCTCGATCCACGGGGTGATGCCGCACCCGGTGAGGGCGCCGACCTCGGCGTCGAGCTTGCCCCATTCGTACGTGCCGTCGCCCTTGGGCTCGACGCGGTTCCAGCCGGCCTGCAGCCGGGCGCTGCCGATGCCCAGCTTGCACACCTCGCCGATGTAGGACGAGATGTCGGCGTAACCGCGATCGAGCGTCTCCGCGCCGATGGAGAACGTCGAGCTCGCGAAGCCGGAGCCGTCCCGTGCCTTGGGCGGGGCCAGCGTCGCCACCTTGCGCAGCGGCGCGGTGTCGAACGGGCCGTCGAAGACCCGCAGCTGGGGTGTCTCGGTCGTGGTGGTGATCGCGACGTCGTCGAGCCAGGTGGCCGAGGCCCCGCCGAAGCCCGCGACGATCAGGCTGTTGACGCTGGTCGCGGCGGACGGGCGGACGGCCAGACCGGAGGCGGCGCGCGCGCCGTTGATGTCGACGGCGAAGGTCCCCGCCCCCGCCCCGGGGCCCGGCCGGATCGTGATCTTGATGTTGTAGAAGGTGCCGACCTGGTAGGTGCCCAGTTCGGTGTGCGGCTCCCGGCCGAACGCGTAGATCTTGCCGTCGAGGAAGCCGACGGCCGCGATGGACTGGGTGTCGGCCTCCTTCACGTTGGCGGGCCGATCCCGCAACCCGACGACGCTCTGCGCCAGGCTGTCCACCCGCATCCGGTAGCTCACCTCGACCTTCTGCGCACGGGGGAACCACGTCCACGCGCTCGCGCGCGCGCCTCCCGTGCCCTGGCGCACCACCAGGGCCCGGGAGTTCGCCGGCGTCCCGGGCGGCACGTCGACCGAGACCGGCCCGTCGTAGTCCCACAGGTAGGGGCCGACGCCGACGGGTTCGGCGTCGAAGTTCGCCGTCACGGGGGTGCGGGCCTCGCTGGCGGTGCGCACGGTGATCCGCTGCACCAGCGGGTTCAGCGCGGTGTCCTGGCAGCTCGCCAGGCCGATGCGGAGCCGGTCGGCCGCGGTGCGGGGCAGCGCCACGTCCCGGCTCCCGCTCTCGGTCTCGGCCAGCCGGGCCTCGGCGACCTTCACCCAGCCGGTGCCCGCCGGTGCCTCGACCACCAGCAGGCATCCGTCACGCACCGCCGCGGCGGCGGTGTCGCGCCACGCGACGGTGACCAGGTCGCGCTGTCCGGTGCCTTCGAGGTCCAGCACGATGCTGCGGCCGTCCTGGTCGGCGGCCCATCCGGTGAACAGCGAGCCGTCGGCGGCGGGTGCCGCGCCGGCCGGGACCGCGGCCACGCCGCCCGCGACGAGTGCGGCCGCGGTCAGCGGGATGACGGCCCATCCCGGCCGCCGTCGGGGCCGGCCGCGGCCGGCCGGGGGGTGGGGATACTTTCGCATGGCGCTCCTTGTTCGACGAATCGATCGGGAACCGCGGATCGGGTCGGGGTGGTGCTGGGGGAGCCGACGTCGCGGAGTTCGGGGGGTAGCAGGCGCTGGGGAACGTCCTGGAAGGCGACCGGGCGCGTGAAGCGGTCGACGGCGCGCGTGCCGACGGAGGTGTACTGGGCGGCCCCGGTCGCGGGGAACGGGCCGCCGTGATGCTGGGCGGCGGTCACCGCCACGCCGGTGGGCACCCCGTCGCCGAGCAGGCGGCCGACCTTGGGCAGCAGCACCCGGACCAGGGCGGGGGCCCAGTCGTCCGGATCGCCGGAGTGCACGGTGCCGGTCAGGCTGCCCGGCAGCGCGGTGATCACGTCGACGGCCTCGGCGAGGTCCTCGACGGAGACGACGACGACGGCCGGCCCGAACATCTCCTCGTGCAGGCGCGGATCGGCGAGGAAGGCGCGCGCGGTGGTGCGCACGACGAACGCCGGGTGGTGGTGCCCCGCGGTGTCCGGGTGCGGCCGCGTCCCGACCGTGCGGGCCAGCGGGCCGAGCGCGGCGAGCTGGGCGTCCAGCCGGTTCCGGATCGCGGCGGTGAGCAGCACCCCGGCCGGGGCCTGCGCCAGCGCCGCGGTCAGCTCCGCGACGACGCCGTCGGCGGCGGTGCCGGGGACGACGACCAGGCCCGGCTTGGTGCAGAACTGGCCCCACCCCGCCGTCACCGAGGCGGCGAGCGCCCGGCCGGCGCCGGCCGGGCCCGCGGCCAGCGCCGCCGGGGTGAGGACGACCGGGTTGAGCGAGCCCATCTCGGCGAACACCGGTATCGGGACCGGACGGGCCTGCGCGGTCCGGGTGAGGGCCAGCCCGGCCGTGGCGGAACCGGTGAACCCGACGGCCGCGATCCCCGCGGCAGCGACCAGTGCCTGCCCGACGGCCGCGTCGGCTCCGTGCACCATCGCGAACACGCCGGCGGGCAGCCCGGCGCCCGCGACCTGGCCGCGGATGATATCGCCGATCATCGCGGAGGTGCCCGGGTGGGCCGGGTGCGCCTTCACGACGACCGGGCAGCGGGCGGCGAGTGCGGCCGCCGTGTCTCCCCCGGCCACGCCGAACGCGAGCGGGAAGTTGCTCGCACCGAACACCGCGACCGGTCCGACCGGGACCCGCATCCGGCGCAGATCGGGGCGCGGCGGGCCGGCCGCGGGGTCGGCGCGCTCGACCACCACGTCGAGGTGGCTGCCCTCGCGCACGACCCCGGCGAACATCCGCAGCTGGTCGACGGTGCGGGTGGTCTCGCCCCGCAGCCGTGCCGGGCCCAGGCCGGTCTCGGCGTCGGCGATGCCGACGATGTCGGCCCCGGCGGCCTCGATCGCCCCGGCGATGCCGAGCAGCAGCCCCTCGACCAGGTCCGGCCCGGCGGCGGCGAACGCGTCGCGGGCCCCGGCCGCGAGGGCCACGGCGTCGGCGACCTGCTCCGGCGTCGCGTCGGCGTGGACCGGGCCCAGCGGCTGCCCGGTCCACGGGTCGACCGCGGTCGTCCCGGTCCCGCCGCCGGGGAGCTCGCGGCCCCCGATCAGCTGGCCGGTCGGCGTGGCGGCCACCTCAGCCCTCGCCGTCGAGGTCGCGCAGCCGCTGACGCCGGTACTGCTCCAGCATCAGCCGGTCCGGCGGGTAGGTGTTGCGCAGCTGCGCGCCGGACGCGATCCGGGCGAGCACGTACTCCTCGAGGAGCTCCTGCTCCTCCGCGGCGGCGGCGATCTTCGCCACGAAGGACCGCGGGACGCAGACGACCCCGTCGGCGTCCCCGACGAGGACGTCGCCCGGGTAGACCGCGACGCCCGCGCAGGCGATCGGCACCTGGACGTCCACCGCGTGGTGTTGGGCGAGGTTGGTCATGGGCGACGCCCCGACGGCGAACACGGGCAGGTCGAGCGCGGCGATCCCCCGGCTGTCCCGGAGGGTCCCGTCGGTGACGAACCCGACGGCGCCGCGCATCCGCAGGCGGGTCAGCAGGATGTTGCCCGCCGCGGCCGCCCTGTGCTGCCCGCGGCAGTCCACCACCAGGACCTGGCCGGGGCCGGTCCGCTCGATCGCGACGCGCTGCGGGTGGTCGTAGTCGTCGTAGACGTCGAGCTGGTCGAGGTCCTCGCGGGCCGGGATGTACCGCAGCGTGACCGCCTCGCCGATCATCCGCGGTGCGCCGGTGAGCGGCGCCACCCCGGCGAGGTTGGTGTTGCGCAGGCCGTGCTTGAACAGCTGGGTGGTGATCGTCGCCGTGCTGGCACGGGCGAGCGAGGCGAGGTCCTGCGGCCGCAGCGGGACGAGGTCGTCGTCGTGGTCGGCCGGGGACGGGTTGGTCAGGGTCACAGGGGGGCTCCTGGCACGTGGGGGCGGATGGTGGTCAACGGGTCGACAGGTCCGAGTCGGCCGGCCGCGCCTGCGCGACCAGCCCGCCGTCGACGGCCAGGACGTGACCCGTCACGTACCCGGCCTCGGGCGAGCAGAGGAAGGCCACGCAGGCCGCGACCTCCGCGCAGGTCGCCGCCCGGCCGAGGGGCACCACGCCGGCACGGGAGCGCTGCTCCTCGTCGGGCAGGGCGGCGAAGCGGTCGGTGGCGACCAGGCCCGGGGCCACGGCGTTGACCCGGACCCCGAACGGAGCCAGCTCCAGCGCCATCGCCCGGGTCGCCGCCTCGACGGCGCCCTTGCTCGCGTCGTAGGCCGCCGCGCGGCGGTGCGCGCGCGCCGCGCCGACCGACGAGACGTGCACGATCGACCGTCCGGGTGCGGGGTGGTCGCGCATCCAGCGCGCCGCGGTGACGGTGCAGGCGAACATCCCCCGGACGTTGACCGCGAAGGTCCGGTCCCAGGCCCCGACGTCCAGCTCCAGCAGGGGCACCCGGCCCAGCGTCGGCAGCGCCGCGTTGTTGACCAGGACGTCGATGCCCCCGGCGCGGTCGACGATCATGGCGATCATCGCCTCGACGTCGGCCATGTCCGAGACGTCCGCGGGCGCGCCGATGGCGCGCAGGCCCTCGGCGTGCAGGCGCCCCACGGCGGCGTCCACGTCGGCCGGTGCGAGCCCGTTCACCACGACGGTGGCGCCGTCCGCGGCCAGCCGCCGCGCGATCGCCAGGCCGATGTTGCCCGTCGCGCCGGTGACCAGCGCGACGGGGCTCCCCACGGGCGCGCTCACCGGCGCGCCCCGGAGCCCGACCGGTCCACCGTCGCCCCGGCGGACACCCCGGCCCAGCTCAGGGGTCCGGCGCTGGCGCGGACCCGGTCCGGGTCGAGTTCCATCCCGAGACCCGGCCCGGACGGCACCTGGAGCACCCCGCGCTCGTAGCGCACCGGTTCGCGGACCACGTCGCGCGTGTAGAGGCGCGGTCCGACGGGGTCGGACGGCAGGATCGCGACCGGGCTGGCGGCTCCCAGGTGCGCGGCGGCCGCCGTACCGACCGACAGCTCCTGTGTGGTGCCCACCAGCACGTCCTTGCCCGCGGCCTCGGCGATCGCCAGGATCTTGCGAGCGCCGGTGAGGCCGCCGATCGCGATCACGCTGACGTTGAAGACGTCCACCGCGTCCGCCTCGGCCAGCTGCAGGGCCCACCGGTAGCTGTAGGTGTGCTCGCTGACGGGGTGCTCGATCTCGGCGCGGACCTGTGCCAGCCCGCGCAGGTCGTGGTCCGGGGCCGGCGCCTCCACGAGGTCGAACCCGACGTCGGCGACGCGGCGGACGAACCCCGCGGCCCGCTTGGCGCTGAGCAGGTTGCTGAAGTCGAGCGACTTGATGCGCAGGCCGTCACCGAAGCGGTCCCGGAAGCCGCGCAGGAACCGCTCGTCCAGGTCGAGGTCGCGACCGACGTACACGCGGAAGCAGTCGAAGCCCTCGTCGGACCGGCTCGCCACCAGGTCCAGGTTGCGGGGCACGTCCTCGGCGGTCTGCTGGCGGAACACCGGGTAGGCGATGGGCAGGCCGGAGCGGAGCTGACCGCCCATCAGGTCGCAGACCCGCACTCCGAGCACCTTCGCCGCGAGGTCCCACATCGCGATGTCCACGCCGCAGCGGATCGCCCGGCTCTTGTCGTAGATGTAGCCCGCGGCCGGGAAGTTCTCCTCGAGGATGCCGTTGACCTCGGTGACCGCGCCGGCCGGCAACCCGACCAGCAGCTCGTTCAGGGTGCGCTCCAGATCCGGGACGTCGACGTGGTAGCGGGGCAGGTGCTGGAAGTCCGACATCTCGCCCAGCCCGACGTGCTCCCCGGTGGTCAGCAGCTCGACGAGCACGTGCCCGCAGGTGATGCCCTGGTGGCGGGGTGTGTTGATCGCGGTCAGACGGACCGACGAGATCGTCGCGGTCATCGCCGCCCTCCCGCCCGGCTCGCGACGAGCCCGCGTGCCGGCGGGCCTGCGGGCAGCGACTGGCCCGGCGCCAGCGGGAAGAAGCAGGCCGCCGGGTGGTCGCTCCCGGCCGGGTCCAGCTGCGGCTGGGCGGCGACACACTCGGGCTGCGCGAGCGGGCACCGGGGGGCGAACCGGCAGCCCGGTGGTGGGTCGGTGGCCGAGGGCAGCTCGCCCTCGAGGCGCGGGACCTGCGGCACCGCGTGCTCGTCGCGCGGGTCCATCGGGGTGGACGACAGAAGGGCCCGGGTGTAGGGGTGGCGGGGGTGGTCCGACACCAGGTCGACGTCGCCGAGCTCCACGACCTGGCCCAGGTACATCACCGCGATCCGGTCCGCGACGGACCGGACCACCGACAGGTCGTGGGAGATGAACAGGTAGCTCAGGCCGCGCTCTTCCTGCAGGTCCCGCAGCAGGTTCAGCACCTGGGCCTGGATGCTCACGTCGAGGGCGCTCACCGCCTCGTCGCACACGACGAGCTTCGGTTCGAGCACCAGCGCCCTGGCGATCGCGATCCGCTGCAGCTGGCCACCGGAGAACTCCCCGGGGTAGCGGTGCAGGGACCGGGGCGGCAGGCCGACCGAGCCGAGCAGCTCGACCAACCGGTCGCGGCGGACGGGCAGGCGGTGCGTGCGCAACGGCTCGGCCAGGACGTCCGACACCGACATCCGGGGGTCCAGGCTGGCGTAGGGGTTCTGGAAGACGATCTGCACCTCGCGCTGGAGCCGGGCGAGCTCCGCGCGGCCGGGACGGGCGACGTCGATGCCGTCGTAGACGACACGGCCCGAGGTCGGGCGCGCGAGGCGGACCAGCGTCCTGGCGAGGCTGGTCTTCCCCGAGCCGGACTCGCCGACGACCGCCAGGGTCTCCCCGCGACGGACGGCCAGGGTGACCCCGTCCACCGAGTGCACGTGGCCGGTGGCCCGGCGCAGCAGGCCGGTGCGCCCAGGGTAGTGCAGCACCACCTGCTCGAAGCGCGCGATGACACCCGCGTCCGGGGCGGGCCCGACCGGGGCGGGGTCGTGGTCGAGGGGTGGGCCGCCCAGGCCCGCGGCCGACAGGTGCCGCCCCACGTCATCCGCGGGGATGTGGCAGGCGGCCGCGCGGCCGCCGCCGCGGTCGGTCAGCGGGGGGACCACGGTCCGGCAGAGGTCCGTCGCCAGCGGGCAGCGGTCGGCGAAGGCGCAGCCGGGCGGCACGTGGCCGGGGTCGGGGGGCTGCCCGGGGATGGCGTTCACCCGGCGGGCCGGCCCGGTGGTGCGGGGCGTGGCACCGAGCAGGCCCGACGTGTACGGCGCCTGCGGCCGGCGCAGCACCTCCGCGGCGCCGCCCGCCTCGACCACCCGCCCCGCGTACATCACCGCGATCGAGTCCGCGTACTGGGCGACCACGCCGAGGTCGTGGGTGACGAGCACGAGCGCCATCCCCAGCTCCGCGCGCAGGGTGGCCAGCAGCTCCATGATGTGCGCCTGGACTGCGACGTCCAGCGCCGTCGTCGGTTCGTCGGCGATCAGCACCCGGGGGCCCAGGGCCACCGCCAGCGCGATCGCCACCCGCTGCTTCATGCCCCCGGAGAACTCGTGCACGTACTGGTCCACGCGGCGCGCGGCGTCGGGGATCCGCACCAGGTCCAGCGTCTCGAGCGCGAGCCGCTTCGCCTCCGCGGCGCCCATGTCGCGGTGGGCCCGCAGCGCGTCGACGATCTGCTGCCCGACGGGCATCAGCGGGTTGAGGGAGTTGCTCGGGTCCTGGAACACCATCGCGATCTCGCGGCCGCGCACGCGGCGCCACCGTTCCGCGGGTGAGCCCAGCAGCTCCTCGCCGTCGAGCCGGATCGAGCCGGTGGTCGTGCACGCCGGCGGCCCCGCCGTCAGCCCCAGCACGGACAGCGCCGTGACCGACTTGCCGGAGCCCGACTCCCCGACGACGGCGAGGGCCCGGCCCGGCTCGACGGCGAGGGAGACGCCGTTGACGGCGTGGATGCGACGTCCGCCACGGGTGAAGGTCACGGTGAGGTCGGAGATCTCGAGCAGCGCCACGAGGATCCTTTCTGGGCGCGCGGGCGGGGAGCGAGGAGCGGTGCGTCGTCGGGCGGGCTCACGACCTGGCGGTGCGGGCCTGCGCCAGGCTCCACTGCCCATCGGGGTCGTAGGTCAGGCCCGACAGCGTCTTCAGGTGGAAGACCGGCGACTTCTGCTGGTGCAGGAACACCGCGTACGCCCGGTCCACGATCTGCTTCTGCACCGCGACGTACTGGGCGGCGCTCTGCTTCGGGTCGGCTGCGTCCTGGGCGGCGGTCAGCGCGTTGTCGATCACCGGGTCCGACACGGCCGACCAGTTGCTGGGCGCGCCGGTGCCGAAGTACTGGTTCCAGACCAGCGAGCCGTCGATCCGGGGCGTGTCGATGACGCCCTCGTAGATGTCGTAGTTGCCGTTCGCCGCGTCCTCCAGCACCTTGGCCAGCTCGCCGGTCCGGATGGTCGCGGTGAACCCGGCCTCCTTGAGCTGGCTCTGCAGCAGGGTGGCGATCTGCTGGTCGATCTGGCGGGTGCGCAGCATCAGGTTCACGTCCAGGCCGTCGGGATGGCCGGCCTCGGCGAGCAGCCGGCGGGCGGCCTGCGGGTCGCGGTTCGGCACCGTGATCGCCGGGCTGTAGAAGGGGTCCGCGCGTGTCGCGAACGTGGGGGACAGCACGTACTCGCCGGCCGCGGTGACCTCACCGATCTGGCGCGGGTCCACCGCCAGCTGCAGCGCCTTGCGGACCCGCTCGTCGGAGAACTTGCCGCCGTTGTTCAGCGCGAGCCACCACGACCGGTTGCGGCCGACGTCGTCGCCGGCGACCTTCGGGTCCCTGCGCAGGGCGTCGAAGCTGGCCGGCGGCAGGGTGAAGGCGAGGTCGACGCCGCCGCTGCGGAGCTCGGACTCCGTCGTCTTGTCGTCGGTGATGAACCGGTAGACGACACGGTCGAGGTAGGGCAGCTGCCTGCCGTCGGGTCCCTTCTTCCAGTAGGCCGGGTTGCGCCGGGCCGTCAGGGAGACGCCGCGCTTCCAGTCGTCACAGATGAACGGCCCGGTGCCCACCGCGCCGGTCGAGCCGTAGTTCTCGTCCTGCAGCGCCGCGGGCGCCGACATCATGCCCGGTTCGGAGGCGAGCTGCTTGAGCAGCACCGCGTCCGGCTTCTTCAGCGTCAACACCACGGTGCCGGGGCCGGTCACCGCGACCTTGCCGACGCTGCTGAACGCCGACGCGGTGGGCGCCTGGACCGCCGGGTTCATGGTTCTCGTGATGTTGGCGGCCACCGCGTCCGCGGTCAGCGGCGACCCGTCGTGGAACGTCACGCCGTCGACCAGGGTGAGCGTGAGCGTCAGCCCGTCGGGCGACAGCGTGTAGTCGGCGAGGTTCTTGGACACCGTGCCGGAGGCGCCCAGGGAGAGCAGGGTGTCGAAGCAGAGGTTGAGGACGTTGCGGTCCGACGAGAGCTGGGTGCGGAAGGCCGGGTCGAGGGACCTCGGCTGGTTGGAGAAGGCGACGGTGACCGTGCCCCCGTCGGTGGCGGCGGCCGGGCGGGCGCCGCCGCAACCGCTCAGGAGTGCAGCGGCGGCCATGCTGAGGGCGGCGAGCCGCCCTGTCCTCGAGCTGAACATCGTTGTCCATTCCTGGTCAGGGGTCCGGGGAGGGGGTAGGTCACGGACGGCCGAGGCCGGCCTGGATGTCGAGCTGGTCGCGTAGGCCGTCGGCCAGCAGGTTCAGTGCGCCGATCGTCACCACGAGCGCGAGACCGGGGAACACGCTCATGGCCGGGTTCTGCTCCAGCTGCTGCACGCCGGCCGCGACCATGCCGCCCCAGCTGGGGTCGGGCGGTTGGGTGCTGAGCCCGAGGAAGGCCAGGGAAGCCTCGGCGACCACGGCCGTGGCGGCGGCGATGGCGGAGAACACGAGCAGCACGCTCGCCAGGTGCGGGAGCAGGTGCCGCAGCAGGATCCGCACCCGGGGCACCCCCATGATCTCGGCGGCCAGGACGTACTCCCGAGTGCGGAGGCTGAGCACCTGTCCCCTGACGACCCTCGCGAACCGGGGGACGTTGACGACCGCCACCGCGACGAGGGCGTTGCGCAGGCCGGGGCCGAGCGCCGCGACCACGGCGAGGGCGAGCACCAGCATCGGGAAGGCCAGGAGGCCGTCCACGATCCGCATCAGGACCGCGTCGACCGCGCCGCCGGAGTAGCCCGCGACCAGCCCGACCGCCGTACCGAGGAGCAGGGCCAGCCCCACGGCGACGAGGACGACCAGCGCGGTGGCCCGGGCGCCCCCGATCACCCGGGACAGCACGTCGCGCCCGAGCTCGTCGGTGCCGAACAGGTGGCTCGGGCCCGGTCCCTGCAGGAGCGCCGTGGCGTCGATCGCGGCCGGGTCGTAGGGGGCCAGCCAGGACCCGGCCGCGGCGGCGACCGCGACGAGGACGAGGACGGCCGCGGCCGCCACGCTGCGGCGGTCGCGCCGGAACCGGGTCCAGCCGCTCTCCGGGAGGCCCTGGTGCCCGTGGTCGAGGTCGGGGGGCGCGGCGGGGGCCATCGGTGCTCCGTCCGGTGCGGTTCGGGGTCGGTGGTAGCGCGCCATGTCAGTACACGATCCGCGGGTCGAGCCAGGCGTAGACGAGGTCGGTCACCAGGTTGAGGAGCAGGACGACGACCACCACGACCAGGACCGCTCCCTGGATCACGGGCAGGTCCCGCGAGAAGATCGACCGGACGATGAGGCTGCCCATGCCGGGCAGGGTGAAGATCGTCTCCGTGACGACCGAGGCGCTGACGAGCGTCCCGAGCTGGAGCGACAGGACCGTCACCACCGGGATGAGGGCGTGGCGCAGCGCGTAGACCAGCACGACCCGGCGTTCCGCGAGCCCGACCGACCGGGCGGTGCGCACGAAGTCCTCGCCGAGCGAGGCGGCCATCGCGGCCCGGGACTGCCGGAACGCGACCGCGGCGATGCCGAGCCCGATCGTCACCGTCGGCAGGATCATGTACTCCAGGTTGGTCACCGGATCCTCGGTGAAGTCGACGAAGCCCGACGCCGGCAACCACTGCAGCTGCACGGCGAACACCAGGATGAGCAGGGCGGCCACGGAGAAGTTGGGGGTGGCCAGCGCGGTCACGGCGAGCCCGTCGGCCGCGGCGCTGAGCCTCCCCCGCCGCCGCAGCGCGACGGCCGCCCCGGCGGGCAGGCCGACCAGCAGGGCGAAGCCGATCCCCAGGAGGCCGAGCTCGGCGGTCGTCCCCAGCCGGTCCAGGATGATGCCGGCCACCGGCTCCCGGGTGACGTAGGAGGTGCCGAGGTCGCCGTGGGCCAGGTCGGTGACGTAGGAGAGGTACTGGCTGAGCACGGGCCTGTCCAGCCCGAGCTCGGTGCGCAGCTGGGCGCGCTGCTGCGCGGTGGCCTCCTCGCCGAGCACCGCGACGGTCGGGTCGCCGGGCAGCACGCGCAGGAGCAGGAACAGGGCGAGGGAGACCACGATGAGCACCGGGACGAGCTGGAGCACCCTGCGGACGACGTAGGTGATCATGCGGTCGCGCCGGCGGGTGTCGACGTGCGCGGGCGCGGGGCGCGGCCGGCCGCGGGGAACCAGGCGAGCCGGGACGAGGGCGCGAGGCCGTAGCCGTACCAGCAGGTGCGGGTGACCCCGGCGCTCGCGGTGTGCTCGAGCGCCCGGACGAACTCCGGCTCGGAGCGGACATGGGGGTGCATCACGCTCAGTCCCACCGTGATCCGGTCGAGCGGCACCCCTCGCTCCCGCGCGGTGCGGAGCTCCCGGTCGATCGCGGGCAGGTCCGTGGTCAGGCTGGTCACCGTGATCGAGCCGGCCGCGGCGGCCAGGAGCCGGACGTCGCCGCTGGACTTGCCCACGAACTCGTGGTCGTCGGTGGTCGTGCGCAGGTCCACGGGAACGGGGACGGCCGCGGACACGCGCTCGACGAGCGCCAGGACGACCTCCGCCCGGGCCGCCTGCAGCGCCGCGTGGTCGGCGGCGCCGAGGACCTCGGCCGCCAGCTCCGCCACGTCGGCACCGGGTCGTTCCGGCCGGGGGTCGGCCAGCTGGGCGCGCAGCTCCCGGGTGGCGTGACGGACGATCCGGTCCACGTCACCGCCGTGCGCCGCGACCACCGGGCGACATGCCGTGCAGACACAGAGCGACAGCAGGTACACGTCGACCGGGCGCAGGGGGGCGCCCACCTTCTCGTGGTGTCCGCCGTGCGCCCAGCCCAGGTAACCCAGCGCCTCGATGTCGAGCCCGTCGACGTCCTGCCCGGCCAGGTCCTCCGCCAGCGCGACCACGTACCGCCCCACCTCGGCGCGGGCCGGGCACAGCGCGTGCCGATAGCGGGTGCCGAAGACGTTGCGCAGGGCGAGATCGGGGCGGCCCGTCGCCAGCGGGGAGTTGTGCAGGGCCACCATCCACCCCGTCACGCCGAGTCCGGCACCCCGCAGCGCCGCAGCCGCAACCGGGAAGCCGGCTTCGGACGGTCCGGCCGCGACCGGCGGCCGCAGGGTTCCGTAGCGGGTGCGGCGGACGGGGAACGCCGGGACGCTGTCGGCCAGGTAGGCGACCTCGCCCGGCGATCCGGTGGTGAGCAACCAGCGCCCTGCGTGGTAGCTGCCGGCCAACCGCACCGCGGTGATGCCGCTGCGTGCCATCTGCTCGGCCTGCCGCTCCGCGTCCTGCGCCAGGGACAGCGGGTGCACCCACAGTTCCGTGCGGCCGGCCGACTCAGCCACGGGCGTGCTCCTGGGCGGGGGCGAGGTCCCCGAGCGCGCCCACGATGTTGTCCATCGCCTGGCAGATGTGCTGCTCGCAGAGGTTGCGCACGAGCACGGCGTCGCCGGCCTCGTACGCCTCCAGGATCTTCCCGTGCTCCTGGGCCTCCACCTCCCAGGTGGCCCGCCTGCGCCACCCCGCGGTGGCCACGAAGGCGGTCAGGTCCTGCATGTGGTCGAGGACCTCGCAGAGCACCCGGTTGTCGCACCCCGTGTACAGCGCCCGGTGGAACCGGCGGTTGGCCAGCCCGGCCGGCGCGGCCTGACCGGCGGCCATCGCCGCCGCCGCCTCCTCCAGGGCCGCGCGCGCCTCGACGTGCCGGTCCGCGTCGCGGGCCAGGCAGCTCAGCGACACCGCCTGCGGCTCGATGACCTGCCGCGCCTGGTAGAGGTCGCGGACGGTCTTCTCGTCGACCGTCCGCACCGACATGCCCTGGTAGGCGTTGACGACGACGAGCCCGCTGGCCAGCAGGATGCGGAGGGCCTCGCGCACGGGGGTCTTCGAGACCCCCAACGTGGCGGCGATCTCCCGTTCGACCAGCGGCTGCCCCGGCGCGAAGGTGCCGTCCAGGATCCCTTGCAACAGCCATTCCGCGACCCGGTCCGAACGCGACACGCTCGGGCCGAGGACTTCTCCAGGTTTCCGCTGTGGCATGCCGGTATAGTGGTATACCATCGCACCACGCGCAAGGGGCAGTTCGCCGAACGTTCCAGGAAGCGGTTGCGGCGGAGAACGCGCCGGCCGCGCCAGGTCACATCCGGCGTCGCGACCAGGCCGCGAACAGCGCCATCAGGCCGGTGAAGAGGACGCCCCCGATCAGCCCGGACGTGATCGTCGCACCCGGGTCGACGGGGTGGTCCGCGCCGCCGCCCCAGCCGAGCAGGCGCAGGACGACGGTGAACACGGCGAAGAACACACCCTGCCCGGCGACCCGGAACCAGGGGAACGGGCCCACCGGACGGTTGCCCGCGGTCGACAGCTCGTCCTCGTCGCTCGTCCAGGCGGGTTCGGTCCACGCCAGCGTCCAGACCGGCAGCGACATCGCGCCGAGCGCGAGCGCGACCGCGGCGGGCAGGACCTGCTCGACCGGCGCCGACCAGCCCGGCCGCCCGACCGCGAGCACCACGACCACGGCCACCACCAGCAGCACCGGCCCCAGGATCCGCAGGGAGAGGAACGCGGCGCGTTCCCGGCGCCGCCGGACCCGCTCGTCGAGAACCGCGTCGGGCAGCTGGAACACGGTGCGGGTGGCGAGGTCGAGCGCGGCGGAGACGAACAACGACACCACCAGGCCGATCGAGCCGACCAGCAGGGCCGTGCCCGGGAACACCCACGGCAGCACCACCGCCGCGACCGTGCCCGCGGCGGCCACCACGACCAGGCCGCGTCGCCACGGGGCACTCAACCGCGAGAGCCGGTTGCCGGGCTGGGACAGGCGGGTACGCAGATCGGTCCGGAAGGACGGGGCTGGACTGGTCACTCGGTACTCCTCGGGTTCGGGTCGGGTGTGCCGGACCTGCCGACCCCCGGCATCAGCGGCGGCATCGGCGTCAGCGAGAACACCGCTTCCACCGGGAGGTCCAGGAAGGCGGCGATCTGCAGCGCCAGCGCGAGGCTGGGGCTGTACTCGCCTCGCTCGAGGTAGCCCACCGTCTGGTAGTGCACGCCGAGCGCGGTGGCGAGATCCTGGCGGGACAGGCCACGGTCGATCCGCAGCACCTTGACCCGGTTGAACACCCTTTCGGAATCAGGCCGCTGCGGCATGTAGCAAAGTTACTACATTTTGGCTCGACTGTACAACGTCCAGGAGCAGGCGTCGCCGCTCCTCGCTCGTTGCGGCAGTCTCCCCCCGGATGTAGCCGCAAACGAAGCGCCTGCCGCCGCGGCGCGCGGGCCTACCGTTCCCACGGCACGGCAACGGCCGGCAGCTCGGGACAGCGCGAAAGGCCCTCATGAAGCTACGGATGTCAGCGATCTGCGGGGCCGTCTCGTGCCTGGCGGCAGCGGCCGTCCTGACGTACTCGGCCGACGCCTCCGCGGCGACCACGCCCGGCGCGTTTTCACCGCCGGCCGCGGCCGCGGGGGGCACCCTCCTGGCCCAGGAACGGGTGACGTTCGCGAAGACCTTCTACAACCTGCATCTGGCGCAGGCCACCCCCGCCGGGCCGGCGCTCCAGTACGCGACGCTGAAGTTGAACGAGGACGGATCGGCCACGCTCGGGAACACGTTGACGTTCGTGACCGTGACCCCACCGAAAGCGCCACTGCCCGACAAGGTCGTCGTGCCCGTGAACAAAGCGAAGTCGTGCACGTGGCAGCAGCCTGATGACGACACCGTGCTGGTGGAGTGCGTCTACGTTCCGCCGGGCGACCGGGCGGCGGCGTCTGCCGTGACGCTGACCCTGCAGATCGTGAAGATGGGGGACGGGTACTACGGGAAGTTCGACATGCCCATGACGGACGGCGTGCAGACGCCGATCATCGGGGGAATCCGCGCGTTCCCGCTCCCCTGGCCCTCATAGTCCGGCGCTCACCCGGCTCGCTCACCCGGCTCGCTCACCCGGCGACCGAGTCCACCGGACGGACCCGGTTGGCCGCCTCGACGCGGTTGGTCACCCCCAGCTTGACGAACAGCTGGCTGATGTGGTGCCCGACGGTCTTCTCGCTGATCGAGAGCGTGCGGGCGATGCGTCGGTTGGTCAGGCCGGTGCTGAGCAGCAGCAGTACCTCGCGCTCCCGCGCCGTCAACCGGTAGACCGGATCCGGGGGCTGCAACGTGCTGAGGGCCGCTGCCCCCGGCAACGCCAGCCGCTCGCGCGCGGACGCCACGAGCGCGATGACGGCCGACGCACCCAGTTCGCCCGCCACCCGGTCGGCCTCGTCCACGAGCGCGGCCGCCCTGCCGTGATCGGCCGGGTCGACGGCGAGCGCGAGTGCGAGCCGGACGCGGCAGTACGCCGTCTCGTACGGCGCCTCGGTGAGCTGCAGCCAGGCGAGGAGGGTGTCGGACCAGGCTGCGGGATCACCGGCCGAACCGTCCAGCCGGGTGCGTTCGGCGTCGGCCATCAGCATCATCGCCCTGCGGTAGGGGACCTCGGACCGGCCGGCCAGCTCGGCCAGCCCGTCGACGCGAGCGAGGGCGACGCGCTGGGCGAGGGGGTCGTAGTCGGCGGCACGGCGGTGGTCGGCCTCCGCCCGGAGCGCCATCGCGACCGTGCAGTCCAGCTGCACCCCGGGACGGAGCAGCTCGTGTTCCGAGCTCGCGAGCGCCTGCCGAACCCGGTGGATCTGTCCGTCGACCACGGCCGTCTCCGCGGCGAGCAGCACCAGGGCCGGTTCCAGCTCACGGTTGCTGGGGTACCGCACCCGGATCTCGTCGAGCGCGCGGGCCGCCGCCGCGGTCCGCCCGCGGCGGACGTCGATCACCGCGCGCAGCAGTGTCAGGCTCACCGCGGTGGAGTCGCTCGGCCGGAAGGCGACAACCCGGTCGATGTGCGTACTCGCGTCGGTCCAGCGGCCCAGGTCGATCAGCGAGTCGATGTGCAGCAGGGCCAGCAGCTCCAGATCGGCCTGCGGGGCTCCGCGCGCGCGGCCCTCGTCGAGGGCGGCTCGGCTCACCTCCACCGCGTCCCGGATGCGGCCGCAACGGTTGAGGGCCAGCACGAGGTCCCGCGAGGTGCTCGCGATCGGCCCGGGCAGGGCGGCCCGCCGGGCCAGGAACAGCGCGCGGTACAGATCGTTGAGGCCGGCGTCCACCCGCCCGAGGTGGACCTGCACCGCGCCGTTGATGTTGCGGACGGAACTCTCGGTCACCGGGTCGTCCAGCCCGTCCGACAGGCGGGCGGCCCGTTCCGCCAGCTCCTGGGCGTCGGTCAGTCGCCCGCTGTCACCGCAGATGCGGGCGAGGAGGGCCAGCACGCGTACCTCCAACCGGGGCTCGCCGGACGGCAACCGCGCCAGTACTTTCCGCAGGTCGGCTTCGACCTCGTCGGTCCTGGTCCTCGTCCGGGCCCACTGGTACTCGGCGAGGTCGGTCGACGCCCGCAGGACGTCGACCGGCCCGGTCGTCGGATCGAGCGCCGCCAACGCCCACTCCCCGTGACGTACCGCGGCGTCGTCGAGGCCCAGCCCGTGGGCCGCGGCGCCGAGGTCGCGGTGGATCGCGGCCAGGTCGTCGGCGAGTCCCGGATCCTGTTCGGTGTCGGCCAGCACTCGGAGCAGGAGGCTGTGGGCCACATCGAAGGCACCGAGCGCCGTGGCGGCGTGTCCGGCCCGGGCGCGGTGTCGATGCGCGCGGGCCGGATCGCCCGCGAGCTCCCACAGGCGGGCCAGGTAGGCGTGCGCCGCCAGTGCGGCCCGGGGCGCCTCGTGGGTCGACTCGGTGACCCTCTCGACCGCCTCGGCGGCCTCCCGTCGCAGCTGCCGCAGCTCGCCGGGCCCGATGTGCTCGAGCACCGCCTCCTGCAGCAGCGCGTGCGTGAACCGCCAGTCGCCGTGGCCGGGGCCGGTCACCAGGCCGAGCCGACGGGCCTGCTCGCCCGCCCGGGCCAGGTCGGTGGGCGACCCGCCCCACGCCGCCACGAGGGTCCCCGGAGCGGGTTCGGCGCCGAGGACGGCCAGGAGCTGGACGAACCGTCGGGCCGGCTCGTCGAGCTCCAGCACCGGCCGCAGCAGGTGGTCGCGCAGCACGTCGCTCAACAGGCCGGAGCCGATCGACTCGCCCAGCTGGATCGCGTGGAACGGGTTGCCGCGCGCCAGCGCCGCCGCCCGGCGCAGCACGCCCGTCGGCGTCCCCGGAGCGGCGGCCTCGGCCACCACCTGCACCAGTTCGTCGAGCGGGAGCCCCGCCAGCCGGATCCGCTCGGCTCCCAGGCCGTCCCACTCCCGCAGCGCGGTGTGGACGGCCGGCCCCGCGCTCGGGTCGTCGCGGCAGGTGACCACCGTGAGCAGGCGGAGGGGCGCCACCCCGCGGCAGAGCATGCCGACCAGCGCCAGCGTCGAGCTGTCGGCCCAGTGGACGTCCTCGATGACCAGGATCATCGGCCGGTCCGGGGGCTGGGCCTGCGCCATCTCGTGCAACCGGCGGTACGCCTCGACGAGCATCGTCGGCACCGTGCCCGCCGGGATCGGATCGAGGGCGGTCAGGACCGGGAGCAACACGTGCTCGCCACCGAACGGCACGCACGCCACCTCGCGGACGAGGTGCTGGGATCGGCGGGCGGCGGCGAAGGCGTCCACCAACCGGGACTTGCCGATACCCGCCCCGCCGATGACGGCGACCACGACCGGGCCCAGGGCCGCCGCGGCGAGGGCGTCGTCGAGCGCGCCCAGTTCGGCGCGCCGGCCACGGAGCGGATGGCTCCCGGCGCGGAACCGGGGAGCACTGGAACGATCCTGCACCTCGCCGACTATGGCACAGTGCGGGCCGATCACCTCGGCACCGGTCGCCGGCCGGCCCGGGCGCTGATCAGCGGAGTCCACTGCGGAGTCGCCGCCGGGCGCGCCCGACCGATCCGTGGGCGCCCGGCGTTGGGGGCTGCTCGCGGTTCGCGTCACGCGGGAACGGTGGTCCCGCGGAGTTCCTCCCGTGCGCCGTACGACCGTTGCGCAGCTGAGGGCACTCCATGTGCGCGCCTGGGCAATCCCGAGCCGACGCGGGGTCGAGGCGGCCACGGGTTCGGAGCGGCGACCGTGCCACCGTCGGTGACGGCACGCCGAGCGGCGTGACCCCGTTTCGCACCGACGAGAGGGCACCATGCGCACAGTGATCCGACGCAGTATCTCCGCCGACGGCCCGACGGTTCGCCGGTCACCGGCCCGGACGGCGTTCGCCGCGGTGTTCATCGCGTTCCTGGCGCTCGGGATCATCGGCGCTCCGAGCGCGCTGGCGGCGACGACGCTCCCGACCGAGACCTACCCGATCGGCTTCTGGCACGGCTCAGGAGCCACCCAGACCCGGGTCGGCGGTGGCACGCTGACCATCGAGGCCGGCACGGACTCCGGGGTCGCCACCGCCGACACCGACGCGGACACCGACTGGGTCGGCACCTGGACGCTGGACGCGGGGCATCTGGTGGCGCGGCTGACCCGGACCACGGCCGGCGGCACGCCGGAGACGCTGGTGGCCGAGGCGAACATCGAGATCGACGGTCTCCACGGTGTCGGTTACGTCCGGGGCTCGGGCGGCGTGGAGGTCGATCGGGGCTTCCTCGGTATCACCCGGCGCTCGCCGTTCGACGTCACGCCGACGGGCGCCGACCTGCGGTCCCCCAAGCTGGACCAGGGCATCCGGTCCGCCGCCCCCCGGCTCGACGGGATCCGGTGAGTCCCGGCCGTCGGAACCACTGCTGTGCACCGTCGAGCCGCCTGTGCCGGAGCACCGCTGCGTAGCCGGAAGGGCACCCCGTGTGCGCGCCTGGGCAATACCGAGCCGACGCGGGTCGAGGCGGTCAGGGGTTCGGAGTGGCGACCGTGCCACCGTCGGTGACGGCATGCCGACGGGCGGTATGCCGTGTCACGAGGAGAACGCATGATGAGCAGGTCGTCCCACCGCCTCGCCGCTCGCATCGGCGGCGTGGTTGCGGGAGTACTCACGTTGAGCGCGGTCGCCGTCGGCACCGCAGCTGCGGACATCAGGCTCAACACCCTGTCCCTCGGCCCGGACAGCCCGATCTCTGCAGGTCCCTACCGGTGGGTGCTGCAGAGTTCCGACGGCAACTTCGTCCAGTACGACTCCAACAACCAGCCCGTCCGGTTCAGCGGGGTGAGCAGCCCCAAGGTCGACCACGTGGAGTTCCAGCGTCCCGACTGCAACGTGGTCGGGTACGCCGGCGGGCAGGCCGTGTGGCAGTCCGGACGCACCCAGCCCGATGCCAACGGTCGCTGCGGGTTCAACTTCGGCAACGACGGCCAGCTGACCGTGACCAACTCGTCCGGTCGGGTCATCTGGAACTTCGTCCGCGACGGGGTCCGGGGCGTCTGACCGAGGTCTGATCCCGGAGCCGGCGGCGGCTCGCGGCGGAGGCGACGCCCACCGCCGTGAGCCGCACGCCGGTCGGTACCAGCTCGATCGGGTGGCCCCCTGGACTAGGAAATGCGGACCAGCGGGCTGTCGACACTTGTCGAGTGGCCGGCGGACGCGGCGACGCGGTAGTAGCCGGGCGACAGACCCTGTGCCGTTGCGGTGGTCGCCCGCTGCGGGTATCCCGCCACATCGCTGACGAGGTCCATGGGGTTCCAGAGGGCATCGGGGTCGTTCAGAGCCACAGGACGCCCGTCCGGTCCGAAGGGGCCCTTGATCGTGATCCACATCGGTATGCCCTTCCGAGCGATTTCAGACGTGGGGCGGAGATCCGTGCGGCCCATGACGGTGCGGCCTCTCACGGTGACGCACGCGCGGAAGCTCCTGGTCGGGTCGAACCTCCCGCACTGCTCGCGTGGGACCGCGACCCGGGGGTCCGCCTTCGCCTCGGCCAGCAGCGGCGACCCCGGTGTCACATCCGCCGACCAGGCGGACGAGTCCAGCGTCGCCGCGTCCGCGCCACCGGCCTGGATCACACCGGCCAGACCACCGAGACAAGCGAGCGCGGCAGCGGCCGCGACGGCGGCCCGCGCAGCACGACGCGGCGGGGCTGCCGAGACGGCGGCGCCCGTCGTGTCCGGGCGTGCGCGCCACCGATCGCCCCGGTGTGGTCTCGTAGCAGCCATGGACACGCCTCCTGGTCAGGTGGGTGGAGGTCGGTTCCTCCTAGACGAACGGTAGGGATCCGGGCCTCCCGGCAGGGGATCCCGAAGGACTGGATCCCGCTGACCGCTGCTCACCTGCCGCAACCACCGGGCCCGCCTCACGTCGGGACCGCCGCCCGTGGCGGTCTCACACGGCGAAACGGGCCGACAGCCCGGCGTCGACCGGCCAGCAGGCACCGGTGACGCCGCTCGCGGCGGAGGACAGCAGGAAGGCCACGACCGCGGCGACCTCGGCGGGCGTGACGATGCGGCGCAGCGGGTGGGCCCCCTCGACCCGCCGGCGCTCGGCCGCCGGGTCGGCCGCCTTGTCGAACTGCTCCTCCACGAGCCGGGTGGCCGTCCACCCCGGTGCCACGCTGTTCACCCGCACGCCCCACGGCCCCTCGTCCACCGCGAGCGAGCGCGTCATCCCCTCCAGACCCGCCTTGGCCACCGGGTAGGGGAAGTAGCCGGGCGCGGTCAGTCGCGCGTGGACGGAGCTGATGTTCACGACCGAGCCCGACCCGGCGGCGCGCATGCCCGGCAGGACGCGGCGGGTACAGAGCCACGCTCCCTTCAGGTCGACGCCCATGACCCGGTCCCAGGTGTCGTCGTCGCAGGTCACGGCGTCGTCGTGGGCACCGACGCCGGCGTTGTTGACCAGCGCGGTCACCGGGCCCCAGTACTGCTCGATGCGGGCGACGGCCCGGTCGACCGCATCGGGACCGGTGACGTCGGCCCGCAGCGGCAGCACCCGGCCGGTGTCGGATGGGGCGATCGCGGCCAGGTCCAGCGCGGCCACCCGGGCACCGTCGGCCAGGCACCGCGCGACGACGGCGGCGCCGATGCCGCGGGCGGCGCCGGTGACCAGCACCACCGCCTCCGGCGCCGTCACGGCC
>CAXTTN010000015.1:0-5535 GCA_964247105.1 uncultured Pseudonocardia sp.
CGAAGGGGCACCCCACCCACCCGGCACAACCCGAACCCGCGCGCACGTTCCGTGCACCACGCAGGCGGTGCGGCGCGCGTGCGGCGTACACAACGCGCGCGCGAGCGAAGGGGCACCCCACCCACCCGGCACAACCCGAACCCGCGCGCACGTTCCGTGCGCCACGCAGGCGCTGCAGCGCGCGTGCGGCGTACACAACGCGCGCGCGAGCGACGGGCACCCCAACCGACCCGACCCCGCGCGCTCCGTGCACCACGCGCGCGTCGCACCACCCGCACCGGCGACGAGCGCGCTCGCGGCTGCCGTGCGCGCAGCCACCGCGTACCATCCACAGACCGTGCGCTTCCTCGACGGCCAGGCCCCCGGACACGACCTCACCTACGACGACGTCTTCCTCGTCCCGGCGCGGTCCTCGGTGACCTCCCGCTTCGACGTCGACCTCGGCACCGCCGACGGCTCGGGCGCCGCCGTGCCCGTCGTCGCGGCCAACATGACCGCGGTCGCGGGCCGTCGGATGGCCGAGACCCTGGCCCGCCGCGGCGCGCTCACGGTGCTGCCGCAGGACGTGGCGTCCGAGGCGATGGGCGAGATCGTCGGCTGGATCAAGTCGCGACACCCGGTCTGGGACACCCCGCTGGTCCTGCACGCTGGCGACGCCGTGGCCGAGGCGCTGAGCCTGCTGCCCAAGCGCGCGCACGGCGCGGTGGTCGTCACCGACGAGGGCGGGCGCCCGCTCGGCACCGTCGACGAGGCCGCGTGCACGGGCGTCGACCGCTTCACCCGCCTCGGCGACGTGCTCGACCCGTCGCCGGTCGTGCTGCCCCTCGACACCCCGCCCCAGCAGGTGTTCGACGCGCTCGCACTCCGTGCGGGTGCGGGCGGCCGCGGCGTGGCGCTCGGCCTGGATGCCGACGGCCGCCTCGCCGGGCTGCTCACGGCGCTCGGCGCGCTGCGGGCCGAGGTCTACTCCCCCACCCTCGACGCGACGGGCCGGCTGCGCACCGCCGCGGCCGTCGGGATCAACGGCGACGTCGCGGTCAAGGCCAAGGCGCTGCTCGACGCCGGCGTCGACGTGCTCGTCGTCGACACCGCCCACGGCCACCAGCGGAAGATGCTCGACGCGCTGGCCGCGGTGCGGGGGGTGGTCGCCGACGCGGGCTCGGCCGTGCCCGTCGTGGCGGGCAACGTCGTCACGGCCGAGGGGGTGCGCGACCTGGCCGCGGCGGGCGCGGACATCGTCAAGGTCGGCGTCGGGCCGGGTGCGATGTGCACCACGCGGATGATGACCGGGGTCGGGCGCCCGCAGTTCTCGGCCGTGCTGGAGTGCGCGGCCGCGGGTCGCGAGGCCGGGGTCCACGTCTGGGCCGACGGCGGCGTGCGCCACCCCCGCGACGTCGCGCTGGCCCTGGCCGCGGGCGCGTCCGCGGTGATGATCGGGTCGTGGCTGGCCGGCACCTACGAGTCGCCCGGCGACCTGCTGCGCGACGAGGCAGGGCGCGCCTACAAGGAGTCGTTCGGCATGGCGTCGAAGCGCGCGGTGAGCGCCCGCACCCGCGGCGACGGCGGCTTCGAGCGGGCCCGCAAGGCGCTGTTCGAGGAGGGCATCTCCAGCTCCAGGCAGTTGCTCGACCCGCAGCGACCGGGTGTCGAGGACGTCCTGGACGGCATCTGCGCAGGCGTCCGCAGCGCCGCGACGTACGTGGGCGCGCGCACCCTCGACGAGCTGGCCGAGCGGGCGGTGGTGGGAGTGCAGACGACGGCCGGCTTCACGGAAGGCACCCCGCACGGCCTCTGACGAGCAGCGCATCGCGCGGGCTCCTTGCTGTCAGACGGGGCTTCCGAGCGCGAGGCGCGGGCTGATTGTGGTTGGGCGGGACGAAGCGGGAACAGGGCCCTGACGGGCGGTGTTGGCGCGTTCATGAGAATCGGCATCATCGGCGCAGGCCACATCGGTGGCACCCTCACCCGCAGGCTCTCAGGCCTCGGCCACGACGTGTACGTGGCCAACTCGCGCGACCCGCAGACGCTGGCGGACCTCGCGGCGGAGACCGGCGCGACGGCCGTGTGGGCCGCCGACGCGGCCACCGACGCCGACGTCGTCATCGTCAGCATCCCGCAGAAGAACGTGCCCGACCTGGCCGCCGGCATCGTCGCGAAGGCGAAGCCGGGCGCTCCGGTCATCGAGACGAACAACTACTACCCGCAGCAGCGCGACGGCCGCATCGCCGCGATCGAGGACGGCACCCCGGAGAGCGCCTGGGTCGCCGAGCACCTCGGCACGCCCGTCATCAAGATCTTCAACGGCATCTTCTGGAAGCACCTGCTGGAGCGGGGCAAGCCCGCAGGCTCCGAGGGGCGCATCGCGCTGCCGGTGGCCGGGGCGGACGGCCCGGCCAAGCAGCTGGCCCTCGATCTCGTCGACCAGCTCGGTTTCGACCCGGTGGACGCCGGCAGCATCGAGGAGAGCTGGCGCCAGCAGCCCGGCACCCCCGTCTACGGCAAGGACTACGACGCGGAGAACACGCGCAAGGCCCTGGCAGAGGCCACTCCTGAGCGCGCGCCGGAGTTCCGCGCCCCCGCCTGAACCGACGAGTGGCACTTTCGTTGCATAGGTTGCAACGAAAGTGCCACTCGTTCGGTGGGTGGGGCGGCGCCGCTACGCCGCTGGGCCCTCCAGCATCTCTGTCACCAGGGCCGCGATCGGGCTTCGCTCGCTTCTCGTCAGTGTGACGTGGGCGAAGAGGGGGTGGCCCTTCAGCTTCTCGATCACCGCCGCCACGCCGTCGTGGCGGCCCACCCGCAGGTTGTCGCGCTGGGCCACGTCGTGGGTCAGCACGACGCGGCTCGCCGTGCCCAGGCGCGAGAGCACGGTGAGCAGGACGTTGCGCTCCAGGCTCTGCGCCTCGTCGACGATCACGAAGCTGTCGTGCAGCGACCGGCCGCGGATGTGGGTGAGCGGGAGCACCTCCAGCATGCCGCGGGCGACCACCTCGTTCATGACGTCCTCACTGACCAGCGCGCCGAGGGTGTCGAAGACGGCCTGGGCCCAGGGCCCCATCTTCTCGGCCTCGCTGCCGGGCAGGTAACCGAGCTCCTGCCCGCCCACGGCGTAGAGCGGCCGGAACACGACGACCTTGCGGTGCTGCTGGCGCTCCAGCACCGCCTCCAGCCCCGCGCACAGCGCCAGCGCCGACTTGCCCGTGCCGGCCCGGCCGCCGAGGGAGACGATGCCGACGTCCGGGTCGAGCAGCAGGTCCAGCGCGATGCGCTGCTCGGCCGAGCGGCCGTGCAGCCCGAACGCCTCGCGGTCGCCCCGGACGATCCGCACCCGCTTGTCGGCCGTGACGCGGCCCAGCGCCGCCGAGCCGCCGCCGGTGAGGCGGACGCCGGTGTGGCACGGCAGGTCGCGCGCGGCGTCGTGATCCAGGACGCCGTCGCGGAAGAGCGTGTCGACGTCCTCGGGGGCGACCTCCAGGTCGGTCATGCCGGTCCAGCCGGACGGCACCACGTCGAGGGCGTGGTACTCGTCGGCCTGCAACCCGACCGCGGCGGCCTTGACGCGCAGCGGCACGTCCTTCGTGACGAGCACGACGTCGCCCCGCCCGTCGAGCTTGCGCTCGGCGGCCAGGTTGAGAGCGCAGGCGAGGATGCGGGAGTCGTTGGAATCGCTGCGGAAGCCTGCGGGGAGCACCTCCGGGTCGGTGTGGTTGAGCTCGACGTGCAGCGTTCCGCCTGCCGTGCCGATCGGCACCGGGAAGTCCAGGCGGCCGTGCTCGATGCGCAGCTCGTCGAGCGTGCGCAGCGCCGTGCGGGCGAACCAGCCCAGTTCGGGGTGGTGCCGCTTGCCCTCGAGCTCGGAGATGACCACCAGGGGCAGGACGACCTCGTGCTCGTCGAACCGGGTCAGCGACCACGGGTCGGACAGGAGTACGGAGGTGTCGAGCACGAAACAACGAGTGGTGCGGTCCGAAACGGGGGCGGTACGACTGTCGGTCACGTGTGCTCCTCGCTTGCACTCGCCGACGGCCCCGCGGTGACGGGATCGACCGGCGGATGCTCCCGCGTGGGCGCGGCACCGCGCCCACTTGCTGGTGGGCCGGCCGGCCCTGGAACACGGGGCCGGGTGCCGGCCCCCTCGGGTGCTAACACCACGACCAGGGCCTCCCCGGGCGGCTCGTATCGGGTACGAACCCGCCACTGCGAACGCTACCGGCGGTCACCCCCGTGCGGTCAACAGCAACGCCGTGTCATCTCGTGTTCACGTCCCGAGATTTAACAGAACGGCCTACCGTTCGTCGCTCGGTGAACACCGCCCGTCCTCGATGATGACGACGGATTGCACGGATGGGTGGCGACCATCCGGAGCAGTGTCAGCCCGCGGCGCGGACCCTGCTCGACTCGGCCTCGATCGCCCACGGCGTGAGCGGCTCGTCCAGGACCCTGCGCAGCCGCTCTTCCGACGACCCGCCCGCCCACCAGCGACGGAGCAGGTCGGGACCCTCGACGTAGGTGGTGGTGTAGGCCCGCCACAGCGGATCGGCCACGAAGCGCAGCACGGCGCGGGCCCGGCCCTCGTCGACGAGCGACCACCGGCACAGGTGGGCCAGGGCGACCCCGTCCGGCTTCCGCCGTTCGTGGACGAGCAGAGCGGCGTCCTGGCGGACCCGGGCCAGCGGAGCGCTCGCGGCGGCCACCCGCTCGGCCAGCTCGCCGTCGAACGTCACACCGACGGCGGCCAGGACGTCCTGCGCCCACCTGCCCCAGCCCGGGCCCACGACCGCGTGCAGGCCCAGTTCGGCGGCACCCTCGCTCACCAGGCTCTGCGGCGTGTTCGCCAGCACGGCCCGGTGCTCGTCCCAGTGCCGGTCGACGAGCCCGGCCTCCTTGCGGCAGCGCTCGGTGTGGTGGCCCGGGTAGATCTCGTGCGCGACGATCTGGGCCAGTTGGGACGCGCGCAGCCGCGCGCCCGCGTTGATCGTCACCACGGACGCGAAACCGCCGCGGTAGTGGTGCAGCGCGCTCCACGGGGCGTCGTCGACCAACCGGTGGGTGACGTGCTCGCGCTCGGGCAGCCCCACGCGGGCCGCGGTGCGCTCGCGCAGCGCCGCGGACATCGCCCGGACCGCGTCCGGGAGCCGCTCACGGGGGATCTCCTCGCGGCACCGGTGCGCCGCGACCCGCTCGACCAGCGGGCCCGGTCCGGGCAGGAGCGCGTCGAGCTCGCGGTGGGCCGCGCGGTAGGCGTCCTCGCTGCCCGGCCCGATCCGGACGCCGAACGCGGCGCGCACCTCGACCGCGAACGGGACGGCCTGGCCGGTGAGCCGCCGGGCCGCCCACTCGCAGGCGACGAGCTGACCGCGCAGGAAATCGGCGCGGGCGGGCTCCACGACGTCGGGGAGCACCCGCGCGAGCCGTCCCGCCGCCCGCACCAGCTCCGGCGGCGTGGCCGCGCGTTCCGGGCGCGGCCCGTAGGAGTCGAGGAAGCCGGGGAGCAGGCGATCGAGGCCGGCGGCGATCGTGAGGTACTCCCGCACC
>CAXTTN010000015.1:5545-39320 GCA_964247105.1 uncultured Pseudonocardia sp.
ACCTCGGCCGATCGCACCGCCGAACGGTAGCCGACCGGACGGGTGGTGAGGCCACGGGCGGTAGGTGTTCGCACATCGGTCGCGGGAATCGTCGCCCGCCCGGATCCGCCCGATCGTGGGAACAACCGAACCCACCGTCTCATGATCGTTCGATGGGGTCCCGACATTTGATCGGCAAACGCTTGTGTTGATACTTTTCCGCAGGTCGGCGTGGCTCCCCGGTCCGGCGCCGGCCAGCAGGAAATCACCGGCGGTCCGATCCGCCACCAAGGAGAAGCCCGTGCCGGAGAAGGCTGGAATCGTCGTGGCGGTGGCCGCGGCAGGCCAGCTCGCGGTGGGCCCTTCGCGGGAAGCGAGGGCGGCTCGGACCACGGCCACCGGACGGCGCACTCGAACGTCAACGGCGGCGGTCCGCGGGACTCCCCTCGGAGAACCGCTGCGCACGGGCGCCGGACCGACCCGGTCCGGCGCCTCTGCCGTCCGGGCGGCACGGAGCGCGACAACTCTCTTTTGTCGGGCAAGGATACGACCTCGCCGGAGTGATGTCCGGTGACCGAGCGCCACCCGACGCCGCGGAACGGTCGATATCCACCCGTCAGAGTGGAGCCGAAAGAGGGAATAACCGAACGTAGCGTGTCGCGATCACCTGATAGTGGTAAGGAATTTGGTGCCACGTCCGGGCCGCGCTACCTTTTTCGTGGTCGGCGCGGCTCCCCAGTCGAGCGCTGAACACGAAATGGAATCGGCTTCGGCCGGTCCGCATGAGCAAACAGGAGAACACTGTGCTGAAGAAGGCTGGAATCGTCGTCGCCGTGGCCGCCGCCGGCGTGCTCGCGGTCTCACCGCTGGCTTTCGCGGGCGAGAAGACCGGCGGCTACGACCACGGTCACGGTCACTCCACGACCGCGTACTCGCCCACCTGCTCGTTCGGCAACTCGTCGGAGGCCGGCACCAAGCAGAAGGCCACCGGCTCCACCGCGCTGCTCGGCCTGCTGAGCACCGCCGCCAACGCCGCCGCCCCCGTCACCACCCAGGCCAACGCGCCGATCGGCAGCTGCAACAACTTCAGCGACCTGGTCGACATCAACTCGAACAACAAGACCAAGACGGTCGACAACACCAAGGACATCAACAACAGCAAGAACATCAACAAGAACTCGTCGAGCACCAGCTCGCTCACCAGCACGCTGAGCGGCCTGCTCCCCATCGGCTGATCCCAGCTGGAGAACAGAAGGCCCGGGCCGACAGGTCCGGGCCTTCTGCTGTTCGCGCGTCGCTCGCGAGGTTACGCACCACATCTGTGAAAGTCGACCACAGAACGTGGGTCACCTCCCCCGAAAGGGCCCGAAAGTGTGCATATCCCGCTGCACGAACTTTTCGTCACCCGATGGTGGTAAGCGGTTTGCGCACGCTTTCGAAAGAGCGCTACCTTGATCGTGGTCGGCGAAGGCTCCCCAGTCCGGACGTCACTGTCCATACCGCTGACATCGAATGGAATCGGCTCCGGTCGGTCCGCATGAAACAAACAGGAGAAACTGTGCTGAAGAAGGCTGGAATCATCGTGGCCGTGGCCGCCGCCGGCGTGCTCGCGGTCGCCCCGCTGGCTTTCGCCGCGGACGTGGACCACTCCCCGAAGTGCACGTTCGGCAACGCGTCCGACGCCGGCACCAAGCAGCTCGCCGACGGCTTCCTGGGCCTGCTGGCCGGTACCGGCACCGCCGCCAACGCCGCCACGCCCGCGACCACCCAGGCCAACGCGCCCGTGCTGAGCTGCAACAACGTCAGCGACGTGCTGGACCAGGGCTCGAACAACACCACGAAGACCGTCGACAACACCAAGACGGTCAACAACAGCAAGAACATCGACAAGACGTCGACCAGCTCCTCCACGAGCGACATCACGAGCACGATCACCGGCCTGCTGCCGGCCATTCCGTGATCTGAGCTCGGCGAACGACGGAAGGGCCCGGACCTGATGGTCCGGGCCCTTCCGCGGTGAACGGGCGACACCCGTGGGGACGACCCGAAAGAAGGCGTATCCCCACGCTCCGCACATTCATCACTCGATGGTGGTACGGAATTTGTCACGGCTCCGCCGGAGCCGCTATTTTACTTGTGGTCGACGAGGGCTCCCCCATCCACACCGTCGGCATCGAATGGAATCGGCTTCGGCCGGTCCGCATGAACAAACAGGAGAAACTGTGCTGAAGAAGGCTGGAATCCTCGTGGCCGTGGCCGCCGCCGGCGTGCTCGCGGTCGCCCCGCTGGCTTTCGCCGCCGACGTGGACCACTCCCCGAAGTGCACGTTCGACAACGCGTCCCACGCCGCAGGCAAGCAGTCGGCCACCGGCTTCCTCGGGCTCCTGGCCGGCACCGGCACCGCCGCCGACGTCGCCGCGCCGGTCACCACCCAGGGCAACGCGCCGGTCGGCAGCTGCAACAACCTCAGCGACCTGATCGACAGCGGTTCGAACGACACCACGAAGACCATCACCAACGCCAAGACGGTCGACAACAGCAAGAACGTCACCACGTCGTCGACCTCGTCGATCACCGACCTCTTCAGCTCCATCCTCGGCTGATCTCCCGATCGCGGTGAACAGAAGGGTCCGGACCGGTCGGTCCGGACCCTTCTGCCGTCCCCTCCACCGAAAGGCACTGAACGAGATGAGCGCAGTTCGTCGTATCGCCTTCACCGCCGCCGGCATCGGGCTGCTCGGCGCCGGCCTGGCCACCGCGGCCCAGGCCGCGCCCGCCGTGCCGTCCGCGTCCGACGTGCCGGTCCCGGTGCTCACCCGGCCCGTGGACGCGTCGAACGGCCTGCTCGGCATCGAGCGCGGGACGCTCCCCGGGCTGGCCACCCCGGCGCTGCCCCGGATCGCCCAGCTCCCGGGCCTGGAGATCGTGCCGCTGCCGACGGCCGATCCCGCGCCGGCCGAGGACGACGCACCCACCACGGCCCCGGGCTGACCGGCCGCGATCAGGAGCCGAAGCGGCGGTGGCGCGCGGCGTAGTCGCGCAGCGCGCGCAGGAAGTCGACCTTGCGGAACTCGGGCCAGTAGGCCTCGCAGAACCAGAACTCCGAGTGCGCCGACTGCCACAGCAGGAACCCCGACAGCCGCTGCTCCCCCGAGGTGCGGATCACGAGATCCGGGTCGGGCTGGCCGGACGTGTACAGGTGCGCCGCGATGTGGTCGACGTCGAGCACCTCGGCCAGCTCCTCGATCGACGTGCCCGACTCGGCGTGCTGGAGCAGCAGCTTGCGCACCGCGTCGGCGATCTCCTGGCGGCCGCCGTAGCCGACGGCGACGTTCAGCTCCAGCCCCGGGCGCCCGACGGTGCGCTCCGCCGCGGCCGAGAGCCGTTCGGCGAGGTCGGACGGCAGCAGCTCCAGCGCGCCGACGACACGCAGCCGCCAGCGGGCCGTGGGGCCGCTCAGCTCGTCGACGACGTCGCCGATGATCTCCAGCAGCGGCTCGAGCTCGTCGGGCGGCCGGGTGAGGTTGTCGGTGGAGAGCAGGAAGAGCGTGACCACCTCGACGCGGGCCTCGTCGCACCACCCGAGCAGATCCGCGATCTTCGCCGCGCCGACGCGATGGCCGTCGTTGACGTCGGAGAAGCCGACGTCACGAGCCCAGCGCCGGTTTCCGTCGAGCATGAGCGCCACGTGGCGCGGCCGTTCGGCGACCGAGTCGAGCCGCCGGCTGAGCCGGTACTCGTAGGCCGAGTACAGCAGGTCGCGAACGCCCACGGCGGGTCACCCTACGCCGCCGCGGATCCGCCGGTGGCGGGGTTCACCCGCGGGACACCCTCCGGGGCCGGCCGTTGCCGTAACCTCGACGGCGTGGCTGCCGGGACACTCAAGACCTCCCCCACTGGTCCGCCGCTGGTCAAGCCGCGGATGCGCGGATGGCTCCATCTCTGGTCGTTCGCCGTCTCGATCGCGGCCTGCGCCACGCTGATCTCCGTGGCCGCCGCGCAGGTCGGGGGTGGCGCGGCGCTGGCCGTCTCGGTGTACAGCGCCACGATCCTGGCGCTGTTCGGCACGAGCGCGCTCTACCACCGCCGCACCTGGCGCACGGCCCGCTCCCGGGCGATCATGAAGCGGCTCGACCACTCGATGATCTTCCTGTTCATCGCGGGCACGTACACGCCGGTGGCCGCGCTGGCGATGGATCCGGGCACCGCGAAGTGGGTGCTCATCACCGTGTGGGCGGGGGCGCTGGCCGGCGTCGTGCTCAAGACCGCGTGGCCGCACGCGCCCGCGTGGGTCGGCGTGCCGATCTACGTCGCGCTGGGCTGGGTGGCCGTGTTCGCCATCCCCGCGATGCTGGCCGGTGGTGGCGTCGCCGCGCTCGTGCTGATCCTCACCGGTGGCGCGCTCTACACCGTCGGCGCGATCTTCTACGCGACGAGGTGGCCGAACCCGTGGCCCCGCACGTTCGGGTACCACGAGTTCTTCCACGCGGCCACGGTGCTGGCCGCGATCTGCCACCTCGTCGCGATCTGGCTGATCCTGTTCTGACCGCGGCCACCGCGCGCCCATCCCACCCACAACGCGCGCCCTGTAACGCGCGCACCGCGGGCACGACGCGCGCGCGTCGCGGCCAGGCCCGTCGAAGCCCTACTCGGGCGTGGGGCCCTTGGCCCGGAGGTCGTCGACCTTCGCCATAGCCTCGCGCAGCTCACCGAGCCAGGCGTCGGCGTTCTCCCCCACCAGCCGGACGGCCCACGCGAGCGCGTCCGAGCGGGAGCGGGCGACGCCCGCGTCCACGAGCGTGTCGAGCACGATGCGCTCGGGCTGCCGCAGCCGGGTCATCACCGGAACCGACGCCACCGTGAACAGCTCCACGGACTTCCCGACCCTCGCACCCCACGCAACCTTGCGCTGGTAGCGGTGCTCGGCCTGGCGCGCGATCTCGATGCGCTCCTCGCGGGTGGTCTCGCGGAACCGCGAGATCCGGCCCGACTCCGCGGCCGCCCGCTCGGCGCGCCCGGTGTCGGAGTCCTCGAACTCGCCCTCGACGGCCGGCAGCTCGCCGACGATGAGCACCTCCTCGCGGTCGACCGTGACCTCGGGAGCGCCGACGAACCAGCCGTCGGGCAGCCGCCCCTGCAGCCAGGCGGCCGCGTCCTCGGCGCCGGGCAGGTCGGCCTGCTGCCAGCCGCCGCGCCCGGGCCCGCGTCCGCCGCGCCCCGCGTGCCATCCCCGATGTGTGCGTCCCGTCATGACGTCCTCCTTGCTGTGCTTCAGTGATTACGAGATTACACGCATACCGATGCAACGCTCGGGCGTTCGCCCGGGGCGGACACGCGCCCGCGGCGACATCGAGCCCGCGCAATGCCCTGAGGAGGCCTTCGTGGCGGCAACGAGCCCGCGCGATGCGCTTGGGGTCAGGGGCTCAGTCGCGCGGCCAGGTCCTCCGCCGTGGTGACCGGGCGGTCGCACACGAAGCCGCGGCACACGTAGGCGGTGGGCCGGCCGTCGACCAGCGGGCGGCCGGCCAGCAACGGGACGCCCGGCGCGTCCGGCACGCCGGGGACGATCACGGTGCCGCCTGGGGCGACGCGGCGGGCGTGGTCGAGCAGCGGCCCGGGCCCGCCGACGACGGCCACCTGCAGCGGACCCGCGACCATGGCCTCGGCGACGGTGAGCCAGTGCCCGGCGAAGCGCGGGTGCTTCGCGGCGAGCGTGCCGCTGCCGCGCACGGCGGCCTGCGCCACCTCGCGGTAGCGACCCCCGTCCGCGCTCAGCACGGACGCCGTGAGGAGCGCGGACGTCAGCGCCGAGCTGCCGCACGGCGTCGCGTTGTCGGTGAGCTCGCGGGGGCGGTGCAGCAGCACCTCCGCATCGTCGGCGGTGTCGAAGAACTCCCCGGGCCCCGCTGTGAAGTGCTCCAGCGCCACGTCCAGCAGGCCGGTGGCCGCGTCCAGCCACCGCGCGGCGCCGGTGGCCTGGTGCAGCGCGAGCAGGCCCTCGGCGAGGCAGCCGTGGTCGTCGAGGACGCCGGCGGCGGCGCCCACCCGCCCGTCCCGCGACGAGCGGCGCAGCCGGCCGTCCCCGAGGTGCAGGTCGAGCAGCAGGTCCGCGGCCTCCTCGGCGGCGGTGACCCACTCCGGGTGCCCCAGCGCGGCCCCGCCCTCGGCGAGGGCCCCGATCGCCATCCCACGTCCCGCGCGTCGAGCAGCGCGCTGCGGATCCGCGCCCACCGCGCGGGATCGGTCGGGTCGGCGAGCAGCTGCAACGTCGACGAGCCGTGCTCGAACGTGCCCCCCGGCGTGACGGCCAGCAGCTCGGCCGCCCAGGCGCCGTCCTCGTCGCCGAGCACCGCGCGCAGCTGCGACGGCGTCCACGCGTAGGTGAGGCCCTCGACGCCGTCGGTGTCGGCGTCCAGGGCGGAGGCGAACCCGCCCTCGGGGGTGCGGAGGTCCCGCAGCAGGAACTCGGCGGTCTCCTCGGCGACGTGGCGCGGCAGCGCCGCGCCGGTGACGCGCGCCAGGTGCGCGTACACCCGCAGCAGCAGCGCGTTGTCGTAGAGCATCTTCTCGAAGTGCGGCACGACCCACTGCCCGTCGACGCTGTACCGGGAGAACCCGCCCGCGAGCTGGTCGTAGAGGCCGCCCCGGGCCATCCGCTCGCAGGTGACGGACGCGTGCCGGAGTGCGTCACCGGAGCCGGTGCGCTCGTGGTGGCGCAGCAGGAACTCGAGCACCATCGACGGCGGGAACTTCGGTGCGCCGCCGAAACCGCCGTTGTGGGGGTCGAACGCGGCGGCCAGCGCGGCGGCGGCCGCGTCGAGCGCGGCGGCGTCCACGGGGGCGGGAGGCAGGGCGGCCGCGGCGTTGTCCGAGAGCCGGGCGGCGATCTCCCCGGCGGCCCCGCGCACGCGGTCGCCGTCCTCGGTCCAGGCCGTCGTGACGGCGTCCAGCAGCAGCCGGAACCGCTCCCGCGGGTGGTAGGTGCCGCACTGGAACGGCTCGCCGATCGGGGTGAGGAAGCACGTCATGGGCCAGCCGCCCTGGCCCGTCATGGCCTGGGTGGCGGCCATGTAGACGGCGTCGATGTCCGGTCGCTCCTCGCGGTCGACCTTGATCGCGACGAACCCGGCGTTCACCTGCGACGCGGTGTCGGCGTCCTCGAACGACTCGTGGGCCATGACGTGACACCAGTGGCAGGCCGCATAACCGACCGACAGCAGGATCGGCACGTCGCGGCGGGCGGCCTCGGCGAACGCCTCCTCGGACCACTCCCACCAGTCGATGGGGTTCTCCGCGTGCTGGAGCAGGTACGGGCTGGTGGCGGCGGCGAGCCGGTTGGGCATGGGCTCATGCCTCTCGACGAAACGAGTGGCACTTTCGTTCGATAGGTTCCGACGAAAGTGCCACTCGTACGGTGTGGGGTCAGCTCGCGGGTTGCTCGGGATCGCCGTTCGGCGGGTCCGTGTCGAAGCTCGCGGGCAGGCGCTTGATCCTCTTCGACATGTTGCGCACCAGGAACGCCGTGGCCAGCGCCAGCAACAGGATGACGACGAGCGCGACCGGCGAGGCCTTCCCGAACTCCTCGCCCTGCCCCGGCGGCGGGGCGGGATCCTGCGCCAGCACGGTGGCCGTGCCGGTGACGTGGTCGACGAGCATCTGTGCAGGTTACGCGCGGCCCGCGGCCACCCGCTCGTCGACACCGGCGAACAGGTCGTCCTCCGGCACCGGGGCGTCGACCAGCGAGCGCACCAGCTCGTAGTCCTCGGTGGGCCACACCTCGCGCTGGATCTCCGTCGGCACCCGGAACCAGAAGCTCGTCGGGTCGATCTGGGTCTCGTGGGCGAGCAGCGCGCGGTCGCGGACGTCGAAGTACTCGCCGCACGGCACGCGGGTGGTGACGCGGGTGGCGGGATCGGGGCGATCCTCCGGCCAGTTCGCCAGCCACTCCGCGTAAGGCGACTCCAGGCCGCGCTCCGTGAGAGCCGCGTCGAACGCGACGATGCGGGCGCGGGAGAAGCCGTGGCCGTAGTACAGCTTCAGCGGCTGCCAGGGATCGCCGGCCGCCGGGAACCGGTCCGGGTCGGCGGCGGCGTCGAAGGCGGCCACGGAGATCACGTGGGTCTTGATGTGATCGGGGTGCGGGTAGCCGCCGTTCTCGTCGTAGGTGACCACGACGTGCGGGCGGAACTCGCGGATCAGGGCGACGAGCGGCTCGGTGGCCACCTCGTCGTCGAGGAGCGCGAAGCACCCCTCGGGCAGCGGCGGCTTCGGATCGCCCTCGGGCAGGCCCGAATCGACGAAGCCCAGCCAGCGGTGCTGCACGCCGAGGATCTCGGCGGCCCGCGCCATCTCGGCCCGGCGGATCGCGGGCATGTCGGCGAGCACCTCGGGGCGGTCCATGGCAGGGTTCAGGACGCTTCCCGCTTCGCCGCCCGTGCACGTCACGACCATCACCTCGTGGCCCTCGGCGACGTAGCGGGCGGTGGTGGCGGCGCCCTTGCTCGACTCGTCGTCGGGGTGGGCGTGCACCGTCATGAGACGCAGCATGCGTGGGTCCTTCCGTGGAACGTGGTGTGCGAATCGTTGCAGAGCACACCGACAAGAGCGCGCCAAGGAGTCCAACACCGCGGCGGCGTGGCTGCTTCCCCGGTGACGTTCCGCAGTGCCGAGCGGGGTTCGGGGGACGGCCGGCCGCACGGTTGGCCGAACCGCTCGGTCGCCGCTACTGTAGGCGCCCGGCGCAGCGGCCGATCGGTCCCCGCGCCGGCACCCCGGGGCCCGACACGCCGTCGTGACCAGCGAAGACAGGATCTTCGGGAACTCCACAGGCACGCCAACCGTTCGTCGAAAAGCTGCGACGAGCGGCTGCCAAGGTGTTAACGTGAGTTGTACACGGCCCGCAGGCGGGTCGTGTTTTTCCTTACTCGGGGCTATGTCGCCCACGGGAGAGGTGGCCCCATGTGGGTCACACCCGTCCACGGGCGATCGAGGTCCGTGGCTGCATGGACCTGGACAGGCTGGAGGAGAGATGACCGTGACGGACACGCAGGAAACCTGGTTGACCCAGGAGGCCTACGCCCGGCTCAAGGGTGAACTGGACGAGCTGATCGCCAACCGCCCCGTCATCGCTGCCGAGATCAACGCCCGCCGCGAGGAGGGCGACCTCAAGGAGAACGGCGGCTACCACGCCGCGCGCGAGGAGCAGGGCCAGCAGGAGGCGCGCATCCGCCAGCTCCAGGAGCTGCTGCGCACGGCGAAGGTCGGCACGGCCCCCGCCAGCACCGACACCGCCGCCCCCGGCATGGTCCTCAAGCTGCGCTACGAGGGCGACGACGACACCGAGACGGTGCTGCTGGGCTCCCGCGAGGAGGGCAGCCGGGGCGATCTGGAGGTCATCTCGCCGATGTCGCCGCTGGGCGCCGCCCTGCTCGGGGCGCACGCGGGCGACACCCGCCAGTACACGCTGCCCGACGGCGGCAGCATGAAGGTCTCCCTGATCAGCGCGGAGCCGTTCCGGGCCTGACCTGGTGGCCCGCGGCGCGGAGCGCTGCGACGAGTTCCGCGCAGTGCTCCGGGCCGCGCGTCTCCAGCGTGACGTCCACGTCGACGTCACCGAACGGGAGCGCCCCGGAGAGCCGCGAGTGCGCCACGTCGATCACGTTGGCGCCGTGGCTGCCGATCAGGGCGAGCAGCCCGGCGAGCGCGCCCGGCCGGTCGTCCACCCGCACCCGCAACGACAGGTAGCGCGCGGCTGCGGCGAGGCCGTGGCGCAGCACGTGGCCGAGCACCAGCGGGTCGACGTTGCCGCCGGACAGCACCGCCACCGCGGGGGTCGCGAACCGGTGCGGGTGCTCCAGCAACGCGGCCACGCCCGCGGCGCCCGCCGGCTCCACGAGCATCTTGGCGCGCTCCAGACAGTGCAGCAGCGCGCGGGAGAGCGCGTCCTCGTCGACCGTCACGATCTCGTCGACCAGCGCCTCCACCTGCGGGAACGTGACGTCACCCGGGCGGCCGACCGCGATGCCGTCGGCGATGGTGCGCATCGACGCCAGCGTGACGGGGCCGCCCGTGGCGAGCGACGGCGGCCACGCCGCGGCCCCCGCCGCCTGCACCCCGATCACCGCGACGTCGGGCCGGGTCTGCTTGATCGCGGCCGCGACGCCGCCCAGCAGCCCGCCGCCGCCGGTGCAGACCAGCACCGTGCACACGTCGGGCACCTGCTCGAGGATCTCCAGCCCGACCGTGCCCTGCCCGGCGATGACGTCCGGGTGGTCGAAGGGGTGCACGAACACCGCGCCCGTGCGCTGCGCGAACCCGACCGCGGCGGCGATGCTGCCCTCGACCGTCTCGCCCACCAGGTGGACGTGGGCGCCGTAGCCGCGGGTGGCGCCGACCTTGGGCAGCGCCGCGCGCTCGGGCATGAACACCGTGGCCTCGATGCCGAGCATGTGCGCCGCCAGCGCCACCCCCTGCGCGTGGTTGCCGGCGCTCGCCGCCACCACCCCGCGGGCCCGCTCCGCGGCGTCGAGCCGGGCGATGCGCGTGTAGGCCCCGCGGATCTTGAACGAGCCGGTGCGCTGCAGGTTCTCGCACTTCAGCCAGACCGCCCCGCCGCACAGCTCGGTCAGCGAGCGCGACCCGGCGATCGGCGTGGGCGCCACGACACCGGCCAGCAGGTCACGGGCGGCGAGCACGTCGGCGAGGCCGACAGGGGGCACCATTCCGGCATCCTCGCACCGGCACCGGTAGCCTCGGGTCAGGGCGGGGCTCCGCCGGTGAGGAGAACCGATGACACGCCTGCGGGCCGTCGCACCGTTGCTGGTGGCGGCGCTGCTGGCGGCCGTCGCGGTGTTCACCGCGGCGCGGGCCGGGTGCGACGACCCCGGCCGCTATGTGCCCTCGCCCACCGGCTACGTGCTGGTCGGAGGCTGCCTGGCCCCCGGCGACATCGTGGTGAAGGCGCCGGTGGCTCCGCCCGCCACCGACGCCGACGCGAAGTCCTGACCCCGCGAGTCGACCTTCCCGACACCCCGTGTGTGCCGATCGCGCACCGCCCCACGCGCGAGTCGACGATCCGAGCACGGTGAGTGTGCCGATCGGGCTCACGGGCCGATCGGCACACTCACCGTGTCGAGAAGGTCGACTCGCGCCTGGGGGGTCAGGCGGCGGCGAGGGCCGTGCGGAGGTCGTCGAGCAGGTCCTCGACGTCCTCGATGCCCACCGAGAGCCGCACCAGGTTGTCCGGCACCTCCAGCACCGAGCCGGCCACCGACATGTGCGTCATCTGGCCGGGGTGCTCGATGAGCGACTCGACCCCGCCCAGCGACTCGGCCAGCGTGAACAGCTCCGTGGCCGCGCACACCCGCAGCGCCGCCTCGCGGCCGCCCGCGACGAGGAACGAGACCATGCCGCCGAACCGGCGCATCTGCTTGGCCGCCACCTCGTATCCCGGATGCGACGGCAGGCCCGGGTACAGCACCGTCTCGACGGCCGCGTGCCCGCTCAGCAGCTCGGCGACGCGCTCGGCGTTGTCGCAGTGCCGCTCCATCCGCACCGCGAGCGTCTTGACCCCGCGCAGCGTCAGCCACGCGTCGAAGGGGCCGGGTACCGAGCCGCTGGCGTTCTGCGTGAACCGGATCCGCTCGGCCAGCGCGTCGTCGGACGTGATCAGCGCGCCGCCGACCACGTCGGAGTGGCCGCCCACGTACTTGGTCGTCGAGTGGAGCACGACGTCGGCGCCGAGCGCGAGCGGGGTCTGCAGGTAGGGCGAGGCGAACGTGTTGTCGACGACGAGCCGCGCGCCGGCGTCGTGCGCGACCGACGCGAGCGCGGCGATGTCGGCGATGCCCAGCAGGGGGTTGGTGGGCGTCTCGCACCACACGGCCTTCGTGGTGGGGCGCAGCGCGGCCCGCAGCGCGTCGACGTCACCGAGGTCGACGGGCGTGTACGTGATGCCCCACGGCGCCAGGAGCTTGTCGACCAGACGGAACGTGCCGCCGTACGCGTCGTGCGGGATGACGAGGTGGTCGCCGGGCGCCAGCAGCACGCGCAGCAGGACGTCGGACGCGCCCATCCCGGAGCCGAACGCAATGCCGTGCCGGCCGCCCTCCAGCGCCGCGAGGCACTCCTGCAGTGCGGTGCGGGTGGGGTTGGCGCTGCGCGAGTACTCGTACCCGCCCTCGCGCACACCGCCGACGCCGTCCTGGGCGAACGTGGACGACGGGTGGATCGGGGTGATGACGGCACCGGTGGTGGGATCAGGAGCCTGCCCCGCATGGATGGCATTGGTGGAAAACCCGCGCATGGGGCAAACGCTACGCGGCCCCCTCCCGGGCCCGACGGGAGAGGGGAGGGATCAGGCGCCGCTGCCGAGGAACGCCAGCACGTCGGAGCGGGTCACCACCCCCGCCGGCTTGCCGTCCACCAGGACCAGGGCGGCGTCGGCCGTCGCGAAGGCGCTCATGGCCGTCTCCAGCGCCTCGCCGGCACCGATGGTCGGCAACGCCGGCGACATGTGCCTCTCCAGCCGGTCGGAGAGCTGGGCACGGCCGGTGAACAGGGCGTCGAGCAGGTCGCGCTCCACCACGGCACCGGCCACCTCCGCGGCCATCACCGGCGGCTCCGCCCGCACCACGGGCATCTGCGAGACGTGGAACTCGCGCAGGTAGTGCACGGCGTCGGCGACGGTCTCGTTCGGGTGGGCGTGCACCAGGTCGGGCATGGAGCCGTCCTTGCGGCGCAGCACGTCGCCGACCGTCGAGCCCTGGGCGGGCGGCAGGAACCCGTAGCCCGCCATCCACGCGTCGTTGAAGACCTTGCCCAGGTAGCCGCGGCCGCCGTCGGGCAGCAGCACCACGACGACGGCGTCGGCGGGCAGCTCGGCCGCGAGCCGCAGCGCCGCGACCGTCGCCATCCCGCACGACCCCCCGACCAGCAGCGCCTCCTCGCGGGCCAGGCGGCGCGTCATGTCGAAGGAGTCGCCGTCGGAGACCGCGATGATGCGGTCGCAGATGTCCTTGTCGTAGGTGCTCGGCCAGAAGTCCTCGCCGACGCCCTCCACCAGGTACGGGCGTCCCGTGCCGCCGGAGTAGACCGAGCCCTCGGGGTCGGCGCCGATCACCTGCACGCGGCCGTCGGACACCTCCTTGAGGTAGCGCCCGGTGCCGCTGATGGTGCCGCCGGTGCCGATGCCCGCGACGAAGTGCGTGATCCGCCCGTCGGTCTGCTCCCAGATCTCCGGGCCGGTGCCGAGGTAGTGCGACTGCGGGTTGTCGACGTTGGCGTACTGGTTGGGCTTCCAGGCGCCGTCGATCTCGGCGACGAGCCGGTCGGAGACCTTGTAGTACGAGTCCGGGTGATCGGGATCCACGGCCGTCGGGCAGACGACGACCCGCGCGCCGTAGGCCCGCAGCACGTTGCGCTTGTCCTCGCTGACCTTGTCCGGGCAGACGAACACGCAGCTGTAGCCCCGGCGCTGGGCGATCATGGCCAGCCCGACGCCGGTGTTGCCGGACGTCGGCTCGACGATCGTGCCGCCCGGGCGCAGCGCGCCGGACGCCTCGGCGGCCTCGACCATGCGCAGCGCGATGCGGTCCTTCACGCTGCCGCCGGGGTTGAAGTACTCGACCTTGGCCAGCACGGTGGCGGAGATCCCCGCGGCGACCGCCCCGAGCCGGACCAGCGGTGTGTTCCCGACCAGGTCGGCGACGTGCTCGACGTAGCGCATGCGCTTATCGTCGCACCGCAGCGGGAACCCCCACCGCAGGCGGTGCGTTGAGGTGCCGAACAACGAGAGGATCAGCACATGGGGGACGAGAACCGGTCGAACCCGGCGAAGCGCGCGGCCGCACTGATCGGTGGTGGCGCGGTGCTGCTCGTCGGGATCGTGCTGCTGGTGCTCCCGGGTCCCGGCCTGCTGCTGGTGCTGGCGGGGCTGATCATCCTGGCGAACGAGTTCCCGGCCGTCGAGAAGTACGTCGACCCGGTGCAGGACCGCGCCATGAAGGCCGCCGAGCAGAGCGTGTCCTCGCCGCTGCGGATCGCCGGTTCGGTGCTCGCCGGCCTGGCCCTGATCGGGGCCGGCGTGGCGTGGGGGCTGTTCCCGGATCTGCCGCTGGGCGGCTGGGCCACGGGCTCGAGCCTCGTCCTGTCCGGGGTCGTCCTCCTGGCGCTGCTCGTCTACAGCTACCGCCGCGTACAGAAACGTAAGGTTTCCGCAGCTCACGACGGGTGAGCCGGGTAACGAAACCGGAGGAATTCACTCGTTAGGGCAGTCTGAGAAGCGCCACCGGTGTTCGACCTACTACTCTTCGCCACTTCGGGGCTACTCCGCCGATCGACGGGCACATCGGTCGGGTGACACGGACGCTCCGTGCAAGTTCCCCGACGTGGTCGCACGATCGCCGCGGCGCGGGATCAGGCAACACCCAGCAGGAGGGGCGCACCGGTGCCGTTTGCCGGGCACGACGACTACCGCGCTGAGCACGACCCGGAGGAGGAACGGGACGAGGCGACGCGCGCCGCCCGCCGCGAGGCGGAACTCGACACACTGGCCGGGATGGCCGCCGGGGGTGACACGGAGGCCCTCAACCGGCTGCTCGGTCTCCTCCGCACGCCCGTGGTGCGGTACTGCCGTGCCCGGATGGGCGAGGGCATCGGCCTGCAGACGGCCGAGGACGTGGCGCAGGACGTGCTCCTCGCGGTCTGCAGCGCTCTCGTGCGCTACCGCCCGGGCGAGACGGCGGCCTTGGCGTTCGTCTACGGGATCGCCCGCAACAAGGTGGTGGACGCGTTCCGCGCCGCGGGCCGCGACCACTCGGAACCGACCGACTCGGTGCCCGACGCCATGTCCGACCGGCCCGGCCCGGAGACCATGGCCGTGCTCGGGACGGAGGTCGGCGAGCTGCGCGACATGCTGGAGCAGCTCCCCCCGGCCCACCAGGAGGTGCTGGTGCTGCGGATCGCCCTGCAGTTCAGCGCGGAGGAGACCGCCCGCGCCGTCGGCTCCACCGCGGGGGCGGTGCGGGTGACCCAGCACCGCGCGATGGCGAAGCTGCGCGCGATGCTGGCCTAGGAGCGCTGGTCACTCCCGCTCGACGACGCGCAGGCCGCGCCCCGGGATCCAGGTCTCGACACGCAGGAGGGTGGCCGTCCCGTTCAGCCCGGTGATCACCACCTCCGTGATGTCGGCGCGGAACCGCTCGCCGTCGGCGGGCCCGTCGACCGCACCGGCGGGTACGGCGCGCCCGGCCACCTTGGCGTCGCCCGACCACGCCGCCTCCTCGCCCTCGGGCGGCGCGATCGACGCGCTGTGCAGGGCGAACCGCGGATCGCGTCGCAGATCGGCGCCCTTGCGCGCCCCGGTCATCGAGCCGAACGTGAGCTCGCCATCGGCGAACTCGCACTCGATGCCGGAGATGCGCGGCGAGCCGTCGGCCCGGAGCGTGGCGATCGTCTTGTGCTTGTGCGCGTCGAGGAGGCGCCGGGCTCGCGCGGCGAACGCGGGCTCGGCGTCCTCGACCTGCTTCCACGTGACCATGCGCCCAGCATGCCGCGTGGCACCGACATCTCCGGGTGCGCGCGCTCGGTGGATCTCGTGACCGTCCGGTCCACCCGTCGAGCCGCTATGGTCCGCGGGTGACACCCGAGCTCGACGCGCGGCTGCGCCAGGAGGCCGCCCGGTGGCTCACCGTCCGCACCCAGGACGGCCAGGTGCCGATCTCGTGGGACGAGCTCGAGGACTTCGCGTTCGACGGCCGTCCGTTCAAACTGATGGATCGGCAGCGGGGGATCCGCAAGCCGCGCGAGCTCGCTGCTGCACTCTCGATCCGGACGACCTACACGGTCGCCGAGGGCACCCGGCCCTACGACGACGAGGTCGGCCCGGACGGCCTGCTCCGTTACAAGTGGCGCGGTGACGATCCCGACCACGCCGAGAACCGGGCCCTCCGCGAGGCGATGCGCGCGGGGGTCCCGCTCATCTGGTTCGTCGGCATCGCACAGGGCGTCTACAAGCCGATCTATCCGGTCTACCTCCTGTGGGAGGAGCCCGATCAGCAGCAGTTCGTCATCGATCCCGACGTCGCGCGCGGGCTCGTCGCGCCCGGGAGGACCGTCGACGAGCAGGTGCGCCGGTACATCGTGCGGGAGACCCGGCAGCGGCTCCACCAGCCGGTGTTCCGGGCGACGGTGCTGCGGGCCTACCGGACCCGCTGCGCCGTGTGCGCCCTCGGCCACGTCGCGCTGCTGGACGCGGCGCACATCGTCCCCGACCGCGAGGACGCCGGGGTCGCCGCCGTCCACAACGGCCTCGCCCTGTGCAAGATCCATCACGCGGCCTACGACAGCTTCGTCCTCGGCATCCGGCCCGATCTCGTGGTCGAGATCCGGTCGGACATCCTGGAGGAGATCGACGGGCCCATGCTGGAGCACGGCCTGAAGGGGCGACACGGCCGGCCGCTGATGACGGTGCCCGCGGTGCGCGCCGAGCGACCGCTGGCCGACCTGCTCGAACAGCGTTACGCGGCCTTCCGCGCGGCCGGCTGAGCGGGCGACATCACGTCCCCCAGCCCGTTACCCGTGGGTACGCTCCGATCAGCAGCATCCCCCCACGAAGGAGAACGACGATGCCCGAAGCCGTGATCGTCGCAGCAGCCAGGTCCCCGATCGGCCGCGCGTTCAAGGGGTCGCTCACCACCATCCGCCCCGACGACCTCACCGTGCAGATGGTGCAGGCCGCGCTGGCCCAGGTGCCGGAGCTGGACCCGTCCACCATCGACGACCTGATGCTCGGCTGCGGCCTGCCCGGCGGCGAGCAGGGCTTCAACATGGCCCGGGTGGTGGCGGTCGCACTGGGGTACGACTCGATCCCCGGCACCACGGTGACGCGCTACTGCTCGTCGTCGCTGCAGACCACCCGCATGGCCCTGCACGCGATCAAGGCCGGTGAGGGGGACGTGTTCATCTCGGCCGGCGTCGAGACGGTGTCGCGGTTCACGAAGGGCAACTCCGACTCGCTGCCCGACACGCACAACCCGCTGTTCGCCGACGCGGAGGCCCGGTCCGCGGCACTGGCCCAGGGCGGCGTCGACTCGTGGACCGACCCGCGCGAGAGCGGCAGCACCCCGGACGTCTACATCGCCATGGGCCAGACCGCCGAGAACCTGGCGCGCGCGAAGGGCGTCACCCGCGAGGACATGGACCACTTCGCCGTCCGCTCCCAGAACCTCGCCGAGAAGGCCATCGCCAACGGGTTCTTCGCCCGTGAGATCACCCCGGTGACGCTGCCCGACGGCACGGTCGTCTCGGCCGACGACGGCCCGCGCGCGGGCGCCACCTACGAGGGCATCTCGGGGCTCAGGCCCGTGTTCCGGCCCGACGGCCTGATCACCGCGGGCAACGCGTGCCCGCTCAACGACGGCGCCGCCGCACTGGTCGTCATGTCCGACACGAAGGCCGCCGAGCTGGGACTCACCCCGCTCGCGCGGGTGATCTCCACCGGCGTCTCGGGGCTCTCGCCCGAGATCATGGGCCTCGGCCCGGTCGAGGCCACGAGGAGGGCGCTGAAGCTCGCCGGCATGACCATCGACGACGTCGACCTCGTCGAGATCAACGAGGCGTTCGCCGCGCAGGTCATCCCCTCGGCCCGCGAGCTGGGCATCGACGAGGACAAGCTGAACGTCCAGGGCGGCGCGATCGCGGTCGGCCACCCGTTCGGCATGACCGGCGCGCGCATCACCACCACCCTGCTCAACGGCCTGCGCAGCCACGACAAGACCATCGGCCTGGAAACCATGTGCGTCGGCGGCGGGCAGGGCATGGCGATGGTGCTGGAACGCCTGAGCTGATTCCCGATCACCGGGTGCGGTGGGCCCGCGACCTGGTCGAGGTCGGGACAACCGGAATCGCCCGGTCCCCCACAAGCGGGCCCGCCCGCAGCGGGCGCTCGCGGGCGTCGACCGCGCGTCAGCGGCAGGGGGGCGGGGTGTACTGGACCTTGTACTCCCAGGCGCTGCCGTCGAGAAGATCAGGTCCTCCCTCGACGAGCGCACCGACCACGGTGCCGGCGGTGGTCGCGACGCCCGTGGCCACCGTCCCGAAGACCCGCGAGGGCGAGTTGTCGTTCAAGAGCGAGGGCACTCCCACCGCAGCGCCATAGGCCACACCGGTCTTCGAGGCCGTGTCGTCGACACGGCGGGTGAACTCCGGCTTCAAGGATCGGACCACGGTAGGGTTGCCCAGCTTGCCCCCGACCGGTCGGCATGGCGCGGACCGAGGAGGCGAGGGGCGGCCGGCGACGAGGGTGGAGCCGAGCGCCGGGGACACGTCGGCCGAGTCCGCGACGGTGACTGCGGCGTCGCTCCCGTGGACGGACACGACAGCCCCCGCCGCCCCGCCGTCCTCGATTGTGGCGGCCGAGGCCGCCGAGGCCGCACCGATTCCGAGACCGGCTGTCACCGCGCCGACGGCCATCACCTGCCATGCTCGACCCCGCCGCCCCCGAGACGGGGCCCCGCTCCCGGAGGCCACCCTCTCGTACGGGTTGTCCAGGCCCTCTATTCCTGTCGGCACCATCGATGTTTACTCCCCTGTGTTTGCGTCGCGACGTCATGCTTCTCCACACGACGGTAGCGGCGACGTCGACGACTGCGCGGTGACCGCGTGGCCATCCACGACGGTTCGGTGCTCATCCACGCCGGGTGGTGCTCAACGGCCTGCGCAGCTACGACGATGGTGCTGGAACGCCTGAGCTGAGCCCGGGAACGCAACGACCCGGTACCCCGTCGGGCGGGGTGCCGGGTCGTTTCGCGGCCGCGTCGGGAGGCTGGAGCCTCTAGTCCTGACGCAGGTAGCTCAGCAGGCGCAGGATCTCCAGGTACAGCCACACCAGCGTGGTCATCAGGCCGAAGGCGATGTACCAGGCGAACTCCGCGGGCGCTCCGCCGCGGATCGCCTGATCGGCCTGGTCGAAGTCGAGCAGCAGGCTGAACGCCGCCACACCGATCACGACGAGGCTGAAGATGATGCCGAGCGCACCGCCGTCGCGCAGCCCGGTGTTGATCCCGAACAGGCCCAGCACCAGGTTGAACAGCATCAGCACGACGACGCCGACCATGGCGCCCAGCAGCCACTTCGTGAAGCGGGGCGTGACCCGCACGGCGCCGGTCTTGTAGACCACGAGCATGCCGACGAAGACGCCGGCCGTGCCGACGACGGCCTGCAGGGCGATGCCCGGGTAGACCGCGTCGAACACCCCGGTGATGGCGCCGAGCGCGATGCCCATCATGGCCGAGTAGAGGAGCACCAGCGGCGCCTTGGCCAGGTGCGGCTTGAAGATCAGCACCAGCGAGACGACGAACCCGATGACGAACGCCGGGAGCGCCAGTACGTACAGGCCGGTGACGGCGGTCAGGATGCCGGTGACCAGGGCCAGGCCGGCCGACATGCCGGTCTTCACGACGATGTCGTCGACCGTGATCGGGCGCTGACCCGCCTGCGCGGCGCCGAAGCCGACCTGCGAGGCCCGGGCATCGGCGTAGGCGGCCACACCGCCCGTCGCACCACCCTGGCGGTCGAATCCGGCGTAGCCGCCGGCCTGCCCCTTGGGCAGGTTGCGGAATGCCGGGTTGCTGCTGCTGCGCACCAGATCCTCCTTGGAAGCCGTCGTCCGACCTGTTCAACGTACAAGCCGGTCCCAGCGTTCCCGCTCGGGTAAAGAAGACTTTACCCCGATCCGGTCAGGCCGCGGCGGCGCCACGGCCGGGCGGATCGAGCACGATCCCGGCATCCTCCAGCTCCGCCTCGGTGAGCAGCCGGGCGTACGCGCGATCGGTGCCGGTTGCCGAGCCGAGCGGCGCCTCCAGCCCGACGAAACCGCAGACCTCGATCAGCGTGCGGTCGTAGGCCTCCTGCACGGCGAGCCGCCTGACCTGCGTGGGGTGGTTGCCGATGCGCATGTCGCGGCGCAGCCGGTGCAGCGTCGCGACCGCTTGTTCGAGGCACGGACGAGGCGGGCCGTGGCGGCGGGCCCACCAGTCGTCGACCCGCTCGACGGCAGGGGGGAGCACCCGCAGAGCCAGCCAGAACAACACCGTCGGCGCGGCCGCGAGAACAAGGTAGATCAGCAGGCCCAGCAGGACCGGACGGTCACCCGTCATACCCGTCGACGATACGCCGCACGCACGGTCCACCGCGTGTCCACAACGGCCTCGTTTTCCGCGCTCCGTCCAGCGCGGCGCCCGGTCCGCGCTCTACGCTCCCTGCGCACGGGCGGACGACCCGGCACGAATGGGGGCATCCAATGTGGGCATTCTTCTCCCGGCGGCTGCGGATGTGGCTGGTCCTCGCGATCGGGGCGCCGATCGTCGCGTGGCTGCTGGGCAAGGTCGGTGACGTGATCGAGTCGCGGCGCGGGCCGAACACGGTCAGCTCGGTCCTCAAGAAGGGCAGCGGCTACCTCCGCAACCGCACGAAGGGGCCGCTGGCCGCGAAGTCGACGGCTGACGCCCGCGTGCCCGCGCGGTGACCTTCGTCCTCGTCCACGGGGCCTGGGGCGGCTCGTACGGGTTCCCCGGGTGACCGCCTGGTCCAACCCGCGGCGCACCGGCCAGCCCGTGCGGACGTTCACCGAACCGGTGCGGCTCGACCGCCCGCTGGAGCAGTGGCCGTTCGGGCGTACCTACGTCCGGGCGACGCGGGACCCGGGCGGCGCGCTGTTCGAGGCGTCGGCCGCCCGGGCGCGGACGTCGCCGGCGTGGCGGTACCACGAGATCGCCACCACGCACATGGTGCCCGAGAACCGGCCTGACGAGCTGGCCGCGCTCCTGGCAGGGTTGGCCCCGTGACCGTCCACCGCTACTCGGCCACGTGCTCGTGGTCGGGGTCCACCGCCGCCGGTTACGCCGGGTACGACCGCACGCACGCGGCGACGGCCGGCGCGCACGAGCTCACCCTCTCGTCCGACCCGGCCTTCCTCGGCGACCCGTCCCGGCTCAACCCCGAGCAGCTGCTGGTCCTCGCGGCGGCGTCCTGCCAGCTGCTGTCGTTCCTCGCCGTCGCGGCGCGGGCCAGGATCGACGTCCGCGACTACCGCGACGACGCCGCGGCCACCATGCCCGACGACGACCGCCCGGTGCGGCTGGCCGAGATCGTGCTGCGCCCGCGCATCGTGCTGGCGCCCGGACCGTCCGAGGAGCGGGTGCGGCATCTGGTGGAGGTGGCGCACCGGGAGTGCTACATCGCCAACAGCCTCGCGACGCCGGTGCGCGTGGAGCCCGCGATCACGTTCACGGCGTGAGACCGCGCACCACCAGCTCCGCGAGCTCCGTGTAGGCCTCGGCGTCGCCCAGGCCGGTCGCCGCGGCCACGTCACGCTGCTGGATGCGCACCATCGTGGCGGTGAGGACGTCGGCGACGAAGGCGACGTGCACCGGCCGGAACGCCCCGCTCGCCACCCCTTCGGCCACGAGCTGCCGCACGCGACGCGCGGCCGCCCGGGTGTTCTGCTCGTAGACCTCGCGGGCCGCGGGCGCGGCCGCGACGTCGTCGAAGAACTCGGGCGACGCCGGCTTCAGCTGCGCGGCCACTCCCTGCAGGTACGCGACGATCCGCTCGCGCGCGCCCGCCGCGGCGTCCAGCCCGGCCTCGACCTGGCTCGTGGCGGTGCGGAAGAAGTGCACGACCACGGCCCGGACCAGCTCGTCGCGCGTGCCGGCCAGCGCGTACAGCGTGGTCTTGGAGCAGCGCAGGCGCGCGGCGAGGGCGTCGATCGTCTGCTCACGGAAGCCCTCGGCGAGGAAGAGTGTGACGAGCTGGTCGAACAGTTCGTCCTGACGCGCCGTACGATTCACAGTACGATCGTACACTCGCCCGTATCAATGGAGACTCCTGTGACCGTCGACCGGCTGCTGCCCACCCAGGAGGCCGAGGACCTCCTCGACCTCGTCCGCGACATCGCCGACAAGGAGCTCGCCACCCGCGTCGACGAGCACGAGAGGGCCGAGACCTACCCCGAGGGCCTGTTCGCGACGCTCGGCGAGGCGGGCCTCCTGGGCCTGCCCTACCCCGAGGAGCACGGCGGCGGCGGGCAGCCGTACGAGGTGTACCTGCAGGTGCTGGAGGAGTTCGCGATGCGCTGGGCCGCGGTGGCCGTGGCCGTCAGCGTGCACGGCCTGTCGTGCCACCCGCTCGCCGCGTTCGGCACCCGAGCCCAGCAGGAGGAGTGGCTCCCCCGCATGCTGGCCGGCGAGCTGCTCGGCGGCTACTCGCTCTCCGAACCCCAGGCCGGTTCCGACGCCGCGGCGCTGACGTGCCGGGCCGAGAGGGTGGCCGCGGGCTACACGATCACCGGCACCAAGGCCTGGATCACCCACGGCGGGGTCGCCGACTTCTACGCGCTCTTCGCGCGCACCGGCCCCGGATCGCGCGGGGTCTCGTGCTTCCTCGCGCCGGGTGCGGCCGACGGGCTGTCGTTCGGGAAACCCGAGGAGAAGATGGGCCTGCACGCCATCCCGACGGTCACCGCGCACTGGGACGGCGCCGTGATCGAGGCCGACCGGCTGATCGGCGCCGAGGGCCAGGGCCTGCCCATCGCGTTCAGCGCGCTGGACTCCGGCCGCCTGGGCATCGCCGCCGTCGCCACCGGCCTCGCACAGGCCGCGCTCGACGCCGCCGTCGGTTACGCCCACGAGCGCAGCACGTTCGGCAAGAAGATCATCGACCACCAGGGGCTGGGCTTCCTGCTCGCCGACATGGCCGCGGCCGTCGACTCCGCCCGCGCCACCTACCTCGACGCCGCGCGCCGCCGCGACGCGGGCCGCGACTACTCCCGCCAGGCCAGCGTCGCGAAGCTGATCGCCACGGACGCCGCCATGAAGGTCACCACCGACGCCGTGCAGGTGTTCGGCGGCTACGGCTACACGAGAGACTTCCCGGTGGAGCGCTACATGCGCGAGGCGAAGATCACGCAGATCTTCGAGGGCACCAACCAGATCCAACGCCTCGTGATCAGCCGCCAGCTCGCCCGCTGACAGGAGAGACCATGGACATCACCGGCACCGCCGCGCTCGTCACGGGCGCGGCCTCCGGGCTCGGCGCGGCCACCGCGGCGGCGCTGGCCAGGGGCGGCGCCACCGTCTACGGGCTGGACCTGCCGGCGTCGATACTCAAGGCCGCGCCCGTCGACGGCGTCACGCTGCTCGCCGCCGACGTCACCGAGGAGGCGCCGGTCCGCGAGGCGCTGGCCCGCGTCGACGACGACGGCGCCGAGCTGCGCCTGGCCGTGAGCTGCGCCGGGATCGCGCCGTCGGCCCGCGTCCTGGGCCGAAGGGGCCCGCACGACCTCGACCTCTTCCACACCGTGCTGAAGGTCAACCTGCTCGGCACGTTCAACGTCATGCGCCTGGCCGCCGAGGCCATCGCCCGTCACGAGCCCGATGCGAACGGGCAGCGCGGGGTGATCGTCAACACCGCGTCGATCGCGGCGTTCGAGGCGCAGATCGGGCAGGTCGCGTACGCGGCGTCGAAGGCGGGGGTCGCGGGCATGACGGTGACCGCGGCACGCGACCTCGCGCAGCACGGGATCCGCGTGGTCACGATCGCCCCGGGGATCGTCGACACCCCGATGATGGCCGGCTTCTCCGACGAGGTGCGCGCCGGGCTGAGCGCGGGCGTCCCGTTCCCGCAGCGGTTGGCGCGGCCGGAGGAGTACGCGCGCCTGGTCACGATGATCGTGGAGCACGACTACCTCAACGGCGAGACGATCCGCATGGACGGGGCGCTGCGGATGGCTCCGCGGTAGCCGTCCCGCGTTGCAGCATGGTGGCTTCGCTCCAACGTGGCTGGAGTGAAGCCACCATGCTGCAAGTCCACCGGCGGGCCCCCGATGAGTTCTGCGGCCGTTGCCGGTCTGTTCTGCGTGGGCCGCGACGGAACGTTCGACCTGGCCGGGTCGGTGCTGCCCGGCGCCCGCTTCCGCCGCCGCGAGGTGGTCGTTCCGGCCGGGGCGCGGCTGGAGTTCGTGGACGCCGAGTGGCGCGGCGCGCTGGTCGTCGTCGAGCACGGCGAGATCGACCTGTGCTGCTCGCGCGGCGGCAGCCGGCGCTTCGGACCGGGCGCCGTGCTGTTCTTCGACGGGCTCGGGCTGGTGGCGCTGCACAACCCCGGCCCCGTCGACACGCTGCTGGTCACGGTGTCACGGCGCCACCCGTCGCGAAGTGGACCTGGGCCGTGACCGCCATGCGCCCTACGGTCGGGCCATGCGGATCAGGATCATCGACGCGTTCACCGACCACCCCTTCGCCGGCAACCCCGCCGGCGTCTGCCTCCTCGAGGGGCCGGAGTGGCCGGCCGAGCGGTGGATGCAGCAGGTCGCGGCCGAGATGAACCTGGCCGAGACGGCGTTTGCGCACCCCGGCCCCGACGGCGGGTGGGCGCTGCGCTGGTTCACGCCCACCGTCGAGGTGGACCTGTGCGGGCACGCGACGCTCGCCACCACCTACGCGCTCCACGAGGACGGGCTGTTGCAGGGCCCCGCGCGGTTCGCCACGCGTTCCGGGGAGCTGCGCGCCGAGGTCGACGCGGCCGGGCGGATCACCCTGGACTTCCCGCTCGCCCACGTCTCCCCCGCTCCCGAACCGGACGGGCTGGGGGTGCCCGTCGTCGGCGCCTACGGGACCGGATCGCTCGGCGACCTGCTGGTCGAGCTCGCCGACGAGGACGCGGTGCGGTCCGCGGATCCCGATCTCGCGGGCATCGCCCGGCTGCCCTTCCGCGGTGTGATCGTCACCGCGGCCGGGGAGGGCAACGTCGGCAGCCACGACTACGTCTCCCGCTTCTTCGCCCCCGGAACCGGGGTCGCGGAGGATCCGGTGACGGGCAGCGCCCACACCGCGCTCGCTCCGTTCTGGTCGGCGCGGTTCGGGCGGGCGGAGCTGCTGGGCCTGCAGGCGTCGCAACGCGGCGGGTACGTCCGGACCACGGTCGCGGGTGACCGCGTGCTGCTGGCGGGCGGCGCCGTCACCGTCCTCGACGGCAACCTGCTGGTCGAGCCCTGATCGGTCACCTCAGGTCGCACACGGCCGCCCCGGCGATCGTCATCCCCCTCGACGGTTCACCCGGACGGGCTACGACGCGCGGATCGTCACCCGTATCTGGGAGGGTTAGGGCAGCGCTACTGGGGAGGAGGTGCACGATGACGGCGGGTGCTGTCGCGCGGCGCGCCACCATCGGGCTCGTCCTGGTCCGGCACGGCGCCGCGAGCTGGCTCAACGACGCCGCCCGGTGGCTGGTCGAGCGCCACGGCACCACCTGGGACGGGCCGTGCTCACCACTGGAAGCGCTCGCCGAGGTACACACCGGGGCGCGCCGCACCCCGGTGCGGTGGCCGTCGCCGACGGGTGGCACGCGCTGGTGGCAGGTCACGTGCGAGGCCCTGGACGACGCCCTGCTGTACGAGATCAGCGACGAGACCGACCGCTACGACGCCGACGGCCGCGATCTCGGGCCGCCCACCGCGCAGTGGCGCCTCGCCCGGCTCGAGGCGATGTCGGGCATGGGGTCGTGGGTCTGGAACCTGCAGGAGAACCTCTTCGACTGGTCGGAGTCGCTCCTGCGGATGTTCGGCCTCGACCCCGGCACCCGCGTCGACTACGCCGACTACCGCAGCATGCTGCACCCCGACGACGTCGCGATGATCGAGGAGACCCAGGCCCAGGCGCTCGCCGCGCGCACGCCGTTCCAGTACACGCACCGGATGTTCCTCCCCGACGGCACGGAGCGCGTCTTCGAGTGCCACGGCGAGGTCTTCGCCAACGCCGCCGGCACGCCGACCCGCGTGCTGGGCACGGCCCGCGACATCACCGACGACCACCGGGCCCGGGCCGAGCTGGCGTTCCTGGCCGAGCACGACCCCCTCACCGGCATCGCCAACCGCCGCCGGATCACCACGCGGCTCGCCGAGGTGGCGCGGGACCCTCGCGGGGCGGCACTGCTGCTCATCGACATCGACAACTTCAAGGACATCAACGACCTGCGCGGCCACGCCGTGGGCGATCGCGTGATCCGGCGGATCGCCCGCACGGTGGCCGCGCGGATCCCGCCGGACGCGTTGCTCGGGCGGCTGGGCGGGGACGAGTTCGCGGTGGTGGTGCCGTTCGCGGGCGCCGACGATGCGGTCGACCTCGCCGAGCGGCTCTGCGACGCCGTGGCCGAGGCCACCATCGTCGACGAGGCCGCGGCGCTGCGCATCACCGCGAGCATCGGCATCGCGATCGTCGCGCGCGGCGAGGACGTCGAGACGAGCCTGGCACAGGCGGATCTCGCGCTGTACGAGGCGAAGAACGCCGGGCGCAACCGGGCCCGGCTGTTCGCGCCCGACCACTACCACCAGGCCGCGCGGCGGGTCTCGCTGCTGCAGCGGGTGGGCGCCGCGCTCGACAACGGCACGATGCAGCTCGACGCCCAACCGATCGTCGATCTCGCCACCGGCCGGGTCGCCCGTCACGAGTTGCTGATCCGGCTGCGCGACGGCTTGGAGCCGCCGCTCGGCCCGGCGGACTTCCTGCCCGCCGCCGAGCGCACCGATCTGGTGCTGCGCCTGGACCGGTGGGTGCTCGAACGGGCCGTCGCCGCGCTGGCCACCCCGCGGGCCGTCGCGAGCGGGCTCCGGTTGGAGGTGAACGTCTCGGCCCGGTCGCTGGAGGACGACGACCTCGGCCGGTGGATCCTCGACCAGCTCAAGGCCGCGGAGGTGGCACCGCAGCGGCTCGGCCTGGAGATCACCGAGACCACCGCCATCGACAGCCTGGACGCCGCCCGCGTGCTCGCCACCCGGCTCACCGAGGCCGGATGCGGGTTCGCCCTCGACGATTTCGGTGCCGGATTCGCCTCCTTCTCCTACCTGAAGCACCTGCCGTTCACGGCCGTGAAGATCGCCGGTGAGTTCGTGCGGCTGCTCGACAGCGATCCCGTCGACTGCGCACTCGTCACCGCCGTCGTCGGGGTGGCGAAGCAGCTCGGGATGCGGACGGTGGCCGAACAGGTGGATCGCGACCCGCTCGTGCACAAGCTGCGCACCCTCGGTGTCGACGACGGGCAGGGGTTCCACCTGGGCCGTCCACGTCCGTTGAAGGAGCTGCTCGACCGGTCCTGAGCTGGATACGCTGTGTGCATGTCCGTCACCGGTGTCACGCTGTCGGCGCCGGCCGATGTCATCGGCTTCTACGGTGCGCTGCTGGGCTGGGGCGTCGCACCAGGAAGCGTGCTGCTCGACCGCGAGGGCGCGCCGATCGCGGTGCTCGTCGGCGGCACGGCCGGCTGGTGTCCGTTCCTCGACGGGACCGCCGAGGACGTCGTGGCCGCGGGCGGCACCGCCACGGGATCGGCCGCCACCGATCCGACCGGCGTCGCGTTCGGGATCGGGACGGCGGTCGTCCCGCTCGCGGCGCCCGGCCCGGGCCGCCCCGTATGGTTCGAGCACATGAGCCTCGACGCCGCGGCCGCGGACCGCTTCTACCCGGCTGCCTTCGGGTGGGATCTCACGGTGGCGGGACCGGGGTACTCCCTGTTCACCGCCGGCGAGCGCCCGTTCGCCGGCCGGCGCGCGCTGCTCCCGGAGCTGGCCGCCTCGGTCGGCGAGCGCTGGATGGTCCACCTGGCGCACGGCGACGTCGACGGCGGCGCGGCCACGGCGGCACGGCTCGGCGGCACCGTCGTCGTCCCCCCGCGCACCACCCCGACCGGCCGGCTGGCCGCGGTCACCGACCCGAGCGGTGCCGTGTTCACGCTCCTGGACCTGCCGTGATCGCCACCCTGGTGATCTACGCGGTCGTCCTGGGCGGTCTCGTGTGGCTCCGGCGGCGGGCGAGCGGGTCGTCGCTCATGGCGCCGTTCGACGAGATCTGGCACCCGGCCGCGCACCAGGCGAGCGTCGAGGTGGAGGTGCAGCAGGAGCGCCCCGCACCCGGCCCGCTGCCCGGCGATCGACTGATCTGACGTGCCGGACGGGTGCCGGGTCCCCGAGCACCACGGGTCGCGCAGGCCGGCCGCCACGTCCACGACGGTCACGTCACGAACGCGACGCAGAGCCGGAGGACCGGGCGTGCCGACCTGACCGCATCGGGTGACGGCTGCGATGTCGGGTCGCCATGTCCGGTGAGCGGCCACCACCCGCCCGTCCGCGCGCCGCAGCCCTACCCCTACCCCTCGGACACCAGGTTGGCCCATGATCACCAGAAAAGGGTCCCCAGCTGCACAGGTGCAGTTTCTGGCCCACTCTCGGCGATCATGCACTCCCTCCTCCATGCCGCGCGGACGGCCGAGTCGGGGGAGTTGCCTACGATCAGGACGGGGTCGACGTCGTACAACCGGCGCGGAGTTCCGGCAGAGCGAGGGGACCGACGGTGGATGCGACGTCTGTCGTAGCGGGCTGGAAGGCAAGGCTCACAGCGCTGGCCGTTGATCCTGGTTACCGCTACCGCGACACATCCCAGGCATTGATCGACAAGGAGTACCGCGCGTCGACCACCTTCATCGGATTCACCGAAGGCGAAGTCGGCGCCCTGGAAGTACGGCTGGGCGGGATGTTCTCCGCAGTGTTTCGAGAATATCTCCTGCACATGGCAGCGTCGCCAGGCCTCCTGTTCACCGGTAGCGATCTCGTTGGCGTCGACGACGTCGACCGGTTTCGTCGTGACGCAGTGGAACTGATGGCCGAGACGGACCCCCGTCTCGCACTGCCACCCGATGCGATGGTGTACCTCGCTCATCAGGGCTACATGTTCGAGTACGTGCGTGCTTGTGGCGGATTCGACAGTCCGCCGATGGCCTACACCGAAGGAGCGCGGGAGCCGTGCCAGACGGCGAGATCGTTCGCAGATCTCGTCGATCAGCACCTCCGACTCGCCGAGGAAAATGCGGCACGCGACCGCAGCAGTGGCCGGCGCACGAGAACCCTTCTGGCCGACGGTTGGACCATCGACGCGTTCTAGTGGCTCGACACGCAACGTTGCCCGGGTAGTCGATCTCGTTGCCCGACCCGGCCGCCCTGCCTGCACACCGAGTGCGGGAGAGGCAGGGGTGGCGCGCAGACCGAGCCTGTTCGTCCGGCCGTTGTCCATGGACGAAGGCCGCACGCTGCAGCGCATCACCAGGACGTCGAAGGATGCGGTCCGGATGCGCCGCGCGATCGTGGTGATGATGTCTGGTCCGGGCCAGGCCGAGCCCTGACGGATCGACGACATCACCGCCGCCGCGCTCGTCCTGCTCCACATCGAACACGGCCGTACACCTGATCACGCAGCTACCGGGAAAGGCTCACCGAGCGGAGCCCGATGGCTCGAGAGCCTGTCGGTGCCCCCGGTGGGATTCGAACCCACACTGGGACCCTTTTAAGGGGCCTGCCTCTGCCGGTTGGGCTACGGGGGCAACCGGGTCAGCGTACGGACACGCCCTCAGGACGCCGCGCGGACCGGCGGCGCGGCCTCGACCGGCCGTGGCTCCCCCGCGACGCGGGTGAAGTCGGCCTTCGGGTCGTGGATCTGCCCCAGGGACACCACCTCGCGGCCGAGGAACAGCGCCCCGGTCCAGTCGAAGACGATGCGGATGCGGCGGTTCCAGGTGGGCATCCGACTGACGTGGTAGGTGCGGTGCATGAACCACGCCACGATGCCGCGCAGCTTGATGCCGTAGATCTCGGCGACGCCCTTGTACAGCCCGAGGCTCGCGACCGAGCCCGCGTAGCTGTGCTTGTACTGCTTCATCTGCTTGCCGCGCAGGTGCGCCACGATGTTGTCGGCGAGCACCTTGGCCTGCCGCACCGCGTGCTGGGCCGAGGGGCTGGTCTTGGCCTCGGGGTCGTCCTTGGAGAGGTCGGGGATCGAGGCGCAGTCGCCCGCGCAGAACACGCCGGGCATGTCGACGACCTGCAGGTCGGCCCCGCACTCGACGCGGCCGCGGGCGTCGCGGGGGAGGTCGGTGTTGTCCAGCATCGGGTTGGGCTTGACGCCGGCCGTCCAGATGATCGTGTCGGCGTCGAAGGACTGCCCGTCGTCCAGCTCGACGTGCCCGCCGACCATCGACTTCACGCGCGTGTCGAGGTTGACCTCGATGTCCGCGTCGAGCAGGCGCTCGACGGTGTAGCGGCCCATCTTCGGCCCGACCTCCGGCATGATCCGGTTGGCGGCCTCGACGAGCACCCAGCGGATGTCCTCGCGGTTGATGTTCTCGTAGTAGCGGCTGGCGTAGCGGGCCATGTCGGCGAGCTCCGCGAGCGCCTCGATGCCGGCGTACCCGCCGCCGACGACGAGGAACGTGAGCAGCCGGCGGCGCAGCGCGGGATCGAGGGTGGTGGCGGCCGCGTCGAGCCGGGACAACACGTGGTTGCGCAGGTAGATGGCCTCGCCGACGGACTTGAACGCGATGCCGACCTCGGCGAGCCCGGGCACCGGGAGCGTGCGGGCGACCGAGCCGGGGGCGACGACCAGCACGTCGTAGCCGATCGTGGTGATGTTGCCCGACGCCAGCTCGGCGGTGACCTCGCGCTGCGAGTGGTCGATCTTCGTGACCCGGCCGGTGAGGTGGTGGCACTTGCGGAGGACCTTGCGCAGCGGGACGACCACGTGGCGCGGCTCGATGGAGCCGGCGGCCGCCTCCGGGAGGAAGGGCTGGTAGGTCATGTGGGGCTGGGGGTCGATCACGGTGATGTCGGCCTCGCCGCCGCGCAGCCGCTTCTGCAGGCGCAGGGCGGTGTACATGCCGACGTAGCCGCCACCGACGACGACGATCCTCTGGTTGCGGGCCATGTCCATGATGGTCCCACTACCACGAGGGCTTCACCTCATGCACGGACGTGATGTCTGTGACGATTCAGCCGAGTATGCTTTACCCATGACGGGAGAAGTAAAGCGCGAGCCCACCACGAAGGTGAGCAGGAAGAACCAGATCACGCTGCCCGTCGCGGCGCTGCGCGAGGCCGGGGTCGGGCCGGGCGATGTCCTGCGCGTGGAGCTGCCACGGTTCTGGCCGAGTCACTGGTCGGGTCGCACCGTGCAGGTCCGGCCGCAGCAGAGCAGATGCGCCGCGATCTCATCGCCTTCTTCGGCCCGGTCCGCACGGTCGACGAGCAGATCGCCTTCGCCACCTCCGTATTGCGCAACAGGTTCCGCTCGGTGCGATTGCCGGACGCACTGGTGATCGCCACAGGCATCGTCGAAGACGCCGTCGTCCTGACTTGCGACAAGCGGCTGGCCGCTGTCGACCCGCGGGTTCACGTCGTCGGCGGGTAGATCCCCGCGGTCGACGCCGCCGCCCGCAGCACCTCTTCCAGCATCGCGGGCGTCAGCCGTCCGGTGAAGGTGTTCTGCTGGCTGACGTGGTAGCAGCCGAACACGTGCAGCGGCCCCCGCTCCCCCGCCAGCTCGACGTGGGCACCGTGCCCGAAGCGAGGACGCGGACGCGGCACCACCCACCCGGCCCCGGCCAGCACCGGCAACAACGCCTGCCAGCCGAACGCGCCGAGCACCACCACCGCCCTCGGCGACAGCAGCGCCAGCTCGTCGCGCATCCAGCGCCCGCAGGTGTCGCGCTCCCCGGGCGTCGGCTTGTTGTCCGGCGGTGCACAGTGGACGGGCGCGGTGATGCGGGTGCCGCGCAGCTCCAGGCCGTCGTCGAGGTGGAGGGCGGTGGGCTGGTTGGCCAGGCCGACGGCGTGCAGGGCGGCGAACAGCACGTCCCCGGAGCGGTCGCCGGTGAACATCCGGCCGGTGCGGTTGGCGCCGTGCGCGGCCGGCGCCAGGCCCACGATCAGCAGCGACGCGTCCGCCGGCCCCAGCCCGGGCACCGGACGCCCCCAGTACTCCTGGTCCCGGAACGCGGCCCGCTTCTCCCGCGCGACGCGCTCCCGCCACTCGACCAGCCGCGGGCAGGCCCGGCAGGCGACGAGCCGGGCGTCCAGCTCGGCGATCGTGGTCACGCGATCGAGCGCGCGATGCCGTCGAGGATGTCGTGCTCGCTGACCACCAGCTCGGTGATGCCGGCGCGCGCGTGCAGCTCCTGGGCCAGGACGTCGACGATCAGCGCTCCGCCGCCGATCACGTCGATCCGGCCCGGGTCGATCGCGCCGTGCGTGCCGCGCTGCTCGCGGGACATGCCGAGCAGCTCCGCGGCGACGGTGTGCAGGTCGTCGACGGAGACGCGCGACAGGTGCACGGCGGACGGGTCGTAGACGGGAAGGCGCTGGTGGTAGGCCGAGAGGGTCGTGATCGTGCCGGCCACCCCGACCCACGTGCGCACGCCCTCCACCGGCACCGCCGCGAACGCCGCGTCGAGGATGCCGGCGGCCAGCTCGCGGGCCTGCGCCACCTCGTCGGGGGTCGGTGGGTCGCCGGCCAGGCACCGCTCGGTGATCCGGACGCTGCCGATGTCGGCCGAGTAGGCGTCGCGGACGGTCGCCGTGCCGCCGGCGAGCTCGCCGACCACCAGCTCCGTCGAGCCGCCGCCGGTGTCGACGACCACGAACGGCCCGTCCTCGGGATCGAGATCACCGACGGCGCCGACGAACGACAGCGTCGCCTCCTCCTCGCCGGAGATCACCTCGGCGTCGGCGCCGAGGGTCGCGCGGACCATGCCGAAGAAGTCGTCGCGGTTGCGGGCGTCGCGGGTGGCGCTGGTGGCGACCATGCGCACCCGCTCGACGCCCTTGCGTCGCAACGCGACCGTGTAGTCGGCGAGCGCGGCGCGGGTGCGCTCCAGGGCCGCGGGGTCGAGCACGCCCGTGGCGTCGACACCCTGGCCCAGCCGCACGACGCGCTGCTCACGGTGCAGGTCGCGCAGGGCGGGCGTGCCGTCGAAGCTCGTGGTGACGTCGGCGACGAGGAGCCGGATCGAGTTGGTCCCGCAGTCGATGGCGGCCACCCGTGACATGCGCCGTCCTCCCACGCCGTGAACTGGTCGCCGCCACCGTACGCGGGACCTCACGAACCGGCCCTCCCGCGGCTACCCTCGGCAGATGGAGGACGCGCGGGGGCCGCAGACGGAGAGCACCTCCGTGCCGCCGCAGAGCCGCAGGTCACGCCCGACGCCCGCGAAGCACCGCTCCCCGCCGCTCGCGCCGCCGCGCCAGGTCGGCGACCGGACCCATCTCGTGGAGAACCAGCCGCCGCCGCTGGCCGGCTACGACGCCCTGGCGTGCGATCCCGCGCTCACCGGCGCCGTCGAGCGGGAGGGCGCGGGGGTGGGGATGCCGACGCTGGTGCGGCTCGCCGAGCTCGTCGCCTCGGCCGAGGCGCGCGAGCACGCCCGGCTCGCCGACGCGAACGGCCCCGTCCTGCACACGCACGACCGGTACGGCCACCGCGTCGACGAGGTCGAGTTCCACCCGTCGTGGCACTGGCTGATGCGCATGTCCGTCGGCTACGGGCTGCACGCCGCGCCGTGGGTGGCCGAACCGGGATCAGGCGCGCACGTGGCGCGGGCGGCGGGGTTCTACCTGATGGGGCAGCTGGAGTCGGGCCACTGCTGCCCCATCTCGATGACCTATGCCGCCGTGCCCGCGCTGCGCCGCAGCCCGGAGCTCGCCGCGGCCTACGAGCCGGGGTTGCGGTCCACCGTCTACGAGTTCGGGCTGGCGGAGCCGTCGACGAAGGCCGGGCTGCTGGCCGGGATGTCGATGACGGAGAAGCAGGGCGGCTCCGACGTCCGCGCCGGCACCACCCGGGCCGTCCCGGGCGCCGACGGCACCTATCGGCTCACCGGTCACAAGTGGTTCACCTCCGCGCCGATGAGCGACCTGTTCCTGGTGCTG
>CAXTTN010000016.1:0-38895 GCA_964247105.1 uncultured Pseudonocardia sp.
TCGACCGCATGGGGGCGGACTACTGGTCGCTCAAGGGCGCCACCGGCCCCGACGGTGCGATCGGTGAGCGCGGCGACAAGGGGGCCACCGGCCCCCTCGGTCCCGTCGGCGACCAGGGCGACAAGGGCGCCACCGGCGTACCCGGACGCGTCGGCGCCACGGGCGCGGTCGGGCCCGACGGCCCGACCGGCGAGCACGGTCTCAAGGGCGTCCCGGGATCCACCGGCCGCCCCGGCGAGCCCGGTGACAAGGGCCTGACGGGCCCCGTCGGCCTGCGCGGCCCGATCGGCGACGCGGGCCTGCCCGGCGAGAGCGGCGCCACCGGTCCGGTCGGGAAGCAGGGCACCCCCGGTCTCACCGGGGCCCAGGGCCAGCGTGGCGTGATCGGTGCCACCGGCGCCCCGGGCGAGAAGGGCTTCCAGGGTCCGGCCGGCCTCCTCGGCGAGGCCGGCCCGACCGGTGTCCCAGGTCTGCAGGGCCGCCAGGGCGACCAGGGCCCGGCCGGAGCCACCGGCCCGGTCGGCGTCCGCGGCGTGCAGGGCCCGTCCGGCCCGGCGGCGTCGCTGTTCGACGCGCAGCCCGAGCCCGCGCAGCTGGCGCGCGAGGTCGTCCAGGCGGCCCTGAACGTCACCCCGCGCACGCTGCTCGACCCGAGGGTCGGGTTCCGCTACGCGGCCGTGCTGACCAACCGGCTGGTCAAGCTGCAGGGCGGCCTGCTGCTGCGCGTCCTGCTGACCGACACCGGCACGGCCCCGGTGGCGGACCGCTCCAACGTGCGTTCCATCGCGTAGCCACCTCGCACGACACGGCGCCCCGTCCTGACCAGGACGGGGCGCCGTTCGCCGTTCGGGACCGGTCAGTCGGAGCGGGACCGGCTCGTCGACGGCTCGTCGGCCGCGAGGGAGGGGTCGTCCGCGCCGAACGCCCGGGCCTCGGCGCCGCTGATGCGCTCGGCGCCGTCGTCCTGCCCGGAGACCCGGCCGACGAACTCCCCGCTCGCGCTGGTGCCGGTCGTGGACGCGGCATCGCCGCCATCTCCCGCGAGCCCACCGGTCGCCCGGCTCTCGGTCAGATGGCCGTCGCCCGCGACGTCGTCCTCGCCCTGGTCGGGACGGTGCCCGAGCATCTGCTTCAGCTTCTCGAACACCGGCGTCAGGCCCGCGCCGACTGGTCGCCGGCGGGCTCGGCCCGCTCATCGTCACCCGTCCAGCCGTCGGCCAGGTGCGTGACCTTCTCGACGTAGTCACGGGCGGCGACGGCCGGGTCGTCGGCGCGGCCCGCCGCCACGCCGACCAGGAACGCGGTCATCGGGGCGGCGGCCGGGTCCACGCCGTCGACGACGTGGGAGGTCAGCCAGCCGATGGTGTCGGCGCTGGAACGGTCGCCCACGGCGCTTTCCAGACCCAGTTCGAGTGCGACGGCGGTGGCCCATTCGGGTAGTGCGGATGCGGTGTCGACTTCAGAGTTCACGACCCCCGAATACCCCCGGAGCGGCCGCTCAATCCTGGCCCCCCGCGTTTGCACGGCAGGCACCCGTGTGTCACGGTGAAGGTCGGGTTCGGAAATGACGTACCCGCACACTTCCCGGGAGCTCGAAACGCCGTCAGTGCGGTATTCGCTCCCCTGCATTTCACCGATCGGGGTAACACGATGTCGAACAACAACAGCCTGGTGCGCAGCCTGCACGACGTGGGTCTCGGCGCCTGGTTCGGTGGCTCGCTGATGGGTGCCGTCGGGGTGAACGGCGCCGCCGACGACGTCGAGGACCCCGCCGACCGGCTGCGGGTCGCCACCTCGGGGTGGGCCCGCTGGGCTCCGGTGAACGCCGCCGCGATCGGCGCGCACCTCACCGGGGCGGTCGGGATGCTGATCGCCAACCGCGACCGCGTCCGCAACCAGAAGGGCGTCGGCGCGTCCAGCGCGGTCAAGACGGTCCTGACCGTGGCCGCCCTCGGCGCCACCGCGTACTCCGGCGTCCTCGGAGCGCGGACCGCCAAGGGCCTCGGAGCGCCGGTCGAGGGCGGGGTCACCCCCGGCCCGGCCACCCCCGACGGCACCGCCGCCGCGCAGCGGCAGCTGCGGGTGGTTCAGTGGGTCCTGCCGCTGCTGACCGGCGCGTTGACGATCGTCAGCGCCGTCCAGGGCGAGCAGCAGAAGCCGAGCGGCCAGCTCGGCGGCCTGGCGCGGTCCATCGAGGACCGGTTGGGCCGCCTCGCCTGAGCGCCCTGGCCGACGGGCGTGGCGGCGACCTGTGTTGCCGCCGCACACTCCCTTGTGGAACGGTTGCGCCCCGACCGCCCCGGCCCCCGGCGGCACCTGTGTGTTCGATCGCAGTGCTCCGGAGGGACAAGAGGTGGTCGATATGGCCGATGTGCGACGGCTCCCCATCCCGGTCACCGCACTCTGGGACTGGCAGATGCACGCGGAGTGCCGCAACGTCGACACCGCCGTCTTCTTCCACCCGGAGAGCGAGCGCGGCCCGGCCAAGCGCACCCGCGACTCCCACGCCAAGGCCTTCTGCCTGCGCTGCCCGGTGATCGAGGCGTGCCGCCTGCACGCCCTGAACGTGCAGGAGCCCTACGGGGTCTGGGGCGGGCTCACCGTCGACGAGCGGGCCGAGATCCTCCACGGCCATGGCCAGGCTGATGCAGGGGTCCCGGTCCCACCTCCGGTGCGGCCGGCAGTAACCTATGTGGATAACCCGCACCGGCCCGGATCTCCGTAGTAGTCATGGCTGAGCTGGGCACGGCGACCCGTGCACTACTGGGTGTCGCGCGCGACATCACCGACGACCGCACCCTGGCGCAGCGCATCTGCCAGGCCTGCATCGACGGCCTCGCCGTCGACGGCGCCTCGATCTCGGTGTTCACCGCCACCGCCTCCCGGCAGACGCTGTGGGCCTCCGACCCGGTCGCGGAGCTGCTGGAGGACCTGCAGTTCACCCTGAACGAGGGGGTCTGCGTGGAGGCAGCGAGGACGGGGCAGGTCGTCGCGGTGCCCGACGTGCGCGACGCCGCGACGACCGTCCGCTGGCCGGTGTTCGCGGCCGCGGTCGCCGAGCAGACCCTGATCGCCGCGCTCTTCGCGCTGCCGTTGCAGTGGGGTGCGGTCAACGTCGGCGTGCTGGACATGTACCGGCTCGCGCCGGGCGACCTGAGCGCCGGCCAGCGGCGCGACGCGCTCACGGCGGCCGACACCGCCGCGCTGATGCTGATCGGGCAGCGGACGGACCCGGGTGAGGGCGGCGACAGCGTCGGATGGCTCGACCACGCCCTCGGGCACCGCGCGGAGATCCATCAGGCCACCGGCATGGTCCTGGCCCAGCTGGGGATCGCGCCCGCCGATGCGCTGGCGCGGCTCCGGGCGTACGCGTTCGTGCGCCGGCGGCTGCTCATCGACGTCGCCCGCGACGTGGTCGAGAGGCGCCTGGTGTTCACCGAGGACATGCCGTGACGACGAGCCCGACACGCTGGACCAGGACCGCCGAGGAGAGGGAACCGTCATGAGCCATCCCGACCGCGAACAGCGCGTCAGCGACGCGTTCGTGGCGCTCGCCGACACGCTGGTCGACGACTACGACATCATCGACCTGCTCGACCGGCTCGTCGCCCACTGTGTCGCCCTGCTGGCCGCGGACGCGGCCGGCCTGCTGCTCGGCGACACGCACAACCAGCTGCGCGTGGCCGCTGCGTCGAGCGAGGACGCCACGACGATGGAGCTGCTCCAGCTGCAGGCCGACGAGGGTCCGTGCCTGGAGGCCTACCGGACCGTCACCCAGGTGCGGATACCGGACCTGCCGCAGGCGGCCGACCGCTGGCCCCGCTTCGTCGCCGCCGTCACCGAGGCCGGGGGGTTCGCCTCCGTGCACGCCATCCCGCTGCGGCTGCGCGGGCAGGCCATCGGCGCGCTGAACCTGTTCCACCGCAACCCGGGACCGCTGCCCGAGTCCGACCTCGCGCTGGGGCAGGCGCTCGCCGACGTGGCCACCATCGGCATCCTCTCCGAGCGGGCGATCCGTCGCGGCGAGGTCGTCAACGAGCAGCTCCAGACCGCCCTGAACAGCCGGGTGGTCATCGAGCAGGCGAAGGGGGTCCTCTCCCACCGGCTGGGGGTCGGGATGGACGTGGCGTTCGACCGGCTGCGCCACTACGCCCGGACCAACAACCTGCGCCTGGCCGAGGTCGCGCGCCAGACCGTGGAGGGCGTGCTCGACCCGAGCGTCCTGCCCCCGTCGCGATCCTCCTCGGCCGCCGGGTCGTCCTGAACCGCGGTGCGGTTGGGCGCACCGAGAACGGGAACCCGCGTGGAGCACGCCACATCGAGGAGAGCAGATCCATGGTCCACGTCACCCGCACGTTCACCGTCGACGCACCGGCCGAGGCCGTGACGGCCTACCTGGCCGACTTCGGCAACGCCGAGCAGTGGGACCCGGGCACGCAGTCGTGCACGCGCGTCGGCGCGGGGCCGGTGGAGGTCGGTGCCACCTGGCACAACGTGTCGAAGGTCCTCGGCCGCGAGACCGAGCTGGAGTACCGCCTCGAGCGGCTCGACCCGGGCCACGTCGTGCTCGTCGGCCGCAACAAGACGGCCACGTCCACCGACGACATCACCGTGCGCGGGGACGGCGAGCGCAGCGAGGTCACCTACGACGCCACCGTGGAGCTGCACGGCCTGGCCAAGCTCGGCGCCCCGATCATGCAGCTGGAGTTCAACCGGCTCGGCGACCTCACCGTCACGGGGATCCAGCGCGCCGTCACCGCCCTGCGCTGAGGACCTCGGCGCCGTCGGGGGTGAACGCGATCAGGCCGGCGTCGGCCAGCTCGGACAGCCACCCGGCCATCGGCCACCAGCCGTGGCGGCGCCGGAACAGCGTGGCGTTGCGGACGATCTCCGCCGCGCGTCCGGGCGTCGTGCGGCTCGGCGGGTGGTGCTGGTGGAACGCCGCGGCGCCGCCGACCCAGTACAGGGCGGCACCGCGAGCGGCGGCTGTGAACGCGAAGTCGGTGTCCTCGCCGCCGTACCCGGTGTACTGCTCGCAGAAGCCGCCGAGGGTGACCCAGTCGGCCGCCGTGACCGCGAAGGACAGCGACCAGAACAGCTCCCACCGCGCCTCCGGCCACACCTCTCCCGCGGGCGGTGCGGGCCGGGCGGGGTGGGGATCGGCGAGATCGGCCAGGCCGTCCGCGGGGTAGCCGCCCGGGGCCGCGGGGGGCAGGTACGCGACCGGTCCGCAGAGCACCGCGGGCCCGGGAAGGGTCCCGGCCGTGTCCCGGTAGGCGGACAGCATCCCGGGGCCCGGGATGCAGTCGACGTCGAGGAAGACGAGCACCTCGGCACCCGCCGCGATCGCGGTCGCCGCTCCCGCGTTGCGCGCGGCGGCCAGCGGCAGGCCCGTGTCCGGTACCGGAACCTCGACGACGGTGCCGGGCAGGGGACCGGACACGTCCGGACGCTCGCCCATCCCGACCACCACGTGCAGGTCCGGGGGATCGGCGGCGAGCCCGAGGCGTTGGCGGCGCAGGTGCGCGTCGCGGCCGCGGGTGATGGTCACCACCGCGGTGCGGGTCACGCCGCGAGCCCGTCGAGCAGGGCAGCGGCGCGCGCGGCACCGTCGCCGGGGGACCACTGCTTCCACGCCGCCCCGCCCCGCGCCTGTGCCTCCGCCAGCACCCCCGGCCACTCGGCCGGCGCGGGCCAGCCGCCGGCGACCACGCCGAGACCGGCCCGGCGCAGCGCGTCGCCGGTGGCGACCTGCTCGGCGTGGGGCCGCCGCTGCGGGACCACCACGGCGGGCCGGCGCGCCGCGGCCACCTCGGCCAGCGCGTTCTGCCCGGCGTGCGTGACGACGACGCCCGCGGCGCGGAGCTCGGGCCACACGTCGTCCACCCAGCCCCGCCACGTCAGGTTGGACGGCGCGGTCCCGGCCGCGGGCGGTCCGATCACGTCCCAGCGCCACCCCGGCGTCGCCGACGCGGCGGCGCGCATCTCGGCGGCCCCGACGTCGAGCCCGCCCGATCCCCACAGCGCCAGGACCCGCCGGTCCGCGCCCGGCCCGTCGTCCGGCCTCCCGTCGAACCGCGACACCGCGCCGAGGTGCACCGTCTTGGCGGTCCAGGCCGCGGGCCAGTCCGGGGACGGGCGCTGCGGCCACGGCGCCAGCAGCCGCTCGGCCAGGTCGTAGGCCAGGCGGTGCGGGCGGTCGGTGCGGTCACCGGGCTGCGCCATCACCACGACGGGCACGCCGTGCAGCCGGCCGAGCAGGGCCACCTCCACCGACACGTCGACGACCAGCAGGGCGGCGCCGGCCAGCTCGGCGCTGATCGCCCGCATGCGCTCGCGCAGCCCGGCGTGGTTCCGCGGGGCCCAGTGCAGGGCGCCGCCCGCCGTCACGTCGTCGGTGGTGCCGCCCGCGTCGTCGGGCAGGCGGACCCACCGGCCCGGCCATCCCGCGGGCGCCGGCCCGCTGCCCAGGCCCACCACGGGCGAGCGCAGCCGCGTGGCGATCGCGGTCGCGCGGTGGGCGTGCCCGCTGCCGTGGTGGTGCACGTAGTAGGCGATCACGCGACGAGCCGCTCGTAGAGGTCCTCGTAGCCGTCGGTCATGGCCGCGATCGAGCAGGTCGCCTCGGCGTGGCGGCGGGCGGCGCCGCGGTCCAGGCCGGCCGCGGCCGTGATCGCGGCGGCCAGCCCGGCGACGTCACCGGGCGCGGCGAGCACCCCGCACGAGCCGTCGAGCAGCTCGGGCAGCGCGCCGCGGGCGAACCCGGCCACCGGCGTGCCGCAGGCCAGCGCCTCGGCCACGACCAGCCCGTACGGCTCGTCCCAGCAGGGGGAGATCACCGCCGCCGCCGCGGACCCGACGAGCGTCACCAGCTCGGCGTGGGCGAGGTGCCCGGCGTAGGTGACGTCGCCGCCCAGCAGCGGCGCGACGTGGTCGCGGAAGTAGTCCGGGTCCGGCCGGGGGCCGGCCAGGCGCAGTCCGGTCCCGGCCAGGCGGGCGGCGCGGATCGCCTCCACCGGACCCTTCTCCGGCACGATCCGCCCCGACCACACCGGGACGCCGCCGCCGGGGCCGGGTACCCAGAACGCGGTGTCGACGCCGTTGCGCACGACGGTCGCGTCCGGCAGCGTGGCCCGCCACTGCGCCGCGGTGGCGCGGCTGACGGCGGCGAAGCGCGAGCGGGTGCAGGTGCGCGAGCGCGCGGCCGACTCCAGCCACGGCGTGGGCGGGGTGTGCAGCGTCGTCAGCATCGCCACGTCCAGGGTGGGGGCCATCGCGATCGGCAGGTAGTGCAGCGAGTTGTTGTGCACCACGTCGTACGGCGCGCCCGGCGCGGCGAGCTCCAGCATCAGCGTGAGGTACGCGTGGTGCTCGGCGAGGAACCACTCCGCCGGCATGCTGACGTCGGTGCGCGCGTGCTCGGACAGCTCGGGGAGGTCCGGCAGCTCGTGCACGCCCAGGCTGGGGTCCGAGCCGCGCCCGCCGAAGACGGTCACGTCGTGGCCGCGGGCGCGCAGCTGCGTGGTCAGCTGCCAGGTGTGCGCCTCGAGGCCGCCGGGGAAGGGCTCCCGGATCGGGTAGCGCGCGGACGCGATGAGGGCGATGTGCGTCACGGGGTGCGGGTTCGGTGCTGAGGGATCACCCTGCACGGATACCCAGATCCGGGCCCGGTAGGCCGCGGACTTCGTCACACCGCGAACCCCAGGAGCGCCATCCGCTCGGCGTGCCGCTCCAGGCCGGCCGCGACCCAGGCCGGGTGGGTGGCGTACCAGTCGAGCTGGGCCGCGCGGACCTCCCCGTCGGCGACGGGCCGGCCGTCCACGAGCCAGTGCGGCCGTGGTTCGGCGTCCAGCCCCAGCGCGTCCAGGACCGGTGCCTCCAGCGGGGCCCGGATGCCGCCGAGCAGCGCCCGGCCGGGGTCGGCGGCGTCCGCGGGCACTCCGGCCGCCTCCTGGACGCGGCGGGCGAGCGTCAGGAGCACCGGGTTGCCCGGGTGGTTGAGCGTGTGCGCGGCCTCGGCGCCGAGGCCGACCAGCACGTCGGACACGCCGACGTCGGTGGCGAGCCGCTCCCGGCGCGCCAGCTCCGCGACCGACGTCGCGGCGGCCGCGCGCAGCTCCGCGGGCCCGGGTGCGCCGGTGTGCCGCACACCGGCGGCGACGGCCAGGGTGCGCAGGTCGTGGTAGGGCACGACGGGCGGGACGGCCGCCATGTCCGAGGGATGCCGGACGATCACCGTGTAGGGCTGCAGCCCGGCGTAGCGGATCACGGGCCAGCGCACCACCTGCGCGCCGCGCGGCAGGCAGGCGGCCAGCTGCGCCGTGCCCAGCGGCAGGTCGCGGTACCCGTCGCGCACCGGCTGGCTCGCCAGCAACGCCGTGCGCGGCAGGAGCGCGGGCAGGTCGTCGGCGGTGAGCTCGTGCACCGGGGGCATGCGCACCGCGTGGTAGGGGAACGTCGGCGACCCGGCCAGCAGCACCCGCAGCGACCCGGCCTGGCAGTTGCCGTGCACGAGCGCGAGCGGCGCGCCGCCGGGCGGGCCGTCGTAGAAATCGGCGTAGTGGGCGCGCCGGCCGGGGTCCATGGGCGGCATGGTGCCGCCTCTCACGGTTTCCCGCCCGGTCGGCCGGGCATCCCGTCGTCATGCCGGTGAGGGTCGCGTCCGTTCCCGCGGACCACGTTTACGTCCGCCACATCGCCGATCCCGCCGATCCCGCCGGCGGCGTCGTCCGGCTCCCGGACCCGCCCGTGCCGGGCGCCCGCCTGGGGCAGTGGTGGCCGCACCCGATGCTGGAGGCGTCCTGGGTTGCGTCCCATGTGGACGAGTTCGACGTCTTCCACGTCCACTTCGGATACGACGACCGGGCGCCCGCGCAGCTGGCCCGGCTCGCGGAGGAGCTGCGGGCGCACGGCAAGCCGCTCGTGGTGACGGTCCACGACCTGCGCAACCCCCACCACCGCGATCCCGCCGCCCACGACGCGGCGCTGGAGGTGCTGGTGCGCGCCGCCGACGCGGTGCTCACCCTCACCCCGGGCGCCGCCGTCGAGATCGCGCGCCGCTTCGAGCGGGGCGCCGAGGTGGTGCCGCACCCGCACGTCGTCGAGCTCGAGCTGATCGGCGCGCCGCGCCCGCCGCACGCGGGCTTCGTGGTCGGGCTGCACGCCAAGAGCGTGCGCGCGAACGCCGACCCGGTGCCCGTCGCGCGTGCGCTGGCCGCCACCGTCGCGACGCTCCCCGGCGCCCGGCTGCAGGTCGACGCCCACGACGACGAGCGCGGCCGGTCGGTGGCCGCGGCCCTGCCCGACCTCGACGTGCGCGTTCACCCGCCCTTCTCCGACGGCGCGCTGTGGGACTACCTCCTCGGGCTCGACGTCTCCGTGCTCCCGTACCGGTTCGGGACGCATTCGGGCTGGTTGGAGGCCTGCTACGACCTCGGCACGACGGTGCTCGCCCCCGACTGCGGCTTCTACGCACAGCAGGCGCCCTGCCTGACCTACGGCGTCGACGACCCCGGATCGCTCGCCGCCGCCGTCCGCACCGCGTACCGGGAGCGGCCGGCGTGGCGCGCCGACGTCGAGGGGCGGCTCCGCCAGCGGCGCGCGATCGCCGCGGCCCACGCGCAGACCTATCGATCGGTGCTGGCCCCGTGAGGGTGCTCGTGCACGCGCCCGGCCCGGCGGGGCACGGCGTGGTCCGCCATGCGGCGGCCGTGGCGCGGGCGGCCGCGGCGCACGGGGTGGAGACGGTTCTCGCGGCTCCCGACCTCGCCCACGCCCAGTTCACCGACGCGCTCTACGGCCCCGACATCGCTCGCGCCGCGGCCGCGTTCGAGGCGTGGGCGGCCACCGCGCCGCGGCCGTTGCTGGTCACGCTGCACGACGTGCCGGGCGCCGACGCCGATCCGGCGCGCGACGCGGTGCGCGGCCGCGGGTACGCCCGGGTCGTCGCCGCCTGCGACGGCGTGGTCGTCTCGGCCGGCCACGAGGCCGCCAAGGTCGAGCGGCTCACCGGCCACCGGGCGGCGGTGATCGGGCTGCCCGTCGTCGCGCCGGGGCGCCGCGGACCCCGACCGGCCTGGGCGGACCGCTTCACCCTCGGCGTGCTCGGCTTCGTGTATCCCGGCAAGGGCCACGACACCGTGATCGACGCGGCCGGGCGGCACCCGCTGCAGCCGCTGGTGGTGGCCGCGGGCGCGGTCAGCCCCGGTCACCACGACCTGCTGGCCGACCTGCGCCGCCGCGCTGCCGACCGCGGCGTCGAGCTGCTCGTGACGGGCCCGCTCGACGACGCGGACATGGCCGCCGCGGCCGACGCGGTGGCCGTGCCGGTCGTGCCCGCGCCCGCGGTCAGCGCGAGCGGCTCGCTGGCCACGTGGCTCGGCTGCGGGCGCCGCCCGCTCGTGGCGCGCGGGGAGTACGCCGTCGAGCTGGCGGCCCGCCATCCCGGGGCGCTGACCCTCTACACCGACCTGGACGCCGCGCTGGCCCGCGCGGTCGACACCCGGCTCGCGCACCCGGCCCGCTGGCCCGACGCCGGTGCCGCCCACGCCGCGCTCTACCGGCGGCTGGCACGCCCGTGCTGACCGACGTGCCCGTCCCCGGCAACCGCTGGGACCTGCTCGCCCCGCACCCCGTGCCGCGGCCCCGGATCGGGGTGGTCGTCGTCCACTTCGAACAGCCTGCCCAGCTCGCCCGGACGCTGGCCGCGCTGGCGGTCCAGACGCTGCCGCCGGTGGACGTCGTGGTCGCCGACGACGGCTCCGCGACCCTGCCGGTGGTCGGACGGCCGGACGTCCCGGTCCGGGTGGTGAGCCAGCCCGACCGCGGCTTCCGCGCCGCCGCGGCCCGCAACCTCGGTGCCCGCCATGTCGAGGGCGAGGTGCTGGTGTTCCTCGACGCCGACACCGCCCCCGAGCCCCGGTTCCTGGAGGAGCTGACGCGGCGCGTCGCCGTCTGCCCGGACGTCCTCGCGGTCGGGCGGCGCCGCCACGCCGACCCGGTGACCGGGCGCGAGCTGCCGGAACCGGCGTGGCTGCGCGACGCCTACGCGGCGAGCCGCGACCTCCTCGACGCCGACGGGCGCAGCTTCCGGTTCGTGATCAGCGCGGTGCTGGCCTGCCGCCGCAGTCTCTTCGACGACCTCGGCGGCTTCGACGAGCGGTTCGTCGGCTACGGCGGCGAGGACTGGGACCTCGCCTACCGCGCCTGGAACGCCGGCGCCGTCCTCGTCCACGAGCGGGGTGCGGTGGCCTGGCACGACGGGCCGGACTGGGCCGGCCGTCCCGACGAGCAGGACCGCAAGGCGCTGGAGGCGGCCCGGCTCGCGGAGCTGATCCCGGAGCCGCACACCCGTGGCGCCGCGGCGCCCGGACCCGTGTGGGACGTGCTGGTCGACGCGGGCCCGGGAGAAGCGGTCCGGCGTTCCCTGGCCGCCCAGTCCCACCGCGATCTGGCCGTCCGGCCGCCCGGGCGGGAATGGACCGCCGACCAGCTGCGCCGCGCCCGCGTCCGGATGGTGGTCGAGGCGCCGCTGCCCCCGTCGGCGGTCGCGGCGGTGGTGGCCGCGCTGGCCGACGGCGACGCGGGATCGGCCACCGTCCTGGTCGAGGGCGACCGCGTGGCCACGGCCGTCTCGACCCGGATGGTGGGCCGGTCGCGGCGCTGGGGTGGCCCGGCGGGGTTCCGCTCGGTGGAGATCGAGGTCGGGATGGGGCAGGCTCCTCCTCCGTGACGGAACCGGGTCGGCGCGCGCGTTCTCGGTGCCGTGCGCGCATCGCTGCACGCGCGTGGCCTGCGGAACGCGCGCGGGGACCGGCATGATCGCTGTCCGCCGCACACTGCGGCCCCGCCGAGGGCGACACCGCGCGGCCCGCAGCGACCATGGTCGGAACTGATCTCCGGGTTCAGGGTGCCGGCCGCTCCGCCGCCCCGCGGACCTCGGCCAGGATCGCGTCGATCCCGGTGGCCGCGGGCAGGGCGGCGCCCGCCGCTATCCGCCGCCGCCACTCGTCCTCGCGGTCGGCGACGGCGGTGGCCAGCTCGACGACTTCGGCCAGGTGATCACGGGGCACGACGACGAGGCCGCTCGCGTCGCCCCGGACGACGTCACCCGGGTGCACGACCACGCCGCCGCACTGGATCGTGACGTTGATCGCACCGGGCCCGGCGGTGGAGCCGGTGGCCGGGTGGGCGCCGCGCGCGAAGGTCGCCAGCCCCGCCGCGTCCAGGCCGTCCAGGTCGCGCACCGCCCCGTCGACGACGAGCCCGGCCCCGCCGAGCCCGGCGATCGCCTCCCCGACGATGTCGCCGACCACCGCGGCGTCGTCCCGCCCGCCGCCGTCGACCACCAGGACGTCGCCCGCGCGGAGGCTGTCCACGGCCTTGAGGACGTAGAGGATGTCGCCGGGCCGGGTCCAGACGGTGACGGCCGTGCCGCACAGCTGCGCCGGGCCCGCGAGGTGCCGCAACGGCGGCGCGACCACCCCGACGGGGCCGCCGGCGTCGGCGATCTGGGTGGTGGCGAGTCGCCGGAGAGCCGCGACGAGGGACGGTTCCGGCGGCTCGACGCCCGGGTTGACCGCCCACTGGTCGGGGTGCCACTTGCTCACCCGACGCACTCTGCCCGCCTCGCGCGACACCGGCAACCGGCGGGAGTGGGTGGCGCCGGATCGGGTACCAGGTCGACGCCGGTCGACTCGCGGGAGTCGGCAGCTGCACCGAAGCTGGGTGCAAGGACCTGAACCTGACTTCCTCGGGAGCGAATACATGCCAGCACTTCTCCTCGGTTCCATCAGCGCGGTCGCCGACACGTCCGAGTTGCAGCGCGACGCGTTCAACCGGGCGTTCGAGGCCCATGACCTGGGCTGGAGCTGGGACCGCGAGCAGTACCGCACGTTGCTCGCCGACAGCGGCGGGCAGGCCCGGCTGGCCGAGTACGCGCGGTCGCTCGGGCAGACGGTCGACGCGCAGGCCGTGCACGACACGAAGTCGAAGCTGTTCCAGCAGAGCCTGGCCGATGCGGATCTGAGCCCCCGGCCGGGGGTCGTCGAGACGATCAAGGCCGCACGGGACCGGGACTGGAAGGTCGGGCTGGTGACGACCACGTCGCGGGCCAACGTCGTCGCCCTGCTGGAGGCGCTCTCGCCGGCACTGCGGGCCGAGGACTTCGACGTCGTCGTCGACGCGGAGAGCGTGGGGCCGCCCAAGCCCGCACCGGATGCCTACACCTTCGCCGCCGCGGCGCTGGAGGTACCCGCGGACGAGTGCGTCGCGATCGAGGACAACCTCGGCGGCGTGAGCTCGGCCCGCACGGCGGGCGTGCCCTGCGTCGCGTTCCCCAACGCGAACACCGCGGGCCACGACTTCGGCGACGCCCGCGTCGTCGACCACCTCGACCTCGACGACCTCACCGCATGACCGGCGCCGCACGAGCCACCCTGCACGCCACCGAGACCGCCTTCGCGGTCGAGGCCTACGAGAAGATCGACTACTCGCTCGTCTTCGTCGACGGGGTCTTCGCGCCCGAGAACACCGAGCTCGCCGGCAGCTACCGGCCGTGGGGCCGCTGCCTGATGGTCGTCGACGAGGCGGTGCACGAGCTCTACGGCGAGCGGGTGCGCGCCTACTTCGACCACCACGGCATCGCGCTGACCGTGTTCCCGGTCGCCATCGGCGAGACCGGCAAGACGCTGCGCACCGTCGAGCGGATCGTCGACGCGTTCGGCGAGTTCGGGCTGGTCCGCAAGGAGCCGGTGCTGGTCGTGGGCGGCGGCCTCACCACCGACGTCGCGGGCTTCGCGTGCGCGATGTACCGCCGGTCGACCAACTACATCCGGGTCCCGACGACGCTGATCGGGCTCATCGACGCCAGCGTCGCGATCAAGGTCGCTGTCAACCACGGGAAGTCCAAGAACCGGCTCGGCGCCTACCACGCGTCGCAGAAAGTGATCCTGGACTTCTCGTTCCTGGAGACGCTGCCGACCGACCAGGTCCGCAACGGCATGGCCGAGCTGGTCAAGATCTCGACCGTCGGCAACAGCGCGATCTTCGAGCTGCTGGAGAAGTACGGCGAGGACCTGCTCGCCACCCGGTTCGGCCACCTCGACGGCACCCCGGAGCTGCGGGAGATCGCCGGCCGGGTGACCTACGAGGCGATCCGGACGATGCTGGAGCTGGAGGTGCCCAACCTCCAGGAGCTCGACCTGGACCGCGTGATCGCGTTCGGGCACACCTGGAGCCCGAAGCTGGAGCTGGCGCCCGACGTCCCGTTCTTCCACGGGCACGCCATCGCCATCGACATGGCGCTGTCGACGACGATCGCCGAGCGTCGCGGCTACATCTCCGCCAGCGACCGCGACCGGGTCTTCTGGCTGATGAGCAAGCTCGGGCTCTCGCTCGACAGCGACCTGCTCACGCCGGAGCTGCTCCGCTCGGCCACGGAGCTGATCGTGCAGACCCGGGACGGCCAGCAGCGCGCGGCGGTGCCGCGCCCGATCGGGAGCTGCTACTTCGTCAACGACCTCACGCAGAGCGAGCTGGAGGGGGCGCTGGTGGCGCACCGCGAGGTCTGCCGCCGCATCTACCCGCGCCAGGGGCGGGGCGAGCAGCCGTTCGTGGCGGCGGGGTGAAGGCCGGCGTGCGGACCCCGCCCCGGCCGGTCACGCCGTTGGGGATCCTCGTCGGGCGGCTCGGCGAGCTGCTCGACCGGGCCGACCCGGCCCTGCGCGACGGCCTGCAGGAGGCCTACGACCTCGCCGCGGGCCTCGATCCCTACCTGGAGCGGAACACCACGCCGGAGTCGCCCGCCCTGGCGGCGCTGGCCGCGGCGACCGCGGCGCACGACTGGGAGCACCACGGCGGGGCCGTTGCGCTGGAGCAGGAGATGCTCTCCGGCCACGTCGAGGGCCAGCTGCTGAAGATGCTGGTGCACGCCACCCGCGCGCGTCAGGTGCTGGAGGTGGGCATGTTCACCGGCTACTCCGCGCTGGCGATGGCCGAGGCCCTGCCCGCCGACGGCCGGGTGGTGGCATGCGAGCTGGATCCCGGCGTCGCGGAGCTCGCGCAGGCCTGCTTCGCCGCGTCGGAGGCCGGCACCCGGATCGAGGTCCGGGTCGGCCCCGCCGCCGACACGCTCGCCGAGCTGGCCGCCGCGGGCACGGTGTTCGACCTCGTGTTCGTCGACGCCGACAAGGCCGGCTACACCGGCTACCTCGACGCGGTCCTGGACGGCGACCTGCTGGCCCCGCACGGCCTGATCTGCGTGGACAACACCCTGATGCAGGGCCGGCCGTGGAGCGGCGGCGAGGCCCCGCCCAACGGTGTGGCGGTCGCCGCGTTCAACGCGGCGCTGGCCGCCGATCCGCGGGTCGAGCAGGTGCTCGTCCCGCTCCGCGACGGGCTGACGCTGGTCCGCCGGGTCTGAGGAGACCACCCATGCACACCCTCTCCGACCTGGCCGTCGGACCTCTCGACGACGCCGACGTGACGCGGCTGCGCGGGCTGCTCGCCGAGCACGGCGTCGTGGTCCTGCCCGAGCAGCACGTCGACGACCAGGGGTTCCTCGCCTTCCTCGCCTCCTTCGGCGAGCTGATGTTCACCGAGGGCGAGACCCCCGTGCCCGGGTTCACCGATCTCAACGTGGTCACCAACGTCGGGCGGGCGACCCCGCCGCGCAGCGTGTTCCACGTCGACACGAGCTACGTCGAGCGGCCGCCCGCCTACACCGCGCTGCGGGCCGTCCGGATCCCGCAACGCGGCGGGCAGACGCTGTTCACCGACCAGTACCGCGCCTACGAGACCCTTCCCGGTGAGGTCCGGGACGCGCTCGACGGGCGGACGATCACCCACCGGGTGGACGGGACGGCGGCCGAGCACCCGGTGTTCCGCCGCCACCCCGTCTCCGGCCGCACCAGCCTCTACCTCTCCACCCCGCAGCGCTGCGTCGCGATCAGCGGCATGGACGCCGCCGAGGGGACCGCCATGATCGAGTTCCTGTACGCCCACTCGACGGACGACGCGCACGTCCACCGGCACAGCTGGTCGCCGGGCGACGTCGTCGTGTGGGACAACCGCTGCGTCCTGCACCGCGCCGACCACGACGGCGTCGTCGGCGACCGCGTGATGCACCGGGGCATGGTGCGCGGGTGACGCGCCGGATCCGGGTCGCGTCGAAGACGGTCGGTGCGCTGGCGCTGCTGCAGCTCGCCCTGCCGGCGAACCTGCTGCTGACCGCCGCCGCGCTGCTGCGGTCGCTCGTGGTCACGCCGCCGCGCGCCGAGGCCGCGCGCCCGAGGACGATCATGGTCAGCGGCGGGAAGATGACCAAGGCCCTGACGCTCGCGCGGGCCTTCCACCGCGCGGGCCACCGCGTCGTCCTCGTCGAGTCGGGGAAGTACCGGCTCACCGGCCACCGCTTCTCCCGCGACGTCGACCGCTTCCGGACCGTGCCGAAGCCGCAGGACCCCGGCTACGCCGCCGCGCTGCTCGACATCGTGATCACCGAGGGCGTCGACGTCTACGTGCCGGTCTCCAGCCCGGTGGCCAGCTGGTACGACGCGCTCGCCGCGCCGCTGCTCGCGCCGTTCTGCGAGGTGCTGCACTGCGACGCCGAGACCGTGCACGCGCTCGACGACAAGCACGAGTTCACCGAGATGGCCGCGATGCTGGGCCTGCCGGTGCCCGACTCGCACCGCGTCACGTCACCGGAGCAGGTGGCGGAGTTCGACTTCGCGGCCGCGCCCGCGGCGCCGTACGTCCTCAAGAGCATCCCCTACGACCCCGTGCACCGGCTCGACCTGACCCCGCTGCCCCGCCCGACGCGGCGCGCCACCGCGGCGTTCGCCCGGTCGAAACCCATCGCGCCGGACACGCCGTGGATCCTGCAGCAGTTCGTCAGCGGCCAGGAGTACTGCGTGCACACGACGGTCCGCGACGGCCACGTGCAGGTGTACGCCTGCTGCGCGTCGTCGGCGTTCCAGGTGAACTACGCGATGGTCGACAACCCCGGGATCGAGGCCTGGGTACGGGGGTTCGTCGAGCCGCTGAAGCTGACCGGCCAGATCAGCTTCGACCTCATGCAGACCGCCGACGGCGACGTGTTCCCGATCGAGTGCAACCCGCGCACGCACTCGGCGATCACGATGTTCCACGACCACCCGGACCTCGCGCGGGCCTACCTCGAGGACGGTGTCGAGGTGATCACGCCGACGGCGGCCGCCCGCCCGACGTACTGGGCCTACCACGAGCTGTGGCGCATGCTGTCGCGCCCGTCGACGATCCCCGAACGCGCCAGGGTCATCGCCCGCGGCACGGACGCGGTCTTCGACTGGTCGGACCCGTTGCCGTTCCTGCTGGTCCACCACCTGCAGATCCCGTGGCTGCTGTTGCGGAACCTGCTGGCGGGCAAGGACTTCATCCGGATCGACTTCAACATCGGCAAGCTCGTCGAGGCGGCCGGGGACTAGTGCTGCGCGTCCTGCACCTCGCCGGCTCCGCGGTGAGCGAGTTCTTCTGCGACCTGTCGCGGCTCTACGCCCGCGACTGCCTCGACGCCGTGGCCGATCCCGCGCGGTACCAGTTCCACGTCGCCTACGTCACGCCCGACGGCCGCTGGCGGTTCCCGGCCGACCTCGGCGACGCGGCGATCCGGGCCGCCGTGCCGATGCGGTTGCCCGACGCCGTCCGGTACCTCACCGAGCTGCACGTCGACGTCGCCGTGCCGCAGATGTTCTGCCGGCCCGGGATGACGACCTACCGGGCCCTGCTGGACGTGGTCGGCATCCCGTACGTCGGCAACACCCCCGACGTGATGGCGCTGGGCGCGGACAAGGCGAAGGCCAAGGCGGTCGTCGCGGCGGCGGGGGTGGACGTCCCGGCGGGGGAGGTGCTCCGCCGCGGTGACCGTCCCTCGGTGCTCCCGCCGGCGGTGGTCAAGCCGGCCGACTCCGACAACTCGCTCGGCCTCGCGCTGGTCCGCGACCCGGCCGGGTTCGACGCCGCGCTGCACGACGCCTTCGCCCACTCCGACGCCGTGCTCGTCGAGGACTACGTGGAGCTGGGCCGCGAGGTGCGGTGCGGCGTCGTCGAGAGGGGCGGCGAGCTCGTGTGCCTGCCGCTGGAGGAGTACGCCGTCGACGCCGTGACCAACCCCGTCCGCGGCTACGCCGACAAGATCAGCCGGACGGGCGGCGGCGACCTGCGGCTGATGGCGAAGGACGGCGCGCGGGCGTGGATCGTCGACCCGGCCGACCCGCTCTCGTCCCGGGTGTGGGACGTCGCGAGGGCCTGCCACGAAGCACTGGGCTGCCGGGACTACAGCCTGTTCGACTTCCGCATCGACCCCGCCGGCCGCCCCTGGTTCCTGGAGGCCGGCCTGTACTGCTCGTTCGCCCGCAGCAGCGTCATCCCGATGATGGCGGCCGCGGCCGGGATCGGGGTCGACGACCTGTTCGCGACGGCGGTCGCCGGGGCCGTCGCGCGGGGGACCTGATCCTCAGCGCAGGCCGGCGGCGCGGGCCGGCCTGCGAGGGCAACCTGCCCGGTGCTCGGAAGTCCAGCTGGTGAGCGCCTGCCTCGAGTTCCCGACGGACGCCCGTCTGAGAGGCCGATGTAGGAGACGGCCCAGTTCCTTGCGCCGAACGCATCATCCCCGGTCCGTTCGTCGTGCCCCGGCGGGCGTACACCGCGTGCGTCTCTCAGCGAGGCAACGTGCCCGGCTGCCGGGCCTCTAACGTCTCGGGTCGTGCGATCGATCACCGTCACCTCGGTCCCGGCTCGGCTGGGTCTCTTCGCGACGCTGCTGGTGCTGTGTGCCGCCGGGGCCGCGATGATCGGCAGCTCGGTGCAGCTGGTGGCGCCGCCGCCGTGGTTCGCTGTGCCGTCGCAGCCCTACGACTCGGGGCCGTCCGGGCCCATCGCCGACCTCCGCCGCTCGATCCACCAGGAGCACCCGTGACCATCGCCGTGCCCGCCACCGTTCCCACCTCCGCCCTGACGCGGACCCGGCTCGCCGTCAGTGGGACGAGCTGCGGGAGCTACCCCGCCCAGGCGACCTTCTCCCGATGACCGCACCGCCCCTCGCCGGTCCAACGCCGGACGCATCCGCGCGGCGCACCGACCTCACGGTCGGTGGCATGACCTGTGGCGCCTGCTCGGCCCGGGTGGAACGGATGCTGGGTCGGGTCGACGGGGTCGAGGCGAGCGTCAACCACGCCACCGGGAAGGCCACCGTGCGGCACCCGGAGTCGGTGACGGCCGCCGATCTCGTCGCCGTCGTCGAGCGAGCCGGTTACACCGCCTCGCCGGACGCCGACGAGCCCGTCGAGCCCGAGGTCGCGGCGCCGGACCGGTGGCGGCTGCCGGTGTGCGCCGCACTGACCGTGCCGGTCGTCGTGCTGGCGATGGTGCCGCCCGCGCAGTTCCCGTACTGGCAGTGGGTGTCGCTGGCGCTGACCGTGCCGGTGGTCGTCTGGGGGGCTCTGCCCTTCCACCGCGCCGCGGTCTCGCGGCTGCGTCACGGCACGGCGTCGATGGACACGCTGGTGTCGCTCGGCGCGCTGGCCGCGTTCGCGTGGTCGCTGTACGCGCTGGTGGCCGGCGGCGCGGGGGGTCCGGGCTACTCCCATCCCTTCCACTTCACGCTGTACTGGTCCGACGGCACCTCGCAGGTCTACCTCGAGGCCGCGGCCGCGGTGACGACGTCGGTGCTGGTCGGGCGCACGCTGGAGGCGAGGGCGCGACGGCGGTCGGGTGCCGCGCTGCGGGCGCTGATGTCCCTGGCCGCGAAGGACGCCACCGTGCTGCGGGACGGCGTCGAGGTTCGGGTCCCGGTGGACCGGCTGGCGGTCGGTGACCGGTTCGTCGTGCGGTCGGGGGAGAAGGTGGCCACCGACGGGGTGGTCGAGAGCGGGTCGTCGGCGCTCGACGCGAGCATGGTCACCGGCGAGGCGCTGCCGGTCGAGGTCGTGACGGGTGACGCCGTGATCGGCGGCTGCCTGAGCGACGGCGGACCGCTGGTCGTGCGGGCCACCCGCGTCGGGGCGGACACCCAACTGGCGCAGATGGCGGCGTTGGTCGAGGAGGCGCAGACGCGCAAGGCCGCCGTGCAGCGGCTCGCCGACCAGCTGGCCGGCGGTTTCGTCCCGGTCGTGCTCGTGCTGGTCGCGGCGGCCTGGGGGTACTGGTCGGGCCTGGGGGCGCCGCAGGTGGCCGCGATCGGCGCGGCGGTGGCCGTGCTGACGGTGGCCTGCCCGTGTGCGCTCGGGCTGGCCACCCCGACCGCGCTGCTGGTCGCGGGCGGGCGCGGCGCGCAGCTGGGGATCCTGATCAGCGGCCCGGAGGCGCTGGAGGCCACCCGGCGGATCGACACCGTCGTGCTCGACAAGACCGGCACCGTCACCACCGGCGAGATGAGCGTGGTCGAGGTGGTGCTGGCGCCCGGCGAGGACCTCGACGAGGTGCTGGCCGTCGCGGGCGGGCTCGAGGCGGGCTCGATCCACCCGGTGGGCAGGGCCGTGGGCCGCCGCTGCACCTCAGGGGCCGAGCCGAGCTCCGACGGGGTCACGATCGACGGGCTCGGGGTCCGCGGGACGGTCGCCGGCCGCGAGGCGCTCATCGGGCGGCCCGGGCTGCTGGCCGACCACGACGTCGCGGTGCCGGACGAGATCGCGCAGGCGCTCACGGCCGAGCGTGGGTGCAGCGTCGCCGTGCTGGCCTGGTCCGGACGGGCCCGGGCGGTGTTCCTGGTCGGCGACACCGTCCGCCCGACCAGCGCCGCGGCCGTCGCGGCGCTGCGCGACCTGGGTGTCGAGCCCGTGCTCGTCACCGGCGACGGTCCCGGTGCGGCCTTCGCGGTGGCCGCCGAGCTGGGCATCGACGACGTGATCGCCGACGCCCTGCCCGCCGACAAGGTCGACGTCGTCGCCCGGCTGCAGGGCGAGGGCCGGATGGTGGCGGTGGTCGGCGACGGCGTGAACGACGCGGCGGCGCTGGCGCAGGCCGATCTCGGCATGGCCATGGGCACCGGGGCCGACGCCGCCCTGCACGCTGCCGACATCACACTCGTCCGCGCCGACCTGACCGCGGTCGTCGACGCGGTCCGGCTGTCGCGCCGCACCCTCGGGGTGATCAAGGGCAACCTGTTCTGGGCGTTCTCCTACAACTGCCTCGCGCTCCCCATCGCGGGGGCCGGCCTGCTGAACCCGATGCTGACCGGCGCCGCGATGGCGTTGAGCTCGCTGTTCGTGGTCTCGAACAGCCTGCGCCTCAGCCGGTTCGCGCGCGCCGCCTGCTGACGGCTTCGCCCGTGGTCCTCGACCACCAGCTGGTGTGGCACGAGTCAGGTGGGAGTAGGGGGATCGTACGTCGTGACGGCCAGGGTAATCCGGTTCTCGCCGATCTCCAGAACCCGCAATGCGCTGAGGCGACCCTCATCGGTCCGCCAGCACAGGTACTCACCGACCTGCATTGAGGACAGTCCGATAGAGTCCGTAGAGTAGCCGGTGGCATTTCTGCAAGTGTTGTAGTCGGCCTGCTTGCCCTGGAGCCTCAAGAAGGACGCGTTGGAGCCGTAGAGCAGGCCGTTGTAGACGGCGATATCACCTCCCCCGCTCTTCCATTGCGGATCGGATGCCGGAGCGTCCAGGTCGGGGAACCCGCTGGTATCCGTGATCGTGAGGTCTCCGGAATGTCGAATTGAAACAGTTTGCGACGGTGCGGATTCGGCCGTGGGAGTGCTCAGTTGCACCGTGGGGTCACCTGGCAACCGGCTGGGCTGGACCGACGTCGTGGCTGTGGCCGTCGTCGGTGTCGGTTTCGGTGTCGGTGCAAGATTCAGGTAGGTCAACAAAGCAATAACCGCTGCAATGATGGTTGCCCCTGCCGCGGCAACAGCCAAGCGATTTTCGCTGCCCGCACTCATCCCTATGTCCTCCTGAAGCATTTGCCGCACCTGATTCCTCGCTGGCGAAGGCCGTCGAGGAGCACTCGCAGCAAGTTCGATCCGCCCACGCGAGGCGTTACGTGCGCGACGACAGCTGGTGCGGCCGCGCGCGAGCGCCTGCGGCTGCATCGAACGTGGCCCCGCGCGACGCCCGGCAGGGCACCGCGTTGATCTGGATCCTGTTCCGGTACGAACCCCACTCGATCGGCGGTCGCAGGCCCCTTATGGGCTCCGCGCGCAATGACCACCGCAAGTACCAAGCCGATCGCCCCGTGCGGGCTGCATCGGAGTGAGGCCGCGGGGCTTCGGGACGATGCGCCGGATCGCGCCGCAGGCCGTCCCACTGGTCACGCGGAACCGTTCTACGACCTTGGCCACTTCTACGCGACGTGGCTCGTCGACGACGGCGTGCCGCCCAACAGGGTGCAGCGGGTGATGGGACACGAGCGATCGACGACGACGCTGGATCTCTACACGCGCCGCACCGGCAACAGCGACCGCATCCTCCGCGCGCTCGACGACAGGGAGGACGATCCGGGGCAGGGGAGCGCGGACGCGGCGGTCTGAAGCCGATGCTCCGGAATGCTCCGTCAACAGGCCCTGGCATGGCGAAAGGCCTGGTCTCAAGCTCCTCGCGGAGCCTCTGACCAGGCCTTTTCAGTGGTGGGCGATACAAGGATTGAACTTGTATCCGAGCCAACTGCGCGACACTAGCTGTCATCCGCTGCTACCGTCGTCTTGCAGGTAGAACAGCATCTTGTGTCGCGTGCCAGACCAGGACACGAACGGTCACGGATGCACGCCTGATCTGGCACGTATCTGGCACGGACGAGACGCGGGGGGCACGATGGCAGGCAGGCAGAAGGACAGCGGCAAGCGGCAGTTCGGCAGCATCCGCAAGCTGCCTTCGGGTCGCTACCAGGCTCGCTACAAGGGCCCGGACGGTGTGACGTACGCGGCTCGGCAGGACAACGGCCAGGCGCTGACCTTCGCGACGATGGGCGACGCCGACGGCTGGCTGTCGCTCCGGCGTTCGGAGATCCTGCGCAACGCCTGGCTCCCTCCGGCCACGCCCACGGCCGCGCCAGTGACCGTGCGCGAGTTCGCAGAGGCGTGGCTCGCGCATCGCGACCTGGAGGACCGGAGCCGCGAGCACTACGCCCAACTCCTCCGTACCCACGTGTTCCCTGCCTTCGGCTCGGTGCCGGTACCCAGCGTCACCCCGGCGGCCGTGCGGACGTGGCACGCCAACCTCGGAAAGTGCACCGGCCCGACCGCCCGCGCGAACGCCTACGCGCTCCTGCGCACCGTCATGCACACCGCCGTGGCCGACGACGTGATCCCGTCCAACCCCTGCCGGGTACGCGGCGCCGGGCAGTCCAAGCGCGTGAAGAAGATCGTCCCCGCCTCGCTCGCCGAGCTGGAGGCGCTGACGAAGGCCATGCCGGAGAAGTACCAGCTCCTCGTGCTGCTGGCCGCGTGGTGCGGCCTTCGGTTCGGTGAGCTGACCGAGCTACGTCGCTCCGACGTCGACGTCACGAACGGCGCGGTGCACATCCGCCGCAGCGTGGTCCGCACCGCGGCGGGCCGGAAGGTCAAGGACCCCAAGAGCGAGGCAGGCAAGCGCACCGTGGCGCTGCCGCCGCACCTGCTGCCGCTGGTGAAGGACCACATCCGCGATCACGCTGCGATGGGTCGTGACGGTCTCCTGTTCCCCGCTGTGAACGGCGGCCAACTCGCCCCGTCGACCGTGTACCGGGTGTTCTACCCGGCCCGTGAGAAGGCCGGACGTGACGACCTGCGGTTCCACGACCTGCGCCACACGGGCGCTGTGCTCGCCGCCTCCACCGGAGCGACGCTGGCCGAGTTGATGGCCCGGCTCGGCCACTCGACCCCGGGCGCCGCACTGCGCTATCAGCATGCTGCTCAAGATCGAGACCGGGTGATCGCAGTAGCGCTGTCGGCGCTCGTCGTAGGTCGTGTGACGCCGATCGACGCGGCCATGCAGGAGAAGCGCACACGGACCCATATGTAGAACACAAGGGGGTTGGCAGCTGCTGCATGACCGCAATGGCGCGAGTTGCACGTTAGCCCAGGACTGGACCTGAGTTGTATCGGTCGAGAGTGTCCACTTCGAGGTCGTCAAGGGGTCTTGGCCTGGTCGCTTCCCCGGCACCGGCCGCGTGCTGGTAGCAGTCGTTGAGCCGGCCGGCAAAGCTTCGATACCGCGGACGTCCTCGACGAGCTCGGGATCCGACGCCACCGGCGCGGGTGACGTTCATGCGTGTCTCAAGCGGGTGACCGCGAAGGACCACCGGCCAGTGATGCCGAAGCGCGGGCTGCCCGATCCGGTCGATGTGCTCCGACGCTGCGAGCTGAGTTCGCCGTGCTGCGCCATCAGCCCCCCGGTCGTCCGACTACGCGAACAGCTGGATGCGGCCGGATCTGCTCGGACATGTACGCGGTTGACAGCGACAACGAAGCCTCAGGTCACCCGACGGGCATGCCGTGGCCAACAACGAGTGGACTCCGGCTATCCTACGGGCGCCGTAAGAGACCTCATGCCTGTCGCCAACGGAGAGGGGGGTGGATGCGGCCAACCATCGTCATCTATCAGAACCCAGACCACGTTGCTGGGATACTGCAGCAGCTCCATGCCGCCCCCCTAGTTACAAATGAAAGTCGCGAGCGCAACGAAGATGCCCGGCCGCTAGAATTAGTGAATCCGCCTGGCAATGTTGAAGAACTTGCCGGACTAGATGACTTCGCCCAAGCAGCGGGTCCGAACGTATTTGCCAAGAACGCGCAAATTGCTGTCAGTGGGTTCGGTTCTAACACGAGGACCATCCAGAACTTCACGTATTCGCAAGCTTACTATCTACTCTATGTTCGTGAAGCGCTCAAGCGCAAGCGCCTCGTTCGGACCATTACATCAGCAGAAGGCGCTAAAGATCTTGAAAGCGGAGAATTCGTCGAATTTCATGCGAGTTTTCGACCCAACGCGATTCATGCGTTACTGGATATCCTAACTCCAGAGCTGATAGGCGGCATTGTAGAGCATAATGTCAAGAATCAAGGCCTAACGACATTTCCAGAGTATAGTAGCATCGATGATGTGAAGATTTTTGCAGAAGGTCTCTTCATGCGCGCAAAAGTCAAATCTGATATTGCCCGCGCTGCGGCCAAGGCGGTTCGGGTAGATTTTCGCGCAGAGAAGACCCGAGAATTTTACGCCTCCGTATCGGACGTGACAGCCATCACTATTTGTGATAGCAACAACTTCGTTGTTGATGACGAGGATCGGATACTAGATGGGACTTACACCGTCCTAGGTAAAGCAACGTCCAGAATTGAAAACGACCTGCCTGTTTTATCTAGGAATAAGCTTCTCGATCGGCTTGGGCCCGAACTTGTTGATTCAATATTCAACATGATCTTAGAGGGTGCCGCGACCCAGGCCAATAAAATGAAGCTAGGCAATGGAGAGGAGCGCGCATTGGGAGATGTCATTGACTTCAAATTTCCGTCTCGAATTGACGGGCCGTCCTTTAAAGTGATTCCGATTGCGATCTACGTCTAGCGGCTCAGCGTTAAGAGCCCATGCCGCCATGAACTGGGATTATCCGGCCGAAGTGGCGTATCAAGTGCACTCACGACGCACTAGGAACCCGCAGTATGATACCCATCGCGTCCTTGCGCCAGATTCGGAGGTGTATTAAGTTCAATGCCCTCTTCGACCGAAACCACTGACAGTAACCAGAGCAATATATCCGGTATCGACAGTGATGTATACGCAATCGACGTCGCGAACACCTCATACGATTGGTACCGAAAAGCTGCCGCGAAGGCACGTCGTTACTATAGAGTGTCGGAAGTCTTGGCGGTCTGCATTGCTGCAGCGATTCCGCTTTCCGTGCTTGTCAATCCAAGCAACGGAATTCCTGCGGCGATTCTAGGTGCCATATCCGCCATTTTGGTAGGTCTTCGCGCAATATTTCACTGGAACGAAGATTATGCCCGATTCACGAGGGCCAGAGAGCTTGTAGAGGCCGAGCGTCGACTGTTCACGACTCACTCAGATCAATACAATAATGCTCATTCTCGCGCTGCTGTTCTTGTTGCCGAAATAACGCAGATTGAGCAGAACGAGATGGGCCAGTGGCTCGGCATCATGCGCAAGTCGACGAGCGCGAACCAGTCCGGAGCAGTCGTCGAAGGCACTCCAGGACGGCCGTCATGAGCTTGACTGAAATCGATCAGATCAACGCCCTACTGGAACAGGTTACCGAGCATCTCAAAATAGGTTTGCCGCAAGGGATTGTGGCCAATAGATTTCGGGAAGCCACAATTTATGTTGGTAGGGCATGGTCGGGATCTTCACTCGGGTATCATTCACGCGTCTACTACGACAACTTCCAGACTCCTCCGCCCGGAGCGCATTTTCATCCAGATTGGGGTCTGGAACAGCCTTCGTTCTCTCCAGGCTCGTCGGGAACCTGGACCGAATTCAGCCACGATACCGTGATATCGTATATCCGCGATTTGGCTGGTGGCGCTGATCTGACCCAGGCGCTGCAGTGGGCAGATGAAGGCGACATAGTGCTGGATCGCTGCAAGAACGTACTACGATCGATTGCATTGACTCGGATTTCTCGAGCACACGACACTTACCTAGCAGAGCTAATTGATGAAGTAAACAAGCTGAGCATCTTGACCGTGCAAACCGGCCGTGACGCTCAGATTCCATCAGGAAGTTTCACTTCGCGCGATTCTTTGGCGATTTCACAGGGTTTACGCCTTGCGCCGCATCAGGAGATTATCGCCCAGGTAGTCCGGATAGAATCTGCGCAAGATACCCTTACGAAACTAGCCAGCATCGGATTATACATGATTGGCCATCTTCGCATGAGCGACGTTAGCAACGCTTCCGGCAGTGCTGCTACCGGATCGAAAATATTCATCGGGCATGGCCGATCTGACGAGTGGCGCAAGTTGGCAATGTTCATCGGAGATCGAATGAGGCTAACCTGGGACGAGTTTAACCAAGTGCCAGCAGCAGGAATAGCAACGGTTAACCGCCTGAGCGTCATGCTTGATGACGCCGTAATTGGTCTTATAGTGATGACGGGCGAAGATGAAGTCGGGGACGGTATGACGCGAGCGAGAGAGAACGTGATTCACGAAGCTGGCTTGTTTCAAGGACGACTTGGGTTTGACCGTGCGATCGTACTCCTAGAGGAGGGCTGCAATGAGTTTAGCAACATCAATGGGCTTGGCCAGATTCGGTTTCCGAAGGGAAATATCGGTGCGGTATTCGAAGAGGTTCGACGCGTCTTGGAACGCGAAGGCCTAGGATATCAGCCGAGCCGCGGTCGCGCCTAGTAGTACTTTGTTAGGTGTGTCGCTACCGGTGATCCGGCCTGTCGTGTGATCTTGTTCAACGTGTGACTCCGGAGGAGATGGAGCAGGTCAGGCCGCGTCTGGAGGCGTTCGCGGCGGACATGCTGGGCGGTCTGGCGCGGGCGGATCAGCGGGCGACGGGCGAGGTGTACCTGCGCGGGTTGATGCTCGACGGCAAGCGCAAGTCGATGCAGCCCATGGCGGCGCGGCTGGATGTGGATCATCAGCGGTTGCAGCAGTTCGTGACGTCCTCGACGTGGGATCACGTGGAGGTTCGGAAGCGGGTCGCTCGTTGGGCCGATACCTTCATCGATCCTGACGCCTATGTCATCGACGACACCGGCTTTCCCAAGGACGGGTCGGATTCGCCGGGTGTCGCCCGCATGTATTCCGGGAGTTTGGGGAAGGTCGGGAACTGTCAGATCGGGGTCAGTGTGCACGCGGTGACCGACACCGCTTCGGCGGCGATCAATTGGGCGCTGTTCCTCCCGAAGTCCTGGGACGACACCACGATCACCGAGACCGATGCCGAGACCGGCGCCGAGGCAGTTGCAGCAATCCAGCGGCGCCGGGCACGCTGCCGGATTCCTGATCATGTCCGGCATCGGGAGAAATGGCGACAAGCCCTGGACATGCTCGACCAGATCATCGGTAGGCGCGACATCCGACCCGACCCCGAGATGCCCGAGATGCCCGAGATGCCCGAGGGTTGGGGTCTGCCGCGGCGACCCGTCGTGGCCGACGCCGGGTACGGCGACAGCACCGGGTTCCGCCTCGGGCTGGAGCAGCGGGACATGCACTACGTCGTCGCCGTCAAGGGCACCACCAGCGCCTACCCAACCGACGCCGCCCCAACCGCACCGGCCTACTCCGGTCGTGGACGGCCACCGACACCGCGCTACCGCGACGACCCGAGCAACCTCACCGCCCTCGCCCTGGCCGCCGGGCCCGGCACGCGCCAGCGCCTCACCTGGCGCCACGGATCCCGGAAGACCGCCGACAATCCCACCGCGGCGATGCATTCGGAGTTCCTGGCACTGCGCGTGCGACCAGCGAACCACGACATACCGCGTGGCACCGACGGAACACTTCCCGAATGCTGGCTGATCGTTGAATGGCCGACCGGCGCGGCCGAACCCACCGACTACTGGCTCTCCAACCTGCCCACCGACACCCCGCTCACCGAACTGGTCCGACTGGCCAAAATCCGCTGGCGCATCGAGCACGACTACCGCGAACTGAAAGACGGACTGGGACTGGACCATTTCGAAGGCCGCAGCTACATCGGCTGGCACCGCCACGTCACACTCGCCACGCTGGCCCAAGCATTCTGCACCCTCCTGCGCCGCGACCCAAAAGCCCCTGCGCCGGCCTGACCCTCTACGCCGTCCTCCGCGAACTCCAGACCCTCCTGACCATCTGGACCGGCGCATGCCACACCTGCGGCCAACCCGTCCCACCGCGCCCACCCACACCAACCGACTCGACCTAACAAAGTACTACTAGGTTCGTACGAGAGTTGCGCTCGTCCACGAAGGGGGGAGAACTCCGGTGACCGCCGGCTACTCGGGCACTCCACTGCCTCGCAAGCTCGGTATCGGTGCCGCCTCGCGCGTGCTCGTGCTCGGCGCCCCGCCGGGCTTCACGCTCGACGCGCCGCACCACACCCGCGCCGGGCGGCCGGGTTACGAGGTGCAGCTGCTGTTCTGCCCGGACGTCGCGACGATGCGCAGGCGCTGGGACGCCGCCGTCGCCCGCAGCACCGAACGCGGCGCCGTGTGGATCGCGTGGCCGAAGAAGGCCCCGTTGCCTCCGGCCCGCCCCGTGCCCACCGACCTCACCGAGGACCGCGTCCGCGAGCACGCGCTGCCGCTGGGCTGGGTGGACGTCAAGGTGTGCGCGGTGGACGCCACCTGGTCGGGCCTCAAGCTCGTGCGACGGCTCGGTGGGCGGAGCGGCTGACCGGCCAGTCCGGGTCGACATCGGGTGCGTACCCCGCGCGCACCGCATCCTCCGCCGGGCGCAGCACGGTGCGCACCACCAGCACGCACAGGAGCACGACCATCGCGTCCCGCACGACGGCGGCGCCGAGGAACCAGTCGGGCGGCAGGCCCTTCTTGGCCGGGGTCAGGTAGTAGAACATCCGCGGCACCCACAGGACCGCGTCCACCAGCATCCAGGAGAGCAGCAGCCGCCACCGGGGCAGCGCCAGCACGGCGATCGGCACCAGCCAGAGCGAGTACTGCGGGCTCCACACCTTGTTGACCAGCAGGAACGACGCCACCACCAGGAAGGCGAGCGACGCGATGCGCGGCGTGCGCGGTGCCTTCCACGCCAGCACGGCGACGCCCGCGCAGCACGTGGCGAACAGCGCGAGGCTGACCGCGTTGAGCACGACGGGGGCCTGGCCGTCGGCGAGCGGGCCGTCGAAACCGGCCCACCCGGTGAAGTAGCTGATCACGAAGTACAGCGAGTCGGGGTCGGCGGGGCGGGTCTGGTTGAGCCGGAAGAACTCCCACCAGCCGGGCGTGAACGCGACCGCGACCGGCAGGTTGACCAGCACGACGGAGCCGACCGCCGTGCCGATCGTGCGGGCGGCCGTGCCGAGGTCGCGGCGGCGCAGGCCGACCAGCAGCACCGGGAGGAGCAGCAGCAGCGGGTAGAACTTGAACGCCCCGCCGATGCCGAGCAGCAGCCCGGCCAGCACCGGGCGCCGCCGGGCCAGCGCGAGCATCCCGCCGGTGGCGCACGCGACGGCGAGCGCGTCGAAGTTGGTGAACACGTGCACGATGACCAGCGGGGACAGCGCCACCAGTGCCGCGTCCCACGGACGGGTCCGGCGCATCGAGCGGACCGCCCACACGGCCACCAGCCAGGCCATCGCCAGCCAGATGGCCGTGATGTCGAAGTAGACGACCACCGACAGCGCGGTGGGCAGCGGCAACCGCGACGCCAGCGCCTGCCAGCCGTCGGTGATGCGGGCGTTGGCGTACTGGAAGAACCCGGTCAGGACCGGGTACTCCATGTAGCGCACCTTCTCGTTGCCGGTGCCCTCGCCCTCGATCCAGCCGTCCCGGTAGGGGACCTTCCCGCTGGCGACGCCCTCGATGCCGTAGAGCGGCACGGTGTCGGAGTAGCACATCGAGATGTACTGGCGGTCGTTGCGCCAGTCGAGCTGCGGGCCGTCGGCGGTGTCGTACTCCTGCAGGCAGTTCGCCTTGCCCAGGAAGCCGAGCGCCAGAACGGCGGCCGCGAACAGCAGCACCACCCGCAACGGCGTCCAGTACCGGCTGCGGCCCACGAGCGCGTGCCGCCCGAGCGGGCCGCCGACCACCTGGCTGGCCGCCTCGGCGATCGGCTCGGTCCAGGTGGGGACGACGCGGGCGGGCGCCGTCCCCCGGCCGGTGATGGTCATGCGCCCGAACGGCCGCGGCCCGCTGTCGGAACGAGCGGGCCGGCGCCCGGGGGCAGGCGGAACGCCGCGCCGGTGTCGGAGTTGTTGTTGTCGCCCGAGTTGTTGTTGTCGGAGTTGTTGTTGTTGTCGGAGTTGTTGTTGTCGCCCGAGTTGTTGCTGTCGGAGTTGTTGTTGTTGTCGCTGTTGCGCTTCGTGGTGTCGGTGGAGTCCGATCCGGACTGGGGATCCACGGTGGGGGCCACCGGGTTGTCGGTGGCACTCGGCGTGACCGCCACCGGTGTGCCCAGCGGCTCGAAGTCCGAGAACTGCTCCACCGGGGTGCCCTTGAGCGCGGTGTTCATGAAGTCCTGCCAGATCACACCGGCGATGGTGCGTCCGTAGGCGGGGCGGCCCGCCTTGGTGCGCACCGGATCGCTCTTGTCGGTACCGACCCAGACGGCCGTGGACAGCGACGGCGTGTAGCCGACCGTCCAGGTGTCCTTGTTGTCCTTGGTGGCCCCGAGCTGCACCGTGCCGGTCTTGGCCGCCACCGGTCGCCCGCCCGACAGCGCGATCGACGAGCTGCGGGCGACGTCGATCATCGACTCGGTGATGTTGCGCGCCACCTGCTGCGACAGGGCCTGGTCGCCCGTGGGGACGGTGCCGGTGCGGTCGAGCAGGACCCGGCCGTCGGCGGCCACCACCTTCAGCACGATGTGCGGCGTGTGGAAGGCGCCGTCGGCGGCGAACGTGGCGTAGGCCGACGCCATGTCGATGGGGTGCACCTCCTGGTCACCGAGCGCGATACCACCGTCGGCCTGCCCGCCGAGCTGGGAGGCCGGGATGCCGGCCTGGTGCGCGGCGTCGATGACCTTGCTCGGGCCGACGTCGACGCCCATCTTGTAGAACACCGTGTTGATGGACTCCGTCATGGCCGTCTGCACCGTGCACTGGGCGCAGCTCTCGCCGTCGGAGTTGTTGACCTTGCGGCCGGCGATGATCTGCCCGGACGAACCGTCGTACACGGTTCCCAGGCCGATGCCCGACCCCGACTGGAGCGCCGCGGAGAGCACGAACGGCTTGAACGCCGAGCCGGGCTGGCGCTCGGTGTCGCCCGCGTAGTCCTGCCCGACGCCGTTGGAACCGCCGTAGTAGGCGGCCACGGCACCGGTGCGCGGGTCGATCGACACCGCCGCGGCCCGCAGGTTGCCCGGCTGCTTGCTCATCGTCTCGTTGACGGCGTCGACGAGCTGCTTCTGCTTGAGGCCGTCGACGGTCGTGGTGATCGTCAGGCCGTCGGTGTTGATCTGGTCGGCGCTGATGCCCGCCGCCGCCAGCTCCTTCTCGGCCCGTTCGTAGATGTGGTACCGGTCGTCGCCGGGCACCCCGACGGACGCGGGCGCCTGCGGCAGCAGGGTCGGGTAGACCTGCTTGGCCCGGTCGGCCGGGGTGATCCAGCCGGCCTGCACCATCTGGTCGAGCACGTAGGTCCAGCGGGCCTTGGAGCGCTCGACGTCGGTGTTGGACGGCGACTGGATCGTGCCGGCCAGCATGGCGCCCTCCGACAGCGTGAGCTGGTCGACGTCCTTGTCGAAGTAGGCCTTCGACGCCGCCTGGATGCCGTATGCACCGCGTCCGAAGTAGATCGTGTTCAGGTAGTTCTCGAGGATCTGGTCCTTGGTCTGTTCCTTCGAGATCTTGACCGAGATCACGACTTCCTTGTACTTGCGCCAGAGCGTGGCCTGGTCCTGGCCGGTGGCGTTCTTGACGTACTGCTGGGTGATCGTCGAGCCGCCGCCCACGCCACCGGTGAGCTGGTTGTAGATCGCCCGCCCGATGCCGGTGATGTCGAAGCCCGGGTTGGAGTAGAAGGAGCGGTCCTCGGCGGCCAGCACGGTGCGCCTGACCTGCTCGGGGACCTTGTCCAGGGTGATCTTGACCCGGTTCACGTTCTCGGGCCGGACGGTGGCGAGCGGGGCCCCGTCGGAGAACGTGAAGGTGGCCGTCTGCGTGAGCGCCGTGTCGTCGGCGGTGGGGACCTTGAAGATCAGCCAACCGACGAAGAACGCCACCAGCGGGCCGATCACGACCAGGGCCAGGAAGAGCCACAGCCAGCGACGGACGCGCTGCCACGTCGTCTTCGGCGGCTTCACCTTCGCGGCGCGGCCCGGCTTGCCGTTCGACTGCTGCGGCGGGCCGGGCACCGGGCGCTCGGCCACGGCGACGGCACGGGCCCTGGCCACGGAGGCGGCACCGGTCTCGTCGTGGGTGAGCAGGGGCATGTCGCGCGACCGGTACGGCGCACGGGCGGGGGGACCGGCGGGCGGGGGACCGGGCGGTCGCGGGGGCACCGCGGGCCGCGCCGGACGGGGCTGGGGGCTCGGGCGGGAAACCGGCGGCACCGGTAGCGGACGTCCAGCGCCCGCAACGGACCGAGAGTCAGTCACCGCACTCCTCTCCAGGGATCGTCGAGTTGGGGATCGTCGGGTGGGGGCACGTCATTCCGCGGCCGAGCGGCGCCGGTCGGGCCGCCGCCTGCCACCGCCGGTGTCTCCCGAGCCGCCGGTTCCCATGACGTAGGAGAGAACCAGATGGTTCCAGCTGCACGTGCGGCAGACCTCCACCACGTACACGGAGAAATCGGCGTACTGGTTCGCGAGTTGCTCGATCTCCTCGGGTTTGCGGGCCGAACCGGCCGCGTGCTTCAGATCCTCACCGAAGATCCAGGAGACCAGGGTGAGCCGCTCCTTGCGGCAGACCGGGCAGCTCTGCTCGGTCTGCTCGCCGTGGAACCGGGCGGCCCGCAGGAGGTAGGGGCTGGCGTCGCAGACATCGGCCACCCCGACCTTGCCGGCGTGGACGTCCGCGAGCAGCGCCCTGCGCTGCAACGCGTAGTCGACGACCTGCCGCTGGGAACGCACCGGATCAGGGTACGCGGGCCACCTCGGTCCGCCTCACCGCCACGAGTGACCCCGATCGCTCCATCCTGCACGGATGTATCGGATCGATATAGTGGAGCACACGATCGGAGGAGGTCGAGATGCTGGAACTGGCGATACTCGGCCTGCTCCGCGAGGCCCCGGTGCACGGCTACGAGCTGCGCAAGCAGCTCGGGGTGCGCCTGGGTGGTTTTCGAGCGTTCTCCTACGGCTCCCTGTACCCGGCGCTGCGCCGGCTGACCGCCGCGGGCCTCATCGTCGAGGAGCCCGAGGAGCTCCGGTCACGTCGCAGCAGGCGGGTGTACCGGATCACGGCCGAGGGCAGGGAGCGGTTCGCCGAGCTGCTGTCCGAGTCCGGCCCGCAGGCCTGGGACGACGACGGCTTCGGCGTGCACCTGGCGTTCTTCTCCCGCACCCCGGCCGAGGCCCGGATGCGGATCCTCGAGGGCCGCAGGCGTGCCGTCGAGGAGCGCCGCGAGGGCCTCCGTTCCGCGCTGGCCAAGGCCGGTGAACAGATCGACCGCTACACGCGCGAGCTGCACCAGCTCGGGCTGGACACGAGCGAGCGCGAGGTGCGCTGGCTCAACGAGCTGATCGCCAAGGAAAGGGAATCGAATGACTGAGGTCCGTGTCGCCGTCGTCGGCGTGGGGAACTGCGCGGCGTCGCTGGTGCAGGGCGTCCGCTACTACGCGGACGCCGATCCGGCCACGCGCGTGCCGGGGCTGATGCACGTCGAGTTCGGGGGCTACCACGTGCGTGACATCACGTTCGTGGCCGCGTTCGACGTGGACGCCAAGAAGGTGGGCCTGGATCTGTCCGAGGCCATCGGCGCCAGCGAGAACAACACGATCAAGATCGCCGACGTGCCGGCGCTCGGGGTGCCGGTGCAGCGCGGCCACACCCTCGACGGGCTCGGCCGCTTCTACCGCGAGACGATCAGCGAGTCCGACGAGGAGCCGGTGGACGTCGCGCAGGTGCTCCGCGACACCCGCGCCGACGTGCTCGTGTCCTACCTCCCGGTGGGCAGCGAGGCGGCCGACAAGTTCTACGCCCAGGCCGCGATCGACGCGCAGGTCGCGTTCGTCAACGCGCTGCCGGTGTTCATCGCGTCGGATCCCGTGTGGGCGGAGAAGTTCCGCGCCGCCGGCGTGCCGATCGTCGGCGACGACATCAAGAGCCAGGTGGGCGCCACCATCACCCACCGCGTGCTGGCGAAGCTGTTCGAGGACCGCGGCGTGCAGCTCGACCGCACGATGCAGCTCAACGTCGGCGGCAACATGGACTTCAAGAACATGAAGGAGCTCGACCGGCTGGAGTCGAAGAAGATCTCCAAGACGCAGTCGGTGACGTCGCAGATCGACCGCGACATGGGCAAGGACAACGTGCACATCGGCCCGTCGGACTACGTCCCGTGGCTCGACGACCGCAAGTGGGCCTACGTCCGCCTGGAGGGCCGCGCGTTCGGCGACGTGCCGCTGAACCTGGAGTACAAGCTGGAGGTCTGGGACTCGCCCAACTCCGCCGGCATCATCATCGACGCCGTGCGCGCCGCGAAGATCGCCAAGGACCGCGGCATCGGGGGCCCGGTCCTCTCCGCGTCGAGCTACTTCATGAAGAGCCCGCCCGAGCAGTACGGCGACGACGTCGCTCGTGACGCAGTGGAGCGTTTCATCCGCGGCGAGGAGTAGCCCTCGTCGGCGCCCGGCCCCGGCCTCCGGCCGGGGCCGTCGTCGTCTCCGGGAGAAGTCCTTCCGTACCGCAACCTTTCCGAATCGGCCCGCGGGCGGGCAGGTTCACTCGTTCGTTCGAATAACGAGAACATCTCGAACCGCTCATCGCTGCTGGTCGGCCGCCTGCTTGCGGGACTGCTCCCTGAGTGCTTCCAGATCGGCAGCACTACCGACCGATTGTCGGAACGGGTAATGAGACCTTGGTCATGAACATCCCGGAAATCTGTTCGTAATGTGGCCGGCGGCCCTGCGACCACCGACGCTCACCAGGAGCGCCGGGCGCAGGGTCACCGTCCGTGTCGGGCGGGGTGTGCACGGTTGCCCCGTCGTCCTATCCGAACAACGACCGGCGGTGCTCACACCGAGGACCATCAGTGCCCCAGCTTCTCCCCGCTCTCGCGGTTCGCGCCGCCGTCGTGGCCACCGCCGCGGCGGCCGCGTCCTTCGCGGCCGTGCTCCCCGCCACCACCGTGGCGGCCGCGCCTGCCCCCACCGCGTCCGTCGGCACGGTCACCGCACCGGTGACACCCGTGGCGTTCACCGCCCCCGCAGCCGCCACCGCCCCGCGCGCGAGCGCCGTGAACACCGCTCTCGGCAAGCTCGGCGCCCCTTACCGCTGGGGGGCGAGCGGCCCCAGCGCGTTCGACTGCTCCGGGCTGCTCACGTGGTCGTTCGCCCAGGCCGGTATCTCCCTGCCCCGCACCAGCCGGGCCCAGTCCCAGGTCGGGACGCCGGTGGCCGAGGCCGACCTGCAGCCCGGTGACGCGGTGTTCTTCTACCGCCCGGTCAGCCACGCCGCGATCTACCTCGGCAACGGCCAGGTGGTGCACGCCAGCACCGCGGGCCAGCCGGTGAAGATCACCAGTCTGAACGCGATGCCGTTCACCACCGCCCGCCGGTACTGATCGGCGGCGCCGTCACGGCCCTCGTACGGTGGGCGCGTGACGGATCCCGATCTCCGCCCCCTCGCCCTGGTCACGGGCGCGTCCCGCGGCGTCGGCGCCGCCATCGCCCGCGCACTGGCCCCCGGCTACGACCTCCTGCTGGGCGGCCGTGACGCGGGGGCGCTGCAGGCGCTGGCGCAGGAGCTGCCCGGCTCCCGGCCGTGGCCCGTCGAGCTCACCGACGCCGATGCCGTGGCCGAGGCGGTCGGCGGTGTCGCGCGGCTCGACGTGCTCGTGCACTCGGCGGGCGTCGGGCTGCTCGGCACGGTCGCCGAGACGTCGGTGTCGACCTGGCGCCACCAGCTCGACGTCAACGTGGTCGCGGTCGCGGAGCTGACCCGGCTGCTGCTGCCCGCCCTGCGGGCCGCCCGCGGCCGGGTCGTGCTGCTCAACTCCGGCGCCGGGCACACCGCCCGCGCCGGCTGGGCGTCGTACGCGGCCAGCAAGTTCGCGCTGCGCGGGTTCGCCGACGCGCTGCGCGAGGAGGAGGCCCCGCACGGCGTGCGCGTCACGTCGGTGCACCCCGGGCGGGTGGACACCGACATGCAGCGCGGCGTCGTCGAGCAGGAGGGCGGCGAGTACACCCCCGAGGCGTACCTGCGCGCCGAGTCGGTCGCGGGCGCGGTCCTGTTCGCGGTGACGGCGCCGCTCGACGCGGCCCTGACCGAGCTCGTGCTCCGCCCGACCGGGAGCCCCTGACCCCACACCCCACCCAGAAACCGCATCGCGCGGGCTCGTTGTCGTCAGGAGGGGCGCTGGGAGCGCATCGCGCGGGCTGCTCGTCGTTCTGAGGGCCTGCCTGACCCGGATCCGAACCGTCGCAGCGGGGTGGGCCCGATGGGTAGGCTTCCGACATGCTCGATCCGGAGGCGGTGGATCTCGATGAGCTGTGCGCCGCCCTCGACGACCACACCGAGGGCGTGAGCTGGTGGATCGAGCCCGGCACCGGGCAGATCCGGTCGCACCTCGCCGACGTGGGGGGCGAGAGCGTCGACGACCTGTTCGACGCCGGCTGGAAGCGGATCCGCCCCACCGAGTCCTACCAGAGCTATCGCGACATGTCCGAGTTCGTGGCCGCGGTGCACCATCGCCGGGCCGCCGACCTGCTGGAACGCGCTATCGCCGGCCGCGGCGCGTTCCGTCGCTTCAAGGACACGCTCTTCGAGTTCCCGGAGCTGCGCGACCAGTGGTTCCGCTTCCGCAGCGCGCGCTCGCGCCGCCGGGCCCTGAGCTGGCTGGCCGCGGAGGGGCTGGTCGCCCGCGCGGACGCCGACCGGCTCGCGGCCCGCTTCCCGGATCCGACGCAGCAGGACGAGGACGTCCCGGCCGCCGTCGCCGTGGACCTCGGGATCCTCTACGGCGACCGGCTGGAGCAGGTGCTGCTGTTCGGCTCCTGGGTGAAGGGCGAGGAGCCGGGGGAGTTCGACCTGGAGCTGATCGTGGTGCTGGCCGACCTGCACTCGCCGTGGGAGGAGCTGCACCGCATGGACGACGTGCTGTGGCGGCACTCCGAGGGCTCCGGCCTGACGATCACCGCCCTCCCCGTCACCCGCGCCCAGCTGGCGAAGCCCGCCACCCCGCTCCTGGTGCGCGCCGCCGCCGAGGCGGTGCTGGTCGCATGACGGGCCCCGCCCTCCCGACGATCACGGCGAGATGGTCGCTCGCCGGGCCCTGTCGGCCGCCTTCTGCCCGTGATCAGCCCGGTGGGGCGGCGCTCGGCCCGGGGGCGGCGCCGTGAGCGCCGGGATCGCGCGGGCGCGGGAGGAGCTGTTCGCCGCGCACCTGCTCGGCACCACCGGGTTCGCGGCCCAGACCGTCGAGATGGCGGCGCGCGCGGCACTGGCCGCGGCCGAGGCCGCGCTGATGCTGCTCGGCAAGCCACCCGCCGCCGAACCCGCCGCGGTCGTGGCCGCGTTCGTCCGGCACGTGGTGCGCGAGCGCGGCCTCGACCCCGACGCCGGGCGGTTGCTCCGCTCCCTCTACAACCGGCAGCTCCAGGCCGACGCCGACGGAAACGTCCCGCAGCAGGAGGCCCCGCAGGCCTTGGCGGATGCCACAACAGTGATCGACATCGTGGACGGCTGGATCACGACCTCGCACCGCGTGGCCAAGGAGCGCGGCCCGACCCGCGGGCCGCGCCGGGGCCGGACCCGCTGACACCGTCTCGACCCCTCCGAACGAGTGGCACTCTCGTCCGAACCTATGCGACGAAAGTGCCACTCGTTCGGCTGGGGTCTACACGACCACGTTCACCAGGCGGCCGGGGACGACGATCAGCTTGCGCGGGGCCCGACCCTCCAACGCGGCCGCCACCTTCTCGTCGGCCAGGGCCGCCGCCTCGATCTCGGACGCCGCCGCGCCCGCGCCTACCGTGATCCGGCTCCGCACCTTGCCGTTGACCTGGATCGGGTACTCGACGGTGTCGGCCACCAGGTACTGCTCGTCGGCCACCGGGAACGGGCCGTGGGCCAGCGTGCCCTCGTGCCCCAGCCGCTGCCACAGCTCCTCGGCGATGTGCGGGGTCAGCGGCGCCATCATCAGCACCAGCGG
>CAXTTN010000017.1:0-22158 GCA_964247105.1 uncultured Pseudonocardia sp.
CGGCGAGGAACGACCGCATCATCCACACCGCGATCGGCAGGTTCATCGACGTGTAGAGGATGACCAGCAGGTACACGTTGTCGAGCAGGCCGAGGTTCTGCGCGATCAGGTAGATCGGCAGCAGGCCCGCCACCACCGGCAGCATCTTCGTGGAGAGGAAGAAGAACAGCACGTCGGTCCACTTGCGCACCGGCCGGATCGACAGCGCGTAGGCCGCCGGGATGGCCAGGATCAGCACGAAGATCGTCGACAGGATGCTGGCCGACGCCGAGTTGATCAGCGGCGGCCACGGGCTGGCCCCGGTGGCGGCGCCGAAGAAGTTGGCGTAGCCATCCAGGGTCAGTGGCGCGAAGAACGACGGCGGGTTGGTCGCCGCCGCCGGCTCGCTGTGCAGCGACGTGATCAGCATGTAGATCACGGGGATCACGAACAGGATCCCCACGAGCCACGCCACCACCCCGAGGATCACGTTCCCGGCGTTGCGCGGCGCCTGGTTCACCGGGACATCCGTCGTCGCGGGCCTGTCCAGAGTGGCGGTCATGTGTACCCCTCCTCCTTGAACAGCGACGACACGCTGCGCAGCGCGAACGTGGCGATGATGATCGTGCCGATGACGACCACCACGCCCGCGGCCGACGCCTTCCCGTAGTCCTTCGCGGTGTAGAAGATCTGGTAGGTCACGTACGGCAGGTTCGCGGTGCCGAGCCCGCCGGACGTGATCGTGAAGACCGCGTCGAAGTTCTGGACGATGTAGATCGAGCCGAGCAGGCCGCCGAGCTCGAGGTACTGCCGCAGGTGCGGGAAGGTCATGTAGCGGAAGACCTGCCACGCCCCGCAGCCGTCGATCCGGGCCGCCTCCGTGACGTCGAGCGGGCGGCCCTGCAGGCCCGCCAGCAGGATCAGCATCATGAACGGCGTCCACTGCCAGACGAGAGCGGCCACGACGGCGGTCAGCGGGGTCGAGGAGATCCAGTCCGGCTGCGGTGCATCGGCCCCGAAGATCCCCCGGAGCAGGCCGTTGAACAGGCCGTAGCTCGGGTTGTAGAGCGCGTGCTTCCACAGCAGGGCCGCCGCCACCGGCACCAGCAGGAACGGCGTGATCATCATGGTGCGGACGATGCCCCGGCCCAGGAACGCCCGGTCCAGCAGCAGCGCGATCACCATGCCGAGCACCAGGCTCACCAGCACCACCGACGCCGTGAGCAGGATCGTCGTGAAGATCGCCGACCGGGTGTTCGGGTCGGTGAGGACGGCACCGAAGTTGGCCAGGCCCGCGAAGCCGATGTCGTCGGGGTAGTAGGCGTTCCAGTTCATGAACGAGATCACCAGGGTGCCGACGAACGGCAGCTGCGTCACCACGATCATGAAGATGAGAGCGGGGAGCAGCGGGGCCCGGCGGGCCCAGTCCCCCGTGCGCCGGAGCGCCGCACCGCCCCCGCCCGGCGCGGGCTTGGCGCCCGCGCCGGTCCGGGGTTCGACCGTGGTGCTGCTCATCACTTCTTGTACTTGTCGGCGACGATCTGCGCGGCCTGCTGTCCCTTGTCCAGTGCCGCGTCGACGGTCGTCTGGCCGGCGATGGCCGCGCTGACGTCCTGGGAGACCTGGGTTCCCAGGTCCGGGAACTCCGGGATGTCGATGAACTGGATGCCCTGCGCCGGCCGCGGCTGCACACCCGGGTTCTTCGGGTCGGCCGCCTCGATCGCGGCCTTGGTCGGGCCGGCGAACGCCGACGCCGCAGCGGTGTACTCGGGGATCGAGTAGGTGGAGGACCGCTTGCCCGCAGGGACCTTCGACCAGCCCAGCTGCGTGCCGACCAGCTTCTCGTAGTCCTTGCCGGAGGCCCAGGAGATGAACTTGAAGGCGTTCTCCTGCTTCTTGCTGGCCTGCTGGATGCCCCAGGCCCAGGCGTAGAGCCAGCCGGAGCTCTTCGTCTTGACGACCGGTGCCGCGACGTACCCGACCTTGCCCTTGACCGGCGAGTCGGACGCCTCCAGCGAACCAGCGGCGGAGGTGGCGTCGTACCACATCGCCACGTTGCCCTGCTGCATGTTGTTCAGGCACTCGGTGAACCCGGCCTGCGGGGCACCGGTCTCACCGTGCGCCTTCACGAGGTCGACGTAGAAGTTGGTGGCCTGCTTGAACTCCGGCGCGTTGACGCCGGGCGTCCAGTCCGCGTTGAACCAGGTCCCGCCGAACGTGTTGACCACGGTGGTCAGCGGGGCGAACAGCTGGCCCCAGCCGGGCTGCCCGCGCAGGCAGATGCCCTTCATGTTCGGCTGCGCGCCGTCGGCCTTGGCCGCGAGGTCCGCGACCTCCTGCCACGTCGGGTTGGCCGGCATGGTCAGGCCCTTGGCCTCGAACACGTCCTTGCGGTACATGAGGAACGAGGACTCGCCGTAGAACGGCTCACCGTAGATCTTGCCGTCCTCGGCGGTGAGCGACGCGGTCATCGGCTTCAGGATGTCGGCCTGGTCGAAGGTCGCGTCCTTGGCGAGGAAGTCGTCCAGCGGTGCGATCCACTTGCTCTTCGCGTAGATCGGGATCTCGAAGTTGGAGACCGTCGCCACGTCGTACTGGCCGGCCTGGCTCGAGAACTCCTGGCTGATCTTGTCGCGGACGTCGTTCTCGGGGAGCACGGTGAAGTTGACCGTGATGCCCGTCTGCTTGGTGAAGTTGTCGGCCGTCAGCTTCTGCAGGTCCACCATCTGCGGGTTGTTGACCATCAGCACCGAGATGCTGTTCGCGTCGCCGCCACCGCCGGCACCACCGCCGCCGCCGGCGCCGGCGCACCCGGCACTCGCCAACATCGTCGCGAGCGCGAGTACGAGCCCGCGCCTTCCCCAGCGCTTCATTGCGTCCTCCAGGTGGCCGGCAACGGTGCTCAAATGAGCGCCGCCCTGATCACGTGAAAGCTTGTGGCATGGCTCACCTCCAGTCAATGCTTTGTGCAAGAATGGGCAAAGGACCGCTCGTATGAGCGGCGTGCGGAGAACGAGGTGACGGCATGGCCGCGGCGAACGGGGCGCGCGGCCCCGCCCAGCTGGTGCTCACGGCGTCGGTCGCGCGCCGCTACTATCTCGACGGACGGTCCAAGGTGGAGATCGCCGAGGAGTTCGCCCTGAGCCGGTTCAAGGTCGCCCGCCTGCTCGACGACGCGCGCAGCAGCGGGCTGGTCCGCATCGAGATCGGGCACCCGGGCGTCGTCGACGTCGAGCTGTCCGGACGCCTCATGGACACCCTCGGCCTGACACACTCCGTCGTCACCGACACCCCCGACGAGCACCCGGCGTCCCTGCGCGACCACCTGGGCCTCGCGGCGGCCGAGCTGCTCACCGAGATCGTCACCCCCGACGACGTGCTCGGCCTCTCGTGGGCCCGGTCGGTGAGCGCGATGGCCACGGCGCTGAAGGAGCTGGCGACGGTGCCGGTCGTGCAGCTCACCGGCGCGCTGGCCCGCCCGGGCGTGGACGACAGCTCGATCGAGCTGGTGCGCGAGGTCGCGCGCGTGTCGGGCGGGCCCGCGTACTTCTTCTACGCCCCGATGGCCGTCCCCGACGCCACCACGGCCCGCGCGCTGCGGCAGCAGCCCGAGGTCGCTCGCGCGTTCTCGCTGATCGGGTCGGTGACCAAGGCCGTGGCGGGTGTCGGGGCGTGGGAGCCGGAACAGTCCACCCTCTACGACGCCACCGGCGAGGCCGAGCGCGACTACCTCGCCCGGCTCGGCGTGTGCGCCGACGTCTCGGGCGTGCTCGTCGACGCCCACGGCGCACCGGTGCCCGCCGACCTGACCGAGCGCATGATCGGCATCACGGCCGCGCAGATGAAGGCCGTGCCGGAGGTGATCGGCATCGTGTACGGCACGGCGAAGGTGCACGCCGTGCTGGCGGCGGTCGAGGGCGGGCTGGTCAACAGCCTGGTCACCCATTCCACCCTGGCCAGGGCGCTGATCGCTGCAGCAAGCTCATGACCGTGGAGGTCCCCCTGCTGGGCGGCACGGCCAACCGCGGCCGCGTCCACCGCGTCGGCAGCACCGTCCGCCGCCCGCTGCGCCCCGAGAGCGCGGCCACGCACGCCCTGTTGCGACACCTCGAGGACGTCGGCTTCGACGGGGCGCCGCGCGTGCTGGGCGTCGACGACTCCGGCCGGGAGGTGCTCAGCTACGTCACCGGCGAGGCGGTCACCGTCCCGCTCCCGGCGTGGGGCCTCACCGACGACGCGCTGCGCAGCACGGGCGAGCTGCTGCGGCGCTTCCACGACGCCGCCGCCGGCTTCGACCCGGAGCCCTACACGTGGGCGCACCCGCCGCCGCCCGCGTTCCGCGGCACCGGGATCGTGCACAACGACCCCAACCTCGACAACGTGGTGTTCCGCGACGGCCGCGCCGTCGCCCTGATCGACTTCGACCTCGCCGCCCCCGGCTCGCCCGTCTGGGACCTGGCGACGGCCGCGCGCCTGTGGGCACCGCTGCGCTCACCGTCGGACGTCCAGGACGTGCGGCGCGGGCGCGAGCTGCACCGGCTGCGCGTCCTCGTCGACGCCTACGGGCTCGACGCCGACGGCCGCGACGAGCTCGTGGCGGCGCTGCGCGACGCCCACGACTGGATGTGCGACATCGTGCGCGAGGGCGCCCGGCAGGGCGTCCCGGGGTTCGCCGCCTACTGGACACCCGCCGCGGCCGAGCGGGCCCGCCGCACCGACGCCTGGCTGGAGCGCAACGCCGAAGCGATCAGGGGCGCGCTGTTCTAGGGTCACGAGATGGCCGAATACGCGCACCTGGGCGAGGCACTGGGCACCGACTTCTTCTCCGTCCGCGACCAGTTCACCGGCGAGCAGTGGGACCGCTTCATCGCCGTCCGCAAGTTCGTCGACGACGAGGTGCTGCCCGACATCGGCGACTACTGGGAGAAGGCCGAGCTGCCGTGGCACCTGTTCCGCAGGCTGCCCGAGCTGAAGATCGTCGGCGAGGACATCCAGGGCCACGGCGCCGCGGGCATGAGCCCGATGGCGTGCGGGCTGGTGCACATGGAGCTGCACCGCGGCGACGGCTCGCTCGGGACGTTCCTCGGCGTGCACGCGGGGCTCGCGATGCAGTCGGTGGCCATGTGCGGCTCCGACGAGCAGAAGCAGCGCTGGCTGCCGTCGATGTCGACGCTGGACAAGATCGGCGCATTCGCCCTCACCGAGCCCAACCACGGCTCGGACTCGATCGCCCTGGAGACCACCGCCCGTCGCGACGGCGACCACTGGATCCTGGACGGCGCCAAGCGCTGGATCGGCAACGGCACCATCGCCGACCTGGTCGTGGTGTGGGCCCGCGACACCGACTCGGGCGAGGTCCTCGGGTTCGTCGTGGAGACGCCGGCCGAGGGCTACGAGGCGTCGGTGATCACCGGAAAGCTGTCGCTGCGTTCGGTGTGGCAGGCCGACATCGAGCTGAAGGGCGTCCGCGTCCCCGACGAGAACCGGCTGGCGAACGCCGCGTCGTTCAAGGACTGCGCACGGGTGCTGGCCAATACCCGCGGCATCTGCGCGTGGATGGCGCTGGGCCACGCGACCGCCGGCTACGACGCGGCGATGCGCTACGCGCTGGCCCGCACGCAGTTCGGGAAGCCGCTCGCGTCGTTCCAGATCGTGCAGCAGCGGCTGGTGCACATGCTCGCCGACCTCACCGGGATGCAGCTCTACTGCATGCAGCTGGGACGCCTCGCCGACGCCGGGCGCCTGTCCCCGACGGTGGCCGGGCTCGCGAAGATGAACAACACCCGCACCGCCCGCAGGATCCTCTCCGAGGCCCGGGACCTGCTGGGCGGCAACGGGATCCTGCTGGAACACCACGTCGCGCGGCACTGGGCCGACATCGAGGCGATCCACACGTTCGAGGGCACGGAGACGATGCAGACGCTGATCGTCGGGCGCGACATCACCGGGATCGGCGCGTTCGCCTGACTGTCGGACCGTGGCGGTAACCTCCGCTCGGAGGTGAAGGATGCCGTCGGTCACGCAGGTCAGGATCGAGAACGTCACGCCGGCCCGGCTCGTCGAGCTCGTGCTCGGCGGGCGCATCCGGCTGCCGTCCTTCCAGCGCGACTACCGGTGGCACGCCCGCGATGTCGAGAACCTCTTCGACAGCGTCCGGAAGCGCTACCCGATCGGCAACCTCCTGTTGTGGGAGCGCCCGGCGGCGGCGGAGCGGATCACCATCGGTCCCCTGGTGCTGGATGTACCCGAGGTGCACCAGGCCCGGTGGGTCGTCGACGGGCAGCAGCGCATCACCAGTCTGGTCGGGGCGTTGGCCGCTCCCGAGGGCGTGACCGATCCTCGGTTCTCCGTTTACGTTCACCTGCCCACGTTCGAGTTCCGCGCCACGGGACGACCGCCGAGCGGGCCCTGGTTGCCGCTGCGATCGGCGGCATCGACACAGAGCGTCCTAGCCTGGCAGCGCGAGCACGCGGAGCTGCTCGGACCGGCCGAGTTCGCCGCAGCCGAAGAGGTCACCGCGGCTCTGCGGGAGTACCCCATCCCGAGCTACATCGTCGAGGCGGAGGACGAGCGCGAGCTACGGGTGGTCTTCGACCGCATGAACAACTACGGTCGGCCGCTTCGCAAGGAGGAGGTCTTCGACGCACTGCACGGCGTGCAGGGAACCGCGAAGCCCGGCGATCTCGGCGCAGTGGCCGATGCGGTGGCCGCCGCCGGCTTCGGCCGTCTCAAAGAGGGCGACGTCCTCCGCTCGCTGCTGGCCCTGCGCGATCCCGACATCTTCCGTGACGTACACGACGAGTTCGCCGACGACGACGATCGCAGACGGGCGCTGGAAGCCACGGAGCGGGTCCTTCTCGACGTCGTGGCCATGGTGCGTGACGACCTGCTCGTCCCCCACGTCCGGGCCATGCCCTATCCCTCGGTCATCCCGCTGTTGAGCGCTCTGGTCCACCGGTTCGGCCGTCCGAGCGGGCGCACGACAGTACTGGTGCGGCGCTGGTTCTGGAGAGGAGCGGCACTGAGTGCCAATCCTGCCGGCAGCCCACCCCAGGTACGCCGCACGCTGCGCGCCATCGCCGACGCCGGCTCGGTCGACGCCGCAGCACGAGCCCTGCTGGACGAGTTGCCACCGTCGCCCCGCCGATGGCGCCCAGACCTGGCACAGGTGCAACTCAACAGGGCATCAGCCCGGGTGAACATGCTGGGTCTGATCGCGCTCGAGCCGAAGGAACTTGTTCCGGCAGCAACGGATCTTCCACTGCCCAACCCCGTGATCGCGGCCGGTGAGCTGCTCGACACGGCCATCACGCCGCTCATGGCCATCGTCTCGAGCGAGCCTCGTACGACCATGGCCAATCGCATCCTGCACCCGCCGATGCCCGGTGGACCGGTGACGGCGCTGCTCGCGGCCGATCCCGCCACCCGGGCAAGCCACGCGGTCGACGATCTGTGCAGCGAGCTGCTCGCTGCGGGGCGCTACACCGATGCGCTCGATCATCGGGCCAGGGTGCTCGGCCAGACCATTGCCGAGGTAGTGGACGAACGGGCGGAGTGGGGCGCCAGTGACCGGCCGACTGCTGCCGAGCTGCTGAGATCCCTCAGTGCCTGAGGCGCATCGGTGCTGAAAGCGGTCAGAGGTTCCGCGCGGGTGCTCCTGCAGGGCAGGGCTGTGGGCCGGTTGGAGTTCCGAGCAGGGGGCAGCACGTTCCGCTACACGGACGATCTGCTCGATCCCGAGCACCAGGTGCTCGGGCAGGTGTTCGAGGAGTCCCCCCGGCAGGTCTTCCGCGAGCCGGTCGGGCTCCCAACATGGTTCGCCAACCTCCTGCCGGAGCAGGGCAGCGGCCTCCGCCGCTATTACGCATCGCGGTTCGGAGAGCGTGAGCTCGACGACGCCCGTTTGCTGCTGTCGCTGGGAGGGGACCTGCCCGGCGCGGTGGTCGTCGAACCCATCGACATACCCGCTGACGGCGTCCTCGTCGACTCCGCCGAGGTGCGACTCGCGCACGACGGGTTGCACCTCTCGGCGCTCGCCGGAGCCCAGCTCAAGATGTCCGTACTCCGCGACGGTGACCGGCTCACCTTGCCTGCATCCGGTGCGAGTGGCGGCTGGATCGCCAAGCTGCCGGATCGCCTGTTCCCTGGTCTCGCCGAGAACGAGTTTCTGATGATGCGGTGGGCAGCCGAGGCCGGGATCGACGTTCCGCGCGCCGATCTTGTTCCGGCGGCCGGGATCCCACCGCTGTTCGACGCCCGCCTTGAACCGGGCGCGTCCGTCTACGTGGTGGAGCGGTTCGACCGCGCCCCCGAGGGGCACCGGGTCCACATGGAGGATCTGGCGCAGGTCATCGGCCGGCTACCGATCCACCGCGATCGCGACGCCACCTACGAGGGCATCGGCCTGCTGCTGCTCACCCTCACCGGACCAGATGGGTTTGCCGAGTACCTGCGGCGGCTCGTGGCGATGGTGCTGATGGGCAACACCGATGCCCATCTCAAGAACTGGTCACTGTTGTACCCCGACGGCCGGACCGCGCGTCTTTCACCGGCCTACGACCTGGTGTGCACCTCGTTCTACAGGAACGTCGCGCGAGCGCTTACCTTTTCGCTGGCAGGCCACACCCGCTCGGAGTCCGTCGATGCGGCTGCGTTCCGTGCGGTGGCGTCGGCAGCATCGTTCCCCGTGGCCGAGGCCGGTGACATCGTTCACGAGACCGCCTCGCGGCTGCGCAATGCGTGGTCGGTGGTTCGGCAGGAGGACCTGTTCCCGGACCTCGTCCGGCACATCGACCTGCGGCTCGCCGAGCACAACCTGCTCAGCTGATCGGGAGCCCGGCCTTCTTCCAGGCCTGGTAGCCGCCGTCGAGGTCGGTGGCGTTGCGGAGGCCGAGGTCCTGGAGGGAGGCCGCCGCGAGGCTGGAGCTGTAGCCCTCGGAGCACACGACGATCCACGTGACGTCGTGGTCGACGGCCTGGGGGATCCGCGCGTCGGAGGTGGGGTCGAGGCGCCACTCGATGTGGTTGCGCTCGATCAGCAGGGCGCCGGGCAACTCGCCCTCCTGCTCGCGCTGCCAGCCGGGGCGGGTGTCGACGAGGATCGCGCCCTGGTCCACCATCGCGGCGGCGCGGAGAGGGTCCGGCCGGTCCAGGCGCGCGCGGGCGGTGGCCAGCAACTCGGCGACGGTACTCATCCCGGGCTCTTCTCCGTCAGCTCGGTGCGCGTGCGGCGCAGCCGCTGCCCCGGCTCCACGGCGTAGTACGACATGGCCGTCAGCGGCGGGGAGTAGGCGTGGACGCTCACCGCGGGCGCCGTCTCGTGGTTGCCGACGTCGTGCACGTGGCCGAGCGGGAACCCCGCGGTGTGGCCGGCGGACAGGTGCCGGGCCCGCAGGCCGTCGCCCGTCCAGCGGTGCTCGACGAGGCGGCCCGACACCACCGTGAGCGCGCCGAGCGAGCCCGCGTGGTCGTGCAGCTCGGCGGCCTGCTCGGTGGCCCAGCCGATCAGCCAGACGTCGACGTAGTGGTCGGTACGCAGCAGCCGGTACCAGCGCTTGTCCGGGTCGACGTGCACGGGATGGACGCCGGCACGGACCTCGTCGGCCACCTCGCGGGTGAGCGCGGTGAGATCGGACAGGGCCAGCGGCGTGGGGGCGTGCAACAGCACGGGGTACTCCAGTGATGGGGAGAGCGAGCGGACCGGGGACGTCAGCTCGGGCAACACCACTGGTCGAAGCAGTCGGCACGGCGACCGCCCCAGATCTCTCCGAGGACGGCGGCGGGTGACATGCGCACATATCAGCACACGTCGGCTCCGCGCCGCCACCTCGTCCCACGCGGCAGGACAAATGTCCGACATTCACTCGAGCACGACCAGTCCGGCGTCCTCGATCGCCGTCCGGATGCGCGTCTCCATCGGCGAATCGGCCAACCGGTTCGAGCGGCGGATCACCTCGGGCAGCCGGCCGCTGCCGCGGGCGCCGAGGTGCCGCCGGGCGAACACCAGCAGCTCGGCCGGCTCGAACTCGTGCTGGTGGGCGAGGGCGTCGAGCCGCACCCCCCGACGAGGGCGATCAGCCCGACGTGGGAATGATCACCGGTGGGCGGCGAGCCACTCGCGGAGGTCGCTGAGGGGCTTGTCGCGCTCGGGCTCGTTGTAGATCTCGTGCCAGAGGCCCTCGTACCAGTGGACGGTCTGGTCCGGAGAGCCGCTCGCCGCCTCCAGCGCGCGGGTGCCGGCGGGCTCGGTGAGCACGTCGAGGGTGCCGTGCTGCAGCAGCAGCGGGAGCGTCAGGCTGCGGGCGCGCTCGGGCAGCACGTCGAACTGGGCGAAGAGCGCCGACGACAGCCCGAGCGTCGGGTTGCCCTGGTGGACGAGCGGATCGCGCTGGTACGCGGCGATGACGGCAGGGTCCTTGCTGACCTTCGTACCGTCGATCCCGGCGGGGCGGAGCCTCGGCGCCACCTTGGCCAGCGCCAGCAGCACGGGCACCGCGGCCTTCGGGACGGCGTTGCTCGCCAGTGCCGGGGCGGAGAGCACGAGGCCCTGCAGATCGGCCTGGTGGTCCAGCGCGTAGGCCAGCGCGATCTGCCCGCCCATGCTGTGGCCGAGCAGGAACACCGGCAGGCCGGGGTGGCGGGCGACGACGTGCCTGCGGAAGGCGTCGTAGTCGGCGAGCCAGTCGTCGTAGCGGTCGAGGTGGGCGCGCCGGCCGCCGGAGAGGCCGTGGCCGCGGTGGTCGAGGCCGTACACCGCCCAGCCGTCGGGCAGGAGGGCGTCGACGACGTTGCCGTAGCGGCCCGAGTGCTCGCCGAGGCCGTGGCAGAGCAGCACCACGCCGGTCGGCGCGCCGTCGGGCAGCCAGCCCTGCCAGTACAGCTCGACACCGCGGACGCCGGCCAGGTGCCCGTCGACGTGCTCGGACATCAGCTCAGGCCGATCATCATGTCGTCGGCGGCCCGCTTCAGGCCCTCGGGATCGAGCTCGACGTCGTGCTGCAGGTCGCTCTCCTCGGGGACGACCACGACGACGGTCGCGGGCTCGCACTCCGCCGCGGTGACCGACAGCCCGTACTCGCCCGCGGCGAGGTCGGGGATCCGGTAGGCGCCGCCGCGGCCGCTCTGCGCGGTGTCGACGACCTCGCCGTCCTGGACGAGCGTCAGGCGCGCGCCGACGACGGGCCCGTCCTCGCCGTGGACGGTGCCCGAGAGCGACGCGGAGCGGGCCAGCAGGAGATCCGCCGACACCGGCTCCGCCGACACCGTGATCGCGACGGCGCCGGGCTGGTGGTCGGCGGCGGCCGACACCAGCACGTAGCTGCCCGGGCGCGGGGCCAGCACGGTGCCCCGGCCGCCCGCGTCCGCGACGGCTCCGGCCACCTCCTTGCCGTGGTCGTCCAGGAGCGTGACGCCGGCCGCGGGCACGCCGTCGCCGTCGCGGCCGACCACCCGGAACGCCACCGGCTGCGCGGCCCCGTCCGCGGCCTCGGGGGCCGCGGCCACACAGCAGGCGCCTTCGAGCGACACCGTGGACGGCTCGTCGTCGGGGCCGGCCGGCGGCGCGCAGCCGAACGTGCGGAGCAACGCCAGATCGGCGGCTGCCTGCTCGGCGGCGGCCTCGGCCGCGCTCAGCCGGGTGCGGGCGGCCTCCGGACGCGGGGACGCGGCGGGCTCGCCGGTGGAGGGGTCCACGGCCGGGGTGGCCGCATCGTCACGGGGCCGGACCCCGTTGGTGCCGACCGCGGCCGCTGCTCCGGGGACGGGCAGCACGAGGTCGGTCCCAGCAGCCGCGGACTCAGCAGCCCCGGACTCAGCAGCCCCGGACTCAGCAGCCACCGACACGGCAATCCCGGGCTCGGCGATCACGGACTCGACGGCCGCGGACCTCGTGACCGCCTCGCCCCCGCCGTCCGACACCGCTCCGTCCGCAGCCGCGGCGGGCACCACGGGTACCGTCGAGCGGGTGTCGACGAGCTCCGGCGGGAAGGCCGGCAGCTGCACGGCGCGCAGCGCGGGCTCGGGCCGGTCGACGCGTCCGGGCCAGTCGTGATCGGTGGCCCAGACCACACCGTCGCTCTCGGCGATCCGGGCGGCCCGGTTCCAGGGGGTGTCGTCCGCGGACGCCGACACGCGGATCGGCGCGGCCGCGCGCACCGGAGCGACCCCCTGCGCCGCCACCACCACGGCCTCCGGCTCGGCGGGCGGCGCCTCCTCGACCTCCGCACGGGGTGCGGGAACGGCGACCACGTCCGGTGGCTCGACGCTGCCCGCCTGGGCGGCGCGCAGCCGGACCAGGTCGGCGACGGTTCGCGGGCTCGCGGCGGCGGGCCGCCGGCGGCGGGGCAACGCCCACAGCACGAGCGCGACGGCCAGGGCGGCGAGAACCAGCGCGATCCAACCCAGCGTGCTCATCCCGGAACTCCCCGCTCCCAACCAGCCTGGCCAAAACCTAGCATCTCGGCACGCCGCCGCCCGGTAGGCGCCGACGGAGTGTTCCCGCAGCTCACATGCATGATCAGGGGAGGAATGGTGTGAACACCGAACTGAGCGAGCTCGCGGCCGCGCACGGCGTCGCGACGCACTACCGCGACGGCGACCGCCGGCCCGTGATCGTCGACACGGACGTGGTGGTGCGGGTGCTCGGCCTGCTCGACGTCGACGCCGGCACCCCCGCGGCGGTACGGGCGGCGCTGGCCACCGCGGGCCGGCTGCCGAGCACGATCGCCGCCCGCACCGACCGGTGCCGGCCCCTTCCGGCGCCCGGCGTGCTGGTGGACGAGGCGGGTGGGCGGCGCGACGTCACGGAGATCCCGGCCGGGCTGGACCCCGGCTGGTACCGGTTGGAGACCGGCGACCGGGTGGTGACCGTGGTCGTCGCCCCGCCCGCGCTGGCCCGGCCGCGCCGCTCGTGGGGCTGGATGCTGCAGCTCTACGCGCTGCGCTCGGCGGGGTCGTGGGGCATCGGCGACCTCGGCGACCTCCGCGCCTTCACCACCTGGACCGGCCGCGAGCACGGCGCCGCGGCGGTGCTGCTCAACCCGCTGCACGCGATCACGCCCGTCCCCCCGGTGCAACCGTCCCCGTACACGCCGTCGAGCCGCCGGTTCGGCACGCCGCTCGCGCTGCGGGTCACCGACCTCGGCGCCTACGCGCGCGCCGACCCGGCCACCCGCGCCGAGGTCGACGCGCTGCGCCCGGAGCTGGTGGGCGACCGGATCGAGTACGACCGGGTCTGGGCGGCGAAGCGCGCCGCGTGCGAGGTGCTGTGGCGGGCCGACGGCCGCCCCGAGCCGCGCGGGGCGTCGGAGCAGCTGTGGGGGTTCGCGCGGTACTGCGCGCTGGCCGAGCGCTTCGGCGGGCGGTGGAGCCGCTGGCCCGAGGCCCTGCACCACCCGGAGGCGCCCGCGGTCGCGGCCGCGTGCGCCGAGCTGGCGCCGCGGGTGGCGTTCCACGCGTGGCTGCAGGAGCAGGTGCAGGCGCAGCTCGCCGCCGTCCGCAGCGCCGCACACGAGGTGGGCGTGCAGGTGGTGCACGACCTCGCCGTCGGCTGCGACCCCGAGGGCGCCGACGGCTGGACGCTGCAGGACGTGCTCGCGCTCGGGGTGCGGGTGGGCGCTCCCCCGGACGCGTTCAGCCAGCAGGGACAGGACTGGGGCCTGCCGCCGTGGCGCCCCGACCGCCTCGACGCCACGGGCTACGCGGCCTACCGCGACCTGATCCGGGCCCAGCTCCGCCAGGCCGACGGCGTGCGCATCGACCACGTCGCGGGGCTCTTCCGGCTGTGGTGGGTGCCGCCGGGCGAATCCGCCGACCGCGGCACCTACGTCCACTACGACGCGGAGGTCATGCTCGCTGTACTGACGCTGGAGGCGCACCGCGCCGGCGCGCTCGTGATCGGGGAGGACCTCGGCACCGTCGAGCCCGAGGTCACCGAGGCACTGGCGCAGCGCCGGATGCTGGGGTCGTCGGTGCTGTGGTTCACCCGCGACCGTACTGATGGCCGGGCTCGCGAGCTCGCCGGACGCGACACCCCCGGCGAGCCGCTGCTGCCCCCGGGCGAGTGGCCCGAGGAGTCGGTCGCCACCGTCTCGACCCACGACCTCCCGACGGCGGCGGGGTTCCTGCGCGGCGAGCACGTGCGGGTCCGGGCGGGGCTGGGGTTGCTCGACGACGTCGCGGCCGAGGAGGCGAAGGCCGCCGCCGAGCGCGCCGAGCTGCTGGACCTGCTGCGCGCCGAGGGCCTCGTCGACGGCACACCCGGCGAGGACGAGCTGATCGTCGCGATCCACGCCCTGCTGGCCCGCAGCCGGTCGCGGCTGGTGCTCGTCTCCCCCTACGACCTGGTGGGCGAGGTCCGCCAGCCCAACCTGCCCGGCACGGTCGACCAGTACCCGAACTGGCGGCTGCCGCTCCCGGTCTCGCTGGAGGAGCTGCGCGCCGACCCGCGCGTGGCGGTCGTGGTGGAGCAGCTCCGGCACGCACGCCGGTGGTCCTGACATCATCGACGCGTGGAGTCGAGCCGTGTGGACCGCTGGCTGTGGGCGGTGCGCCTGACCAAGACGCGCCCGGACGCCGCCGCGGCGTGCCGGGGCGGGCACGTCCGGATCAACGACAAGCCCGCCAAGCCCGCCTCGCCCGTGCAGCCCGGCGACGAGATCCGGGCCCGGGTGAACGACACCACCCGCATCGTCGAGGTGGTCCGGGTGATCCCGCGGCGGGTCGGCGCGGCCGACGCCGCCACCTGCTTCGTCGACCGGACCCCCGCCCCGCCCCCGGAGGCCGCGATCCCGGTGGCCCGCCGCGACCGCGGAGCAGGCCGGCCGACGAAGAGGGAGCGCCGCGTCCTGGACGATTTCCGCGCCGGCCGCCTGTAACCGACCGCATCCAGCCCGCGCGATGCGATCGCCAGGCCCCTGAAGCAGCATCGAGCCCGCGCGATGCTGCTGTCGGGCGCTGGGACGCGCCTCGGGGTTGGGACGCTCGGAGATCGGGTAGACCTCCTGTATCGACACCCGCCGCGTACATCCGCCCGGCCGGCTGAGGTTGCGCCTCGCCGGCCCGTCCCTCCACGGGCAGCTGCGGTGGGTGCGGCAGCGGCTGGCGGAGTGGGCCGTCGCCGTCGGCATGGGCCAGGACGGCGTCGACGACCTGGTGCTGGCCACCTACGAGGCCCTGGCCAACGTGGCCGACCACGCCTACCCCGACGGTCCGGGCGACGCGTGGGTGGAGGCCGGGCGCACGGTCGCAGGCGAGCTGACGGTGGTGGTCACCGACCGCGGCCGGTGGCGGACGCCGCCGCCCGACCCCGGGCTGCGCGGACGCGGGATGACGCTGATCGCCGCGCTGGCCGACCGGGTCGCGGTGTATCGGGGCGCGTCGGGAACCCGGGTCGTGATGCACTGGCGGTGTGATCTCGAGGGAGAGCCGAGCACAGGTCGCTGACGCCTGCCGGGCGCTGCGCCGCCGGGGGCTGGTGGTCGGCACGGCGGGCAACGTGTCGGTGCGGGTGGGCGACCTGGTGGCCGTCTCGCCCAGCGGACTCGACTACGACGCGATGACGCCCGAGCTGGTGGGGGTCCACACGCTGGACGGAACGCCGGTCGACGCCCCGCTGCGGCCGTCCAGCGAGCTGCCGCTGCACCTGCAGGTCTACGCGCGCACGGACGCGGCGGCCGTGGTGCACACCCACGCGCCCGCGTCGACGGCGCTGTCGTGCGTGGTCGACGAGGTGCCGGCGTCGCACTACTACACGGCGCTGTTCGGCGGGCCGGTGCGCGTGGCGCCCTACGCGACGTTCGGCGGTGACGAGCTGGCCGGGAACGTCGCGGCGGCGCTGGCCGGGCGGACGGCGGCGCTCATGGGCAACCACGGCGCCGTCGTGGTGGCCGACTCGCTCACGACCGCCCTGAGCCTGGCGGGCTACCTGGAGTACGTCTGCGACGTGCACCTGCGGGCGCTGGCCACCGGGCTGCCGGTACGGACCCTGCCGCCCGCGGAGATCGAGAACGTCGCAGGGCTGCTCAGCGGATACGGGCAGTCCGCTGAGCAGCCCTGAGCGGAGCTCAGTGCCGGGAGCCGTTCGAGCTGCCCGCGTCCACCTTGTCCTCGGACTTCTCCGACGGGTCGACGGTGTCGCGGACGACCTTCCCGGAGCGGGCGTCCGACAGCTCGGCGGACAGGACCTGCGCCAGGCGGGCCAGCTCGGCACGCACATCGGACTGCAGCGCGCTCAGGCGGGAGATCTCCTGCGAGGCCTGGTCGCGCTGGCGCGCGGCGGCCGTCTCGGCGCGGATCCGGGTCTCCTCGGCGGCGGCCTCGGACTCCTGACGGAGCCGGTCGGCGGCGCGGGACGCGGCGGCGTGCACCTGCTCGGCCTGCTCGCGGGCGGCGGCGAGCTGGTCGGCGATCTGCTGCTCGCGGTCCTGCAGCTCGGCGGCCCGCTGCGCAGCCTGCTGCTCCAGCAGCGAGGCCCGGGAGATCAGGGCCTGCTCGGCCTCGTGGCGGTGCTTCTCCGCCTCCGAGCGCGCCTTCTCGACGATGGCGGCGGACTCGCGGCTGGCGTGCACGCGGACCTCGGCGGCCTCCTGCTCGGCCATGCGCAGCAGCTTCTCCGCGCGGAAGCCGAAGCTGTCCTCGGGGACGGCGGGCTCGCTGTGCGCGGACCGCGCACGCAGCTCGCGCATCTCCTTCTCGGTGGCCTCGGCGTGCTCGGTGGCGAGCCGACGCTGCCGGTTCGCCTCGGCCAGCTCCATCGTCAGGCGGGAGATCTCCTTCGTCTTGTCGGCGACGTAGTCGTCGACCTGCCGGCGCTCGTAGCCACGCAGCGCGGTGTCGAAGATCTGGCCGTCACCCGCGGAGTGCGCGGGGGTGGTGGGGGTGGTGGCGGTACCGGCCACAGGGCACATCCTCTATGTCGGGGCAGTAGGGCGGCGGGGACTGATCAGCGAGCGGAGGCGACGCGGCCGGGGGCGGCGGCCCCGGGCAGCGGGTGCCGGGCGGCGGGCGTCGGGCGATCCGACCCGTTGGCCTCGGCGTTGCGCGCCGCCGGAACCGGCACCGGCGCGGTGGACGGCGCGGGGAGCTCGGGCTTGTCGTCGTCGGCCGGCTCGATGACCGCCTCGGCCCGCACGACCGCGGGGACCGGCGCGGGAGCGGAAGCGGAGCCGCCCATCTGCGGCAGCGTCCAGTCCAGCAGGGCCCGGACCGACGTCAGCTGCTCGGAGACCTGGTGCTGCAGGGAGCGCAGCTCCTCCAGCTCGCGCTGGGCGGCGCTGACCTCCTGACGGGCCTCGGCCTGCAGGCGCTGCGCCTCGCTCGTGGCGTTGGCCATGCGGGTGCGGGCGTCCTGCGACGCGGCCTCGACGATCCGCGCGGCCTCGGCGCGCTGGCGCGCCTCCAGGGACGCGAGCTCCTCGAGCAGCCCGGAGCGCCGGCTGTCGATCTCGGCCGCGAACTCCTCCTCGGCCTGGGCCCGGCGCTGCGCCATCTCGGCGTCGAGGCGGGCCTTCTGGCCGTCGGAGTCGTTGCGGAGCTGGGCGAGGCGGGCCTGGCTCTCCTCGAGCTGGGCGCGGAGCGCCTCCTCGGCGGTGCGGCGCTCGGCCTCGAACTCGTTGCGCTCGGCCAGCGAACGCTCGCGCAGCTCGTCGGCCTCGGCCTGGGCGAGGGTGAGGACGTGGGTCGCGTTGGTGGTGGCGCGCGACCGCATCTCGTTCACCTCGTCCTGCGCGATGCGGACCATCTGCTGCAGGCGCTCGCTCATCCCGTCGACCGTGTTCGGGATGGTGGAGAGCTCGGCGACATGACCCCGGAGCCGGTTCAGCTCGGCCCGCACCTCGGCCATGGCCGAGGAGCTCGACTTCGTCTCGGCGCGGCTGACATCGAGCTGCCGGTTGAGCGCCCGGACCTCGTCCAGCGCCGAATCGCGCGCCGCGGCGGCGGCGGCGAGCTGCTCGTTGAGCCTCTGCAGGTTCTCCTCGACCTGGGTGCGGTCGTACCCGCGTCGGACAACTGCGAAGGAGACGTCGTCGAGTTCAGCTCTCATCTGTGGAGCTCTCCTGGGTCCTGTGAATCAGTGCGTGGGTGGGGAGGCGTCGGGGCGAGGGAGTACGTGAGGCGGATCGCAGCGTGAGCCGAGAGCTCGCGACCGGGGGAGGTCGGGGGAAGTCGAGCACCGCTAACCGCACTTCACCGTGGGGCCTCCACTCTGCCGTCAGCCACCCGGTCGGCACAAGCACCGACCGGATCAACGTAGCGCAGCGTTATGGCCGAGTGAAACGGCCCCCCTATGGCACCAACAATGGGACGATCGGTCAGTCCGTCGATAGCACTGCGTCGACCACCACGTTGTCCAGATAGTTACGGTTCGCCCGGTCGAAAACGCCTCCGCAGGTCACGAGACGCAGCTCAGGAGCGGGTGCCGGGCCGTACACGGCGTCGGTCGGGAAGCGGTCCTTCGGGTAGCGGCGGACGTCGGACACGACGAACCGGACGGTGCGGCCGTCGGACCGGCGGATCTCCACGAGGTCGCCCGCCACGAGCCTGCGCAGTCCAAAGAAGACACCCGGGCCCGACCGCGAGTCGACGTGCCCGCCGACGACCGCCGGACCGGTGTTCCCCGGGACGACGCCCGCGGCGTACCAGCCGGCGACGGACGGGTCGGCCGGCGCGGCGAGCTCCCGCGTGACCGGGTCGGCCGCGAGGTCCTCCAGCGGCCCCTCGACGCCGAGCGCCGGGATCGCGATCGCGACCGGCCGGACCGCGGCCACCGCCGGTTCGGGCGTCCCGGCCGGGTTCGCCGGAGCGCCGGTGCCCTCGCCGACGACACCCGACACGGGCGTCGGACGGGCCCCGCCCACGCCCGTCCCGAGCAGTGCCAGCGCCACCGCGCCCGCCGCGACGGCGCCCGCGAGCAGCTGCCGCGCGAGCAGCGTCCGGTACTCCTCCACCAGCACGACGGTCAGCAGCGCGACCGTCGCCGCCACCACGACGGCCGACGCCGACGCGGTGCCGGGCAGCCAGGCGCAGGCCAGCACGCCGCTCACGGCGGCGCCGACCGGGCGCAGCCACGGCTGGCGCCGCCACAGCAGGCCGACGACGAGCAGCGTCCACGCCGTCAGCACGGCCAGGAGCAGCGGCGGGAGCGCGGGCGCGCCGACCGGGCGGACCTGCGCGACCCCCAGCGCCACGGCGCCGGCGAACAGCGCCAGCGCCAGCAACCGCCGAACCCCCGCGGGCCACCGGCTCACCAGCCCCGCCTGCAGCGCCAACCCCCCGACCAGCACCAGGAACCCCACCCCCACCACCGGCGAGACGGCCACGGCGCCGGCCGCCGCGACGGCCGCGAGCAGCGCGCGCCACCGGCCGTGCACGGCCAGCCAGGCGGCCGAAGCCAGCAGGAGCGTGGCCCGGCCGTCGGCGCCCAGCTCGGAGTAGGAGTCGATCAGCAGCGTGGCGAGGGCGTACAGCGCGATCCCCGCCGCGCGGGAGGTCGGGAGCAGCAGGAACCTGCCACCGATCGGCCAGAGCAGCAGGCCGGCGACGAGCGCGGCGACGAGCCCGGGCAGCCACGCGTCCGGACCGGTCAGCGCGTCCCAGACCGCGGAGACGTCCGGGAGGGTCACGACACCGCCCCGACGCCGGCATCGCGCGGGCTCGACGTCACCACGAAGGCCCTACGAACGGCATCGCGCGGGCTCGATGCCGTTGGGGAGGCCCTCCGAACGGCGTCGCGCGGGCGCGATGCGGTCATCGCGGCGCCTCCGCGGGAACGAGCACGTCGCGAGGTCACGCCCGCTGCCGGCCACCCCCGGTCTTCCTCCCGAGGCGCAGGGCCAGCCCGGTCGCCGCGGCCGCGAGCAGGGCGAAGGCGAGCCCGCCTGCGAGCGCGCCGGGCCGCTCGCCCGCCGCGCCGCCGTAGCCCGCGTCCACCGGGCCCGGCGGCATCGCGGTGGGCCCCTCCGCGTCGACCTGCACCCGCGTGGCGATGCCGCCGCCGTTCGACACCAGGACCACCGACACCACCTGGTTGGCCGCGACGGTGATCGGCAGCGCCGTCTCCGGGGCCCCCGGGGCGCCCGCGGCCAGGACGACCGGACCGGCCGGGACCTGGCGGTAGTCGCTCGCGGAGCCGTGCGCCAGCCCGAGCGCGAACGGCGTGCCACCGGGCCCGGTGACGTCCAGGACCGGGGCGGGCGGGGCCGCGTCGATCACCCGGACCTTGGCCTGGCCCGCGGCGGGCGGGGTGAGGTCGTCGGTGAAGATCTTGAGGCCGCTGGGCTCCTTGTCGCCCACGGCGCCGAGCGTGTAGGACTCCCCGACCATCGCGTTCAGCGTGGTGCTGACCAGCGGCGGCGTGCTCGAACCCTTCGGCCGCACGGCCACCACGTAGTCACCCGGCTCGATCCTGCGGTAGGCCGAGACGCTCCCGTAGCCGGTGCCGGCGACCGTGACGCTGCTGCGCGGGTCGGCGACCGAGGAGACGATCAGCTCGGTGTCCGGCATCGCGTCGGTCAGCTGGGCCAGGCGCAGGTAGGTGCCCGTGGCGGCCTCCGCACGCGGCGCGGACGACAGCGCGGCCGGCACCATCAGCAGGGCCGTCAGGGACGCCAGAAGGGTTGCCACCGCGTACGCCCTCGGGCGGCTCCGCGGCGACGCGGCGGGCGAGTGGTGCAGGCCCATGGAAATCCTCTCGGGTCACACGGTGACCCCGACCCTCCCCCGGTCGGGGCACACCGTAGCGCCCCCGCCCCGGCCCGCTCCGGCGCCACGCCGCTCGCGTCTCAGACGCGCCCGACCGGGCCCAGCGTGCCCGCCGACCCGATGGTGAGCGTGCCGGACAGCTGGATGTCGTCGGCCGACCGACCGACCAGCACCTCGACGGTCCCGGGCTGCAGCACGTGCCGCATCGAGCGGTCCCAGACCGCGAGGCGCTCGGGCGGGATCAGCACCGTCACCGGCAGGCTCTGCGACGCGGCGAGGCGGACGCTCGCGAACCCGGCCAGCGACCGGCCGGGGCGGGCGATCGTGCTGGTCAGGTGCTCGAGGTAGACCTGCACGACATCGTGGCCGGCGTGCGGGCCGGTGTTGGTGACCACGCAACGCACCTGCACCGACTCGCGCCCGAGCAGGACGGCCGGCGCGATCCGCAGCCGCGAGTACCGGAACGTGGTGTATCCGGACCCGTGGCCGAGCGGGTAGGTCACCGAACGCGGCGTCGGCGCGACCGGGAGCGCGACCGGGAGCCTGCCCTCGGGCTCGGTGCGGCCGACGAGCACCTCGGCGACGTCGTCGGCGTCGCGCGGCACGAGGTCCCAGCACAGCAGGATCGTCGCGGTGGTGGTGGCGAGGTCGTCGATCCCGTCGATCTGCTCGCTGCAGACGAGCACGACGCAGCGGCGCCCCGCCGCGACCGTCCGCCCGGCCAGCGGCGCGGCCGCGGCGGGATCGGTGGCGATCACCACGACGGTGGTGCCGTCCCCCGCCTCGCCCGGGACGCCGGCCCGCACCGCGGCGCGCGGCAGCAGGTTCCGCAGGGCGCGGGTCAGCTCGTGCACGTCGGGGGGCGCGGGCACGCCCTCCCACGTCGCAGGGTCGAGCGGGCGCACGCCCGGATCGGTCGTGTCGAGCGGGGTGCCGTCCGCGGACACGACGTGGACGGCGCCGTCGCCGGTCAGCGGCAGCACGTGCATCGGGTCGGTCAGCAGCACGACGGAGCGGTTCACCGACCGGGCGGGAACGGGAACGGACCGCTGGGCCGGGACGGCCACCGGCCGGGCCGCACCGCGTCCGGCGTCCAGCAGGCCCATGCGGTCCTTGAGCTGCAGGACCGCCGCCACCGACTCGTCGACGAGCCAGCGGGGCAGCGCACCGGTCTCGACGAGCCCCAGCAGCCGCGCCGCGACGTCCGGGCCCGCGCCGACCACGTCGACCCCGGCCTCGATGGCCGAGGCGAGCGCCTCGTCGACCGTCGCGGCGACCTCGTGGTGGGTGACCAGCCCGTGGATCGCCCCCTCCGCGGCGACGACGATGCCGGTGAAGCCCCAGTCGCGGCGCAGCACGTCCTGCAGCAGCCAGGAGTCGGTGTGGCCGGGCACTCCCGCGTTGCTCGCCCACGACGGCACCACGATCGCGGCGCCCGCCTGCACGGCGGCCTCCGCGGTGGCCAGCAGCGTCGCGCGCATG
>CAXTTN010000017.1:22168-38277 GCA_964247105.1 uncultured Pseudonocardia sp.
GTCCGCTCGTGCCAGCTCCCGTCGCGCGGCGCGCCCAGCGGGACGACGACGGCGACGCGGCCGGCCCCGAAGCGCCCGCTCCGCCCGGTGTCGCGGCCCTGGGCCCCCCGCACCTTCGCCGCGACGATCGCCGCAGCCAGCACCGGATCGGCCATCGGCGTGGTGCCCCGGCCCGTCCCGGAGCGGTGCTCGAGCCCGAAGGAGCCGAGCACGGCGAGCACACCCGCCGACCACAACGCCGCCGCCTCCTCGGCCGCAGCGCGCTCGACGGTGGCGACGTCCCAGGTGGCGGCGGAGCGCAGCCCGCCGCGGAGCGTGCCGAACGCGTGCCCGACCGCGACCGGGATCGCCGGGACGCCGAGCCTCGTCGCGCCCATCGCGTCCTGGAAGGCCCGGATCCGGTCGGCCGCCCGCCGGGCGTCGGCCGCGGGGACCAGCACGATCCCGGGTGGACGCTCGACGATCTCCGCCGGGATCGCGGACCCTGCGGGCGGCAGCATCGTGGCGCAGATCTGGCCGATCTTCTCCGCCGACGTCATGCGGCCGAGAAGATCGCGGACATGCCGTTCCCTCACGGGCCGCGTCGGCGACCGGCCCGGCATACTGCTCTCACCCATTGGTGCCTCCTGCTCGGTGTTCCCCCCACGAGACCGCGGACCCGAGACATCCGCCGACCTCCCACTCCCGAGCGGACCGGCGGAAATGCACCGGACACACAGGGAACAGAAAACGTAGCCGCCATGCTGGCATGGACAAGGCTTCATATGATCATTCACCCGCCCCGGCCGAAAACAACGTCGGGAACGGTGCGTTTACGCCCGATCCGCCCAGGAATGGTGCCCATGCGTCCGCGACCGGATACGTAGTGTGCTCTATTACCGAAAGTGATCGACATGGCACTCAGCGTTGCGAGCTGCGAAAATGTGACGAAGAGAATACGCTGGACACACGTCACGCGAATGACGCACCCAGATATAACCGTTTGGAGTAGCACCTGCACTCGGGCGGCGCATGACAAGACCCCGTAAGCCCACGATATTCAGCCCGTGGTCGATTCCGGCACTACGCAGAGACCCTTGCTCGTCCCCGCTCCCCGCGACAATCCCGCCAGCAGCACCCCTCCCGCCTTCGCCACCTCGTTGCGCGGATACGACCGTTCCCAGGTCGACGACCACCTCGCGCGGGTGCGTGCCGAGAACGACGCGATGCGCCGTGAGCTGGCCGAGAGCGAGACCCGGCGGCAGCGGGCCGAGCAGCAGGCGACAGCGGCCGAGAAGGAGCTGCGCGCCGCCCGCGCCAACCCCGCCCCCGCCCAGCCGGCGCCCGAGGAGAGCTTCGGCTTCCGGGCCGAGAAGATCCTGCGCCTGGCCGAGCAGGAGGCCGCCGAGATCCGCGCCGCCACGGCCCGCGACTCCGCGGCGGTCGTCGAGAAGGCGCGCGCCGACGCCGAGAAGTACCGTCACGAGGCGGAGCAGACGCTCATCGCCCGGTCCGCCCTGCTCGACCAGCAGGCGGCCCAGCGCACGGCCGAGCTCGTCGACCGGGAGAAGCAGGTGGAGGCCCAGCTGGAGTCGGCCCGCGCGGAGGCGGCGTCCGTGCAGGACGCGGCGCGCATCGCCGCCGACACCTACCGCCGCCAGGCCGACGCCGACGCCGAGGCCCTGCGGGAGCGCGCCGCTCTCGACGCCGCCCGCCTGCGCGAGCAGGCCGCCCAGGAGGTGACCCGGCTCGACACGCTGCAGCGCGGCACGCAGACGGAGCTCGGCCGGCTCGTCCAGCTCATCGAGTCCGAACTGAAGCGGCCCGCCCCGCGGAACCGGAACGACTCCGCGAGCGGCGCGCCACCGGCCGACACCCCCGCCGCCGAACGGCAGTGATCGCACGGCCCGGCGCCGCCACGATCGCGCCGGCACTCGCCCTCGCCTCTGCCGTCGCCGTCCACGTCGTCGCGGCCGTCCGCGCCCCGGACCAGGTCGCGACGCTCGGCGAGTCCCACATGGCCGCCGCCGCCTTCGCCGCGCGCGGCGCCGAGTTCGGCGAGGTGCCCCTCGCGGCCGTCGACCGCTTCGCCGCGCACCAGCTCGGCGTGGTCGAGACGCTGCTGCCGACCACCGGGGTGCCGGTCGTGGACGCCGCGCGCTGGGCCGTGCTCGCCGTGGGGCTGCTGACGGCCGCGCTCGTCTGGCCGATCATGGTGCGGCTGGGTTCCGGGTCCTTCCCGACGGCCTTCGCCGTCGTGGTCGCCGGGGTGCTGCCCACCGCCGTCGTCCTGCACGGCGGGATCGGAGCGGGCGGGTTCGCCGCGGTCTGGCTGACGGCCGCGGGCGCCCTGGCCGGACAGGCCAGGCGGGGCACCCTGCCGGCGATCGTCGCGGCGCTCGTCGCGGCGTTCACCGCGCCGCTGGCCGGCGCCGCGCTGCTGGCGCTGGCCTGCCACGTCGTCGCGAGCCGTGCGGCGCTGCGGCGGCTCGGGAACGTGCCGCGGTTCGCGCTGGCCACGGTGTTCGGGGCGGGCGCGCTCGCGCTGGCCGTCGCCTCCACCGGATCGCGGCCGCTCGCCGGTGGGGGCGGCCCCGCGCTCAGCGTCTCGGTGAGCATCGCCTGGGTGGCGGTGGGCGCCGTGGTGCTGGCGCTCGCGTGGGCCCGGCTGCCGTGGATGCGCCCGCTGCTGACCCCCGCCGCCCTGCTGGTCGCGGCCGTGGCCGTGCCGGGGCCCGGCCAGGCGACGGCCGCGCTGATCGCGTTGCCGCTGATCGCGCTCGCGGCCGGATCGGTGCTGGAGCCGGCGGCGGCCACGGCCCGGTCGTCGGCGCGTGGCCTGCCGCGGTGGGCGCCGCTCGTGGCGGGCCCGGTGGCGCTGCTGGTCGCGCTCGTGGCGGGCCTGCTGCCCACCACCCCACAGGTCACGGCCGTGACGCCCAGCCTGGTCGCGTGGATCGGCACCGAGCTGGCCCCGGGCACCGTGCTACGGGCCGACGCCCTGGACCGGGCCGAGCTCGTCGCCGACGGCGTCCCGCCCTCGCGGCTGCGCGACTCGGCGGCGCCGACCGCGCCCGGGGACGTCGTGGTGATCACCCAGCGACCGGCCGACGGGCTGCGGCCCGATCCCGCGCCGGCGCCCTGCTCGGGCGGCGCGGTGATCGCCGACCTGCCCCGCGGCAGCGGCGGGTCGCCCGCCATGGTCTGCACCACGGACGCGGCGGCCGCGCAGGAGGTCGAGGCCGAGCGGCCGCGACGGGCCCGGCTCGGCGAGCAGCTGGCCGGCAACACCTCCGTGCAGCTGTCACCCGGCGCGGCGCAGCTGCTGCGTTCCGGCGCCGTGGACGCCCGGGTGGTGCTCGTGCTCGCCGCGATCGCCGGCAGCCACACCCTGACGGTCGGCGACTTCCCGGCGGCGCCGCTCGACCCGCCGGACGCGCCACGGCGACGTGTGGTCATCACGGTGACGGACGGAGTCGCCGCCACCGGCGCTCCCCTGCCGCTGCTGCGCAGCTGGCTGAGCGGCCAGAAGGCGCCCTTCGCTCCCACTGATGTGCGACCGGTCGGGGCCGGTCTCGTCGTCGGGTTCCCCACCCCTTCGCCCGGAGGCCTCCTCCCCGAATGATCCGGAGACTGCCGTGATCTCACGACGTCGCGTTCGATCCGTTCTGGTCGTCGCCCTCCTGGCCCTGGTCGGCGCCGGCGCCCTCGGCGGCGGTGTGGCGCTCGCCGCACCGGCGTCGCCGGCCTACGTCCGGCTCGCGCACCTCTCCCCGGACACCCCGAACGTCGACGTGTACGTCGACTCGCTGTCGGACCGGGCCCGCTCGTTCGTGGTTCCCGGCGTCGGCTACGGGGCCGTCTCCGCCTACCGGCCGCTGCCGGCCGGCGCGTACGTGGTGAGCATGCGGGCCGCGGGGGCACCCGCGTCGTCGACGCCGGTGATCTCGACGACGGTCGACGCGCAGGCCGGGGACGCCTACACGATCGCCGGCGTGGGGCCCGCCGCCACGCTCGGCCTCTCGGTGCTGACCGACAAGCTGTCGATCCCGGCGGCGGGCAGGGCCAGCGTGCGGGTCATCAACGCCGCGGTCACCGTGCCGAGCGCGGACATCGGTCCGGGCGGCGGCAAGCCGGCCTGGGCCCGCGGCGTGAAGTTCGGTTCCCAGACCGACTACGTCGACGTGGGACTGGGCCAGTGGGTGTGCGAGGTCTCGTCCGACGGCAGGACCGTCGCGGAGCTCCCGGTGGACCTGAAGAGCAACTCCGTCTACACGGTGTTGCTGCTCGACAAGGGCTCCGGCCTCGTGGCGCAGCTCTACACCGACAGCACCGGCAGCTCGGTGGTCCCGGTGGGCGGTGTCGAGACCGGTTTCGGCGGCACGGCCGCCGACCCCGCCCCGAGCGCCCTCCCCCTGGGCGCGGCCGCGGCGGCCGCGATGCTCGTGGCCACGGCTTCCGCGCTGCTGGGCAGGCTGCGACACCGCCGTGCGGGGCGTTAGTGCGGTGGCCACCGACGTTGCCGGGCGCGCGAGGACCCGGTGAGCGCCGGTAGCCGCCGCGCTAGGCACACGGAGCGCGACGACGGCACCCAGTACCGCTGGAAGATCCACAACCCGCAGGGCCGCCGCCGCTCGCGTGCGCCGCAGGTCTCCGCGCTGGTCGCCGTCGTGCTGACGCTGGCGGCCGGGTTGGCGGTCGCCACCTCGGGCGTGGTGGTCGGCGCCGTGGGGCCGGTCGCCGCGCTGGCGCTGCCGACGGCGACCGTCCCCCAGGCCGCCGTCCCCCGAGCCGCCGCATCCCAGGCCGCCGCATCCCAGCCCGCCGCATCCCAGCCCGCCGCCTCCCAGCCCGCCGTCGCCCGGCTCCCCGCCACCCGGCTGCGGATCCCGTCGATCGGCGTCGACACGGCCCTCGTCCCGATCGACGTCGACGGCGCGGGCGTGCTGGTCCCGCCGAGCGGCACCGACGTCGCCGGCTGGTTCGTGCAGGGCGCGGCCCCCGCGCAGCCGGGACCCGCCGTCGTCGCCGGGCACATCGACTCCTACCGGGGTCCCGGCGTGTTCTTCCGGCTGCACGACGTGACCGTCGGCGCCGTCGTCGAGGTCGACACGCCCGCGGGGCCGCCCGTGCGCTACCAGGTGGTGGACGTGACGACCCTGCTCAAGTCCGACTTCCCCACCCAACAGGTGTACGGCCCCACCCCGGCCCCGGAGCTGCGCCTGATCACGTGCGGCGGCTCGTTCGACCGCACCGATCGCCGCTACCTGAGCAACGTCATCGTGTCGGCCGTGCTGGTCTGATCGGGAGAGATCCGGCCGGCGACCCGGAGTGACGAAAAATTTTGCGCGCAAGCGCATCTGCACGTGCAGATGTACTTGCATTTTGGTCGGACAACCGGCAGATTTGTCGGCGTAAGACGTAGTGCCGGGGGTGAAGGGGGTTCCATGACCGAGCCGGACTCGACATCCGGGTCGCCGTCACGGTGGTCGCTCAGCGTCACCTGTAGTAACGATCTGCGCAGTCACCAGGTCGATGACGCGGTGCTCGCGTCGGGGCTGGGCTCCGGGCATCTGGCCGCGCTGTGCGGCCGTTCGATCCTGGCCGCGCCGATGGCCGCCCCACCCGGGCCCCCGTGCCCGCTGTGCGCCGCGGTGCTCGACCTGGACGTGCCGCGTGCACGCCGGTTCCGCGTCCACTCCGGTTCATCCCGCCCGACCGGCGGCACGGCTGGGACCGTCCGGGGGTAGAAACCCGGACCGGCAGTGACCTTTACTTGACCGGTGTCGACGCCCGAGGAGTCCCCGCCCAGCACGAGCTCCGGATTCGGGGTCCGGATGGAGAAGGTGCTGCGGGCCGCGCAGCGCGAGGCCGCCGAGATCGTCGCGAACGCCGAGCAGGACGCGGCCGCGCTGCTGTCCCGGGCCCGGCTGGAAGCCGAGGCCGAGGACCACCTGCGCCGCCAGGGCTGGGTCGAGCGCGAGCAGGCCGTGGCCGAGGCCGTGCGGTCGGGCGCCGAGGAGGTCGCCGCGGCCCAGCGGCAGGCCGCCGAGATCCGGGACGCGGTGGAGCTGGAGGCGCAGCGCGTCCGCGGCCACGCCCACAACCGGGCCGCCGAGATCGCCGCCGCCGCCGAGGAGGCCGCCGCCGAGCGCGTACAGCAGGCCCGTCTCGAGGTCGAGCGGCTGGAACGGGTGCGCGAGGCCGCCCGCGCCGACCTCGACCGCGTGGTGCGCACGCTGGGCGGCATGCGCGACGCGCTGGCCTACGAGCTGGAGGCGCGGCCCGCGCCGCCGGCCGAGCCCGCTGCCGCGTCCGACACGACGGGCCCCGGGCCGCACAGCCCGATACCGCAACAGCGCGCCAGCATCGGAGCCGGGATCGGCAACCGCCCGGGCGACTTCCGCCGCGCCCGCACCGCGGGGATCGTGCCGGATCCCGAGCCCGCTCCCGACGGGCCGGCCCGAGCGCACGAGTCGGTGCCCCGCCGCTGAGCAGTGCCGGGCACCTTACGCCGGCCGGGTTGCGGTTGGTCCGACCGGGCGGAACTCGCCGGATGCCTCTAACGCCGCTGGTCACGGCACCGATAGGCGATCGTCAGGGCTGTGGAGGAGGGGCCGGGGCACTGACCCGCCGGGAGGAGCACTCGGCACCAGGCAGCGCCCGTCCGGGCTCGGGCGGGCGCTGCCCTGGCCGGCTGCGGGTCCGGGAGCAGCGGGCACTCACGGGCTGACCCGCTCGACGCGTTCCGAGCGCGGCCAGGAGCAGTACGGCCGGCCCAGCGGGTACCCCTGACCGTGCCACCGTCGACGTCCAACCGGCCGTGCTGGTCGAATGCGGGACAGCATGGGCTGCCGAGGCGCTATCTTGCTCGCGATGTCGCAACCAGGCGCCGAGCGGGCGATCGAGCTGCTGATCGAGGAGGCCGATGCCGCCACCACGGAGGGTCGGTACGGCTCGGCCGTCTCGACCGCCGGACGCGCGGTGCAGGCCGCCGAGGAGCTCGGCAGCACGAACATGCAGCTGCGCGCGCTGCGGACCGAGGCCGAGGCCCTGCGTATGACCGGCGACAACGCCGCCGCACTGGCCCGCTACACCCGCATCCTCGGCATGTCCCAGGACGCCGGTCTCACGGCGGGCCTCGACGCCCTCGCCACCCAGGCCGTCGCCCGCGCCTACTCCGACTGGGTCGCGGCCGCGCGGTTCACCGGCGGGTTCCCGGGCCGCGAGCTGTTCGCCGTCCTCGACGCCGCCGACCGCTGGTTCGCCGCCACCGGCCACTCCGACTGGCGCGCCGGCGTCCTGTTGCAGCGCGCGTCCATCCACCGCGACCTCGGCGAGTTCGACCTGGCCGTCGCTCCCGCCGAGGAGGCCCTCGCCGCCTACCGCGCCGACGCTCCCGGCTACACCCTCGCGTCCCACCGCTTCGAGCTGGGCGACATCCTCCGCGACGCCGGACGCGCCGACGAGGCCGAGCCGCTCTACCAGGCCATCCTCGACGACTCCACCAGCAGCCCGCGCGACCGCAGCGTGGCCTGGCACGGGCTCGCGCGTTGCGCGCTGGCCCGCGACGACGACCAGGCGGCCGTCCGCCACGCGCGCGCCGCCACCGATGCCGCCGAGCCGCTGGGCGACGACAACCTCGTCATCGCGCTGGGCGCCCTGACCGAGGCCCACCGCGCCGCGGGCGACCTCGACGCCGCCGGGCAGGCCGCCGCCCGCCAGCTGAAGGCCGCGCGCCGCCTCGGCACCCACCTGCGGCTCTACTACGCGCTGCGCGACGCGGTCGACGTCGCCCTCGACCGGGACGACCGCGACGCCACCCGCGCCCTGCTCGACGAGCTCGACGAGCACGCCGCCGCGCTCGACACCGACACGCGGACCGAGATCTACAGCGCCGACGTCAGGCGGAGGCGGCGGCGGCTCGGACCCGACAGCGATCCGACGGATGGCACCGTCGTGTGACGATCGACATAGGCTGTGACCCACAGCGACGGAGGGGATGCGCGATGGAGAAGGTGGAGCGGACGTTCCAGATCCAGCTGGAGGGCCTGATCCAGCTCTTGGCGCAGAACCTCTACGCCGAACCGGACGTGTTCCTCCGGGAGATGATCCAGAACGCGCACGACTCGATCACCCGCCGCAAGGAGCTGGCGGCGCAGCGCGGCGAGACGGAGCTCCCCGAGGCCCGGATCCTGGTCAAGACCGATCCGGACGCCGGGACCATCCAGATCCTCGACACCGGCTCGGGCCTCACCGCGGAGGAGATCGACAGCTACCTGTCCACGATCGGCCGGTCGGGCACCGAGGAACTGCGGAAGCTGATCAAGGAGGCCGACCGCACCCGCACCGTCGCGCTGATCGGCCAGTTCGGCATCGGCCTGCTCAGCGCGTTCATCGTCGCCGACCGGGTGACGGTCACCACGCACGCCGCGGGGCACGAGGCGCTGATGTGGGAGAGCTTCGGCGGCGAGAAGTACACCGTGCAGCCCGCGGTCCGGCCGCTCGTCGGCACCACGGTGACGCTGTACCTGCAGCCCGCCCACCGCCGCTACCTCGAGCGCGACCGCCTGCAGGCGATCATCCGCACCTACGCCGACTTCATCGGCGTGCCGGTGTACATCAACGACGACGCCGAGCCCGCGAACGCGGTCACCGCGCCGTGGCACCGCAACTACGCCTCCGACCGGGAGCGCGCCTCGGCGTACTTCGAGTTCTGGGAGAAGAAGTTCCTCTCCGAGACCTCGCTGCACGTGTTCGCGGTGGACGAGGCGTTCGAGTGGGACGACATCTCCGAACCCGACGGGAAGCGCCACGGCCGGGTCCGCGGCGTGCTGGCCATCACCGACCGGAGGCTGCCGGACGTCAACGCGCGCGGGATCGTCGACGTCTACATCAGCCGGATGTTCATCAGCGCCGGCAACCGCGAGGTCCTGCCGCCGTGGGCGAAGTTCCTGCAGGGCGTGCTGGAGTGCGACGAGCTGACCCCCAACGCGGCCCGCGACAACGTCGTGCGCAACGCGGCGCTGGCCGCGGTGCAGCAGAGCGTGGGCTGGCTGGTGGTCCGGGAGCTCACCGAGCTGTCGCGGGCGAACAAGCAGCGGTTCGTCGACATCATGCGCTGGCACTCCTACCACATCCTGGCGATGTCGGTGCAGAGCGAGCACGAGGAGTTCTTCCGCGCGGTGGCCGACCTGATGCCGCTGGAGAGCGACCCGGTGCCGATGACCGTCGCGGAGTACCTGGAGACGGCACCGGCCCGGTCGGACGGCTCACGGGTCGTCTACTACATCACCGAGCGTGGCTCGGCGAACCAGTTCTTCCTCCTCGCCGGCGCCCGCAGCATGCGGGTGTTCAACTGCGCCGAGCCGTTCGCCGAGCGCTTCCTGGAGCGCTACGCCGAGCTGTGGCCCAGCCGCGTCCACCTGACGCGGCTCGACGTCGCCGGCTCGGAGACGATCTTCGAGCCGCTGGCGGCCGACGAGCGTGACAAGTACACCGACCTGCAGGCCGCCTACAACTGGGTCTTCCCCGACCTGCGGTTCGTCGCGAAGGTGAGCCGGTTCCGGCCGGTCGAGGTGCCCGCCGTCCTCACCGAGACGCGCGACGGCAAGAGCCGCCGCGAGATGCAGGACGCCGCCGAGAACCTGACGCTGCCCACCTACATCCGCGACCTGGTCAAGGGCTTCCTGCACGAGGAGCGCGAACCGCTGACCCTGCACCTCAACGCCGACAACCCCACCATCCGCAAGCTCGCCGAGCGGCAGAACCTGCGCGACGAGGTCAGCCGGCACGCACTGGTGTCGCTGTACAACAACGCCCTGATGCTGCTCGCGAGGGCGCTGCGCGTGGCCGACGTCCAGGCCATGTTCGAGCAGTACAACCAGGTCATCGAGCTGATGCTCTCGCTGGCGGCCGAGCGGTCGGAGTTCGAGGGCAAGCTGCACGCCCAGAAGACCGAGCTCGACGAGCTGCACAAGGCCAGTGCCGGCGCCCCCGACGGCCTCGACCCGTACGTCTCGTGCTTCGTCGCCATGCCGTTCAGCGACCCGCGCGCCGGCCGGATCTACGACGCCGTGCGCGCCGTGCTGGAGGACAAGCCCTTCTACTGGCGGGTCGTCCGCGCCGACGACACCGTCGAGGATCCGGGGCTGTGGAACAACCTCAAGGCCAAGCTGCTGCGCGCGCACTGCTACATCGCGATCCTGGGCGCCGAGGTCAACCCCAACGTGATGATCGAGATCGGGCGGATGGAGGCGCTGCAACGGCCCTTGCTGCTGCTGCGCGACACCACCGCGCCCGAGCTCCCCGCCGACCTCGACGGCCGGCTGTACGGCGAGCTCGACGCCGGCGCGAACGACCTGGTCGACGCCGTCCGCGAGACCCTGGGCCGCCAGGAACCCCTGCGCCACCTGACCGGGGAGAACTACCTCAGCGAGGCCGTGCTGCGGCGCGAGGCCGATCTCAACGACCGGCTCAGCCGGGAGATCAGCCGCCGCTACGAGACCTGGAAGGCCTTCCTCGACGCCGACGACGAGCAGGTGGCCCGGCTCGTCGACAGCCGGGCGAGCACGATCCGCGCCGCGAAGGAGTCGCTGCGGGCCTCGGAAGGCTGACTGATCCGCGATGACGCAGCCCGGAGCGGAGCGCGCGGTGGAGCTGTTGATCGGAGAAGCGGAGAATGCGACAGCCGAGGGCCGATACGAATCGGCGATCTCAGCCGCCGGCCGTGCGGTGGGGGCCGCCGAACAGCTCGGCAACACCAACCTGCACCTGCGTGCGCTGCGGGTCGAGGCCGACGCCCTGCGTATGGTCGGCGACCCCGCGGCTGCCCTGGCCCGGCACACACGCATCCTCGGCATGGCCCAGAACCCCACCATCGCCGCGGGCCTCGACCATCACGCCACCGGGGCGATCGTTCGCGCCTACACGAACTGGGTGGACGCCGCCCGGTTCACCGGCGGCATCCCGGTCCGTGAGTTGTTCGCCGTCCTCGACGCGGCCGACAGCTGGCTCACCGCCATCGGCTACTCCGACTGGCGCGCCGCCGTTCTGCTCCAACGCGCCGGCGTGCATCTGGACATCGGCGAGCTCGACCAGGCCTTCACCTACGCTCAGGAAGCCCTCACCGCCTACGGCGGCGGCGCACCCGGTTACAGCCTCGCCTCCTACCATCACGTACTCGGCGACATCCTCCGCTTAACCGAGCGAGCCGAGGAGGCCGTACCGCACTACCAGGCCATCCTCGACGACCGCACCACCAACCCACGTGACCGTTCCATCGCCTGGGAGGGCGTGGCGTGGTGCGCCCTGGCCGGCGATGACCCCTCTGCGGCCGTCCGCTACGCACGCACCGCTGTGCAGGCCGCCGAACCCCTCGGCGACAACAACCTCGCTCTCCCGTTGTCCGCCCTGGTCGCCGCACACCGCGCCACCGGTGATTTCGACGCCGCCTGGCAGGCCGCCACCCGCCTCCTGCATGCCGCCCGCCGCATCGGTACCCACCGCCGCCTGCATCTCGCGCTGCGCGACGCCGTCGACGTAGCCCTCGACCGCCGCGACCACGACACCGCCCGCACCCTGCTCGACGAGCTCGACGAGCACGCCACGGCCCTCGACACCGACACCCGGTCGGACCGCCACCGCGGCGAGGTCGCCCAGCGACGGCGACGCCTCACCCAGCCCGAGTCACATCTGCCGGGCACGTAGCTCGGGCAGGACGTGCTCGCCGGTCTACCCGGTCGCGCCTCCGACGGGACCTCCAGGGCCGACAGCGGCGGGGTAACGCTGCGCGATATCGCGCAGACTCTCCGGGCAGGAGCGGGAGGAGCCGGCATGGCACGGGTATACGTCTCGTCGACCTTCAGCGACCTCAAAGCCGACCGCCGAGCCGTCATCGACGCCGTTCGCCGGATGGGCCACGTCACGGTGGGCGCTGAGTCGCTCACGGCGTCGGACCAACGACCCGTACGGGCGTCACTAGCAGCGCTGGCGGACTGTGATGTCTACATCGGCATTGTCGGGTGGCGTTACGGCGAGATCCCAGCCGAGGAGAACCCGCACGGCCTGTCGATCACCGAGCTGGAGTACGAGCGCGCTCGTGAGCTCGGCATACCCCGTCTGATGTACCTCGTGAGCGGCGACGCGCCGGTCCCCCGCTCGGCGATCGACCGCGACACCTCCGCCGTCGAGAAGTTCCGCGCCCGGGTGCAGAGACACGGCCTGGTCGCCCACTTCGACCGGCACAACAACCTTGGCGAACTGGTGATGGCGTCGCTGTCACATCGTGCGTACGGACTCGCGGCCGACGTCGTCGCACCAGTGAAGCTCGCCGTCCTGTTCGCCGGGCACGACCTGCGACTGATGACCCAGATCGGCGACGGCGCGCTGGTGCCCCTCCTGCTCGAGGGCGAGCTGGCCGAAATACACACCATCCCCGTCTCGCGAACCGCCTCCGGCATCGATCTTCTCACTCGGGACGCCGACATCGTCGTCGTCGGCATGACCCCCGACCTGATGATCACCGATTTCGTCACCGGTGGAGGGTTGCGCGAGATCGAGACCGCGGCCGGCCTCGGCCGTACGCACCTTCTTCCGCTGTCCGTCCGCCCTGGACACGGCCGGCTCGCCGGGGATCTCCAGTGGCTCCCGGCCTCCGGACTCCCGGTCACCCACGAGCGCAACCGGGACGCGGTCCTCGTCGAGATCACCGACGCCGTGCGGGCGGCGGTCCGCGAGATCCGGGGCCGGCGCAGCCGCGTGGTCCGCCCCGAACGACCGGTGCGCCAGGTGCACCGCATGGTCGACGTGTTCAAGGAGTCCGGCGTCCCGACGGTGACGTTCGTCGAGCCGGAACAGTTCTACCAGCTGCGCGACGCGCTGGAGCAGGCCGGACGGGGCGTCGTCATCGAGGGCCCGTCCGGGGTCGGCAAGACCACGGCGCTGCAGACGGCGATCGCGCAGCTCGACGGCGCCGCCGCGGGCGCCTTCCGCGTGCTGCGCGCCCGCGACCGTGCCGATCTCGAACGCATCGCCGACCTGCCGTCGTGGCACCGCTCCCCCGTCGCCATCGACGACTTCCACCGCCTCGACGCGACGCTGCGTTCCGAGCTGGTCGACTACCTCAAGCTGCTGGCCGACACCGAGCCCACGGACCGGAAGCTGGTGATCGTCGGCATCCCCGGCACCGGGCGCAGGCTGGTCGAGATGGCCTACGACATCGCCACCCGCATCACGGTCATCCAGCTCGGCACGGCCGGCGACGCGAAGGTCCTGGAGATGGTCGACAAGGGGGAGGACGCGCTCAACGTCGACCTGGGGCACAAGAGCGAGATCGTGCGGGTGGCCGCGGGCAGCCTGAACGTCGCGCAGATCCTGTGCCGGCACGCCGTGTCGCTCGCCGGCATCCGCGAGACGACCCGCACGATGACGACGGTCGACACCGACATGCGCCGGACGACCACCGTGGCCTTCGACATGATCGCCCCGAAGTTCGACAAGGCCGTCGGCACGTTCGCCGCTCTCGACGGGCCCGATTCCCGCACCTGCATCGAGCTGCTCGGCGAGCTGGCGACGGCCGAGGACGGCACGCTGGCGCTCCTCGAGGTGCGGACGCGCCGGCGCGACCTGAGGGCCGGCATCGACCGACTCCTCGACGGCGGGCGGCTCGCCCGCGACACCGGCATCGGCACGCATCTGCTCTTCGACGCGGTGGCCGCCACCCTCATCGCCGACGACCCGCAGCTCACCTTCTACCTGCGACAACTGAACCCCGAGCGGCTCGCCTGGGCGGTCGGCAAGCGCCCGCAACGCCGTCGCACGCGCGTGTTCGTGAGCTACAGCCACCTCGACGCCGAGTGGCTGGATCGGCTCCGCACGCACCTGGCGCCCCTGGAGCGGCGGGGCGTCGTCGACCTGTGGGCCGACACGCGGATCGCCGCGGGCTTCCAGTGGCGTGACGAGATCGAGGAGGCGCTGGAGTCGGCAGGCGTGGCCGTGCCGCTCGTCAGCTCCGATTTCCTCGCGCCGCTGCTCGCCGCGGCGGACACGGGCGGATGCCGGATCCTGCCGCTGCCGGTGCGGCCCAGCCTGCTCACCGACTCCGAGGAGCTCGGCCGCTACCAGGCCATGATCCCGCCCGATCGGCCGCTCAGCGCGATGGCGGTACCCGAGATGGAGGCGGCGCTGGTCGACGTCGCCCGCACGATCGCCGACGTGGTCCGGGTGCAGCAGTAGGTCCGGGACGTCAGTCGGACGGTCCTGGTCCGCCTTCGGTGCCGTGCTGTGCTTCGAGCTCCCCGATGCGCGCCCGTGCGGTGTCGAGCTCGTCCTGCAGGCCCACGATCCGCGCGGCGGCGTCGAGGGTCATCCCCTCGTCGAACAGCTCCCGCATGCGGGCGGCGAGGACGAGCTGCCGCCGGGAGTAGCGGCGGTGCCCGCCACCGGAGCGCTGTGGTGTGAGGACCCCGGCGGCGTCGAGACTGCGCAGGAACGCCGGTTGCACTCCCAGCAGCTCCGCGGCCTGCCCCATCGTGACCGCGGGGTAGTCCTGGTCGTCGAGCCGACCGACACCACCACCATCGACCATCTGCGTCCCGGTTCCCCTCTCCTGTCCCGCTGCGGAGTACGGCAGAGCGGGGCCCGGCCGTACCGGCCGGGCCCCGCGTTCGACTGAGGACTAATGATGATGATCCAGATGTTCGGGGGTTGTCCTGATGATCACCCTCCGTGCGTCTCGATCGGTCGCCGTCCCGGTGGCGTTCGTGCCCTTGCTGATGGGAGAAATCATACAGAGGAGGCTGCAGATCCTGTCAAGCGGGCAGCACACACCATCGTCGAAGGACGGTGATGCTCGCGGCCCGGCCCAGTGCCGCGCTCGCCCGCTCGACGGGCAGGACCCGCAACCACGGCGTCAGGGGCGGGGTCGTCACATCGGCCACGGCCGACCGGCGCGATCACGTCGACGGGCGCGATGACGTCAGAGCGGCCTCGCCGACGACGCGATCGGCGTTCCGGCCGCGGCGCCGCCGTCCGGTGGTCCGGCGTAGTCGGGTAGCTCGACGCCGTTGATCGCGCGGTCGACCAGGTCGCCGAGGGCCTCCATGTCGGGCTCCGGGCTCGGCCCGGCGTCCGAGCCGGGGACGCCGCGGCTGTGCACGTGCAACCGGCCGATCTCCTGGTTGGCCTCGACGAACGGGCGCATCCGCGCCTCGTAGCCGGCGAACCCGGCCGCCGGGTCCCACCCGGCCGCGGCCAGCTCCCCGGCCAGCAGGTACGCACCGACCAGAGCCAGCCCGGTGCCCTGCCCGGACATCGGCGACGAGCTGAACGCGGCATCGCCGATCAGCCCGACCCGGCCGCGCGACCAGCCGTCCATCACCACCTGGGCGACCTGGTCGAGGTAGAAGTCCGGGGTGTCGTCCAGGTGCGCGAGGATGCGCGGGGTCAACCAGCCGAAGCCGGCCATCCGCTCGCGCAGCAGACGCTTCTGCGCCCCGACGTCGTGGTGGTCGACGTCGAAGTCGGCCGCGGTGAAGGACACCATGGCCATCGCCCGAGTGGGGTCCTGGAGGGGCCGCAGACCGGCGGAACGCCCGGACTCCTGGTAGTCGATCAGCCAGCGGTCCAGGCCGAACTCGTTGGGGACGCTGAAGAAGGCCAGCACCATCCCGAGATGGCGGACGAACCGCTCGTGCGGCCCGAAGACCATCGCGCGCAAGCCCGAGTGCAGCCCGTCCGCCCCGACCACCAGGTCGAAACGCCGCCGGTCGCCGCCCGCGAACACCACGTCGACCCCGTCCGCGTCCTGGGTGAGCTCGGCGATCCGGTCACCGAAGACGTAGTCGACGCCGTCGCGGGTGTCGTCGTAGAGCACCCGGGACAGGTCTCCACGCAGGATCTCGATGTCGGCGATGTACCCGTCGCCGCCGTCGTCGTCCGCGCGGTAGGTCTCCAGCACGTTCCCGTCCACGTCCACGGTGTGCGCGCCGGCCGTGTCGGTACGGGCCGCGCGCACCGCCGCGTCCAACCCCATCCGCCGGATGACCTCCTTGGCCACCCCGCGCGCGTCCACCGCCTGCCCACCGGGACGCAGCCCGGACGTCTGCTCCACGACCGTTACCTCGGCGCCC
>CAXTTN010000018.1:0-10101 GCA_964247105.1 uncultured Pseudonocardia sp.
ATCCGGAACGGGATCACGACCTGGAACGACAACCCCCAGCCCTACAGCCGGGCCAGGACCGCCGACGAGATCCTTGACAGCGTCGCCAACCACCGCAGGCGAATTGCCGACGCAGGACGCTAGACGATCACCGAGAGCAGCAGCGTCAGGCCCAGACCCATGATCGAGATCAGGGTCTCCATCACCGACCAGGTCTTGATCGTCTCCCAGACGGTCATGCCGAAGTACTCCTTGACCAGCCAGAAGCCGGCGTCGTTGACGTGGGAGAAGAACAGCGAGCCCGCACCCACGGCCAGCACCACCAGCGCCAGCTGGGCCGGTGCGAGGCCGGCCGCCAGCGGCGCGACGATGCCGGCCGCGGTCACCGTCGCCACCGTGGCGGAGCCGGTCGCCACCCGGATCAGGACCGCCACCATCCAGCCGAGGACGAGCGCCGACAGGCTGGCCGCCACGGCGATCTTGCCGACGGCGACGCCCGTGCCGCCGTCGACGAGCACCTGCTTGAAGCCACCGCCGGCGCCGACGATCAGGAGAACACCGACGATCGGGAGCAGGCTGGCGCCGATGCTCTTCTGCAACGTCGAGGCGGTGAAACCGACGGCGGTCCCGAACGTGACCATGGCCAGCAGCACGGCGATGAGCAGTGCGACGACGGGGTCGCCGATGAACCCGAGCACCGTGTAGGCGATGGTGTCCGGCGCGATCCACAGGTCGGCCGCTGCGCGCGCGAGCATGAGCGCGACGGGGGAGAGCACCGTGGCCAGCGTCCAGCCGAAGGACGGGACGCGGCGGGCCGGTGCGTCCGGTTCCGCCCCGAGCGTCTGCGCTCCGGGACCGGATCGGCCGGCCGCTTCAGGCGTCCCGGCGAAGGCGAGCCCGGCCCCCGCGGCTCCGATGGGCACCCAGCGTGCGGCGAGGCGGCCGAACAGCGGCCCGCACACCGCGACGGTCGGGAGGGCGACGACCAGCCCGAGCGCGAGGGTGATGCCGATGTCGGCGTGCAGGATCCCGATCGCCGCGACGGGTCCGGGGTGGGGCGGGATGAAGCCGTGCAGCACCGACAGCCCGGCGAGGGCGGGGATCCCCAGCAGCATCGCGCGCCCGCCCGAGCGCCGCACCGCGAGCATCACCACCGGCACCAGCAGGACGAGGCCGACCTCGAAGAACATCGGGATGCCGACGATGACCGCGATCAGCGCCATCTTCCACGGCAGGGTGGCCGGGCGGCCGCGCAGCAGCGTGTCGACGATCCGGTCCGCGCCGCCGGAGTCGCCCAGCAGCTTGCCCAGCATGGCGCCGAGGGCGATGAGCACGCCGACGTAGCCGAGGACACCGCCGACGCCCTTCTCGAACGATGCCGTGACGTCGGTGAGGGCGATGCCGGAGAAGATCCCCACGAGCAGCGAGCTGATGGTCAGCGCGAGGAACGCGTGCAGCTTCGCCCCGACGATCAGCACCACGACCAGGGCGATGCCGAGGACGGCGACGACGAGGACCTGGGTGTCGTGGGCCGCCCAGGGCTGGTTCATCTGGTCGGTGACCGTGTCCGACGGGTGGAGGGAGGTCATCGCCGGTCTCCGTCGGTGCTCGGCGCCCGGTCCAGCGCGTCGACGACGTGCTGGACGATCACCTCGGGGGCGGGCCCGATGTCCACCCGGATGACGGGTTCGTCGGGCGCGGGTTCCTCGAGGCTGTCGAACTGGCTCTGCAGGAGCCCGGGGGGCATGAAGTGCCCGTTCCGCACCGCGAGCCGGGCGGCGATCGTGGCCTGGTCACCGGCGAGGTAGACGAACACGACACCGCTGCGCCGCCGGTCGAGGACGTCCCGGTAGGAGCGCTTGAGGGCGGAGCAGGTGATGACGCCGTTGCGCCCGCGTCGAGCTGCTCCTCGATCCAGGCGGCCACCTTCTCCAGCCACGGCGCGCGGTCGGCGTCGGTCAGCGGGTGGCCGGCGCGCATCTTGTCGACGTTGGACGGTGGGTGGAGGGAGTCGCCCTCCTCGAAGGCCCAGCCCTCGCGACCGGCCAGCAGGGCCGCGACCGTGGACTTCCCGCACCCGGACACACCCATGACCACCAGCACCCGTGGGTCCATCGCACACCCCTCGCGCTCGCTGAGCCCCCTCGGGGCCTGGGCGCCGACCGAGGTCATGAGCCGGTGGATACGACCCTATACCCGCGCGGGGCCCCTCGTGGGGAAGCAGGACCTTCGCCTCTGCCGGGACGGTCCGGGCTCGGCGATGCTGCGGGACATCGTCGAGCGGGAGGCCTGATCGATGACACGGCCCGGTCGACGGCAGCTTCTCGTCAGCGACCGGGTGCGGCCGCCGCCCGGGTCGCGGTGAGCGGCTCTCGACGGCGGCCGGACCCGGTCCTCTGGGTCTGGTACGCGCTGGGTGGTCGGCTCCCGCGCCGCTACCGCGAGTGGGTGCTGTTCGACGCGACGGTGCGGACCTGGCCGTTGCGGCACTTCGCGCGGGCGTCCGTGCAGATGAGCCTGGTGGCGGCGCCGGTACTGCTGGTGGTGCCCGGGCCGCTGTGGATCCGCCTGGTGGGGATCCTCCTGGGCTGGCTGGTGGCGTTGCAGTACTCCCTGTTCACCATGCAGGAATCCGTCGAGTACCGGGTGCGCCGAGCCGGCTACCCGGGGGGCGCGCAGCGCGTCCGGGACGAGGCAGGCGCCGATGTGCGGGCGGCGGCCGCGGCCCGCTACGCGAAGCGCTACCGCTCGGGAGATCCCGGGAAGGGGACGTGAGCGTCTGTCGATCATGGTCGCCGAGCGCTGAGGTCCCGTCAGGCGCCGGTCCACGGCCCGTGCCGGGCCTGCGCCGCGCCGAGAAGGGGCCGGACGGCCCGACGAACGCGGACCTGCGACACGTGCGCCCGCGACCGGCCGGCTGCGTGAATGGTGAAGGGGGTTGTCCGCAGCCACCCGGAGACGGAGCGAACATGATCACCCGTACGGTCGACCGCGATGCCGTGACCGCTGCGCTGGAGCTGGCGGGACGCGCACCCTCGGTGCACAACACCCAGCCGTGGCGGTGGGAGATCGGCGACGCCACGATCCACCTCCACGCCGACCCGGCGCGTCGGCTCCCGGCGACGGACCCCGACGGCCGCGACCTGCTCATGAGCTGCGGTGCCTGGCTGCACCACCTGCGCATGGCGCTGGCCGCGTCGGACATCGGCGTCACCGTGGACCGCCTGCCCGACCCGGACGATCCCGACCTGCTCGCCGTGGTGGCGCTCCGACCCGGTGCCGACGGGACCGACCGCGCGCTCGCGTCCGAGCAGGTGGCCGCGATGGACGTGCGCCACTCCGACCGCCGCCGGTTCGAGGAGTGGCCGGTGCCGGACGGCTTCCTCGCGCAGCTCGTGGACTGCGCCGCCGACCAGGGGGCGGTGCTGCGGGTCGTGACCGAGCCCGTCGACCGCCGGACGCTGGCCATCGCGATCCGCACGGCCGAGGTCGAGCACGCCGACACGGTCGGGTACGAGGCCGAGCTCAGGACGTGGACCGGCCTCGGGGACGAGGCCGGGTCGGACCGGGCGGGCGTTCCGGCCGCCACCATCCCGGCGTCACGGGCCGGCCTGCCCAGGCGCAGGTTCGCCGGCGGCGGGACGGTCGACGCCGCGGACCCGCCGGACGCGGCGACCGTGCTCGTCCTCGGCACGTCGTCGGACGACCGGCTGTCGCACCTGCGCGCGGGCGAGGCGCTCAGCGCCGTCCTGCTGCGGGCCACGACGCTCGGGCTCGCCGGCAGCGTGCTCAGCGAGCCGCTCGAAGTCGCGGGCCCGCGCGAGCTGGTGGGAGCCGAGGTGCTCGGCGGAACCCTCTCCCCGCAGCTGGTGCTGAGGATCGGCTGGCCGCCCGCGACGGGGCCCGTCCCGCCACCGACCGCCCGGCTCTGATCACGGTCGCTCCGGCTGCTCGGCCGCCAGCTTCCGGTGGATGTCCGTGGTCAGCGCGTGGATCGCCCGCGTGAGCTCGGTGTTGGTCTTCAGCTCGAGCTCCTCCTCGACGAAGTCGTGGTCGGCCTTGGCGTGCTGGAACTCCGCCTGGCGGTTCTGGCCGATCATCACGAAGGCCGACAGGAAGATCGCTTCGAGCGACACCACCAGCGTCAGCGTCGGCCACGGGTTGCGCTCGACGAACACCATCCACGCGGCGAAGACGGCCGCGTGGGCGTAGACGAACGGCATCGAGCCCGCGAACTTCGTGATCGCGTCCGCGAGTCGGAGCTGGACGTCGGCCGCGCGGCGCGCGCGGTGGGCGAGGAGAACCGGATGGTGGCTCGGGGACTTCGGTCCGATGGGGCGCACGAGTCGTCCTTCCGTAGGGTGCGCCGAGCCTGGCCGACGGGTCGTCGCCGGTGACCTCCGCCCCGGCCCGCTCAGCGGGCGGGGTGCTTGTGCTCGGTGGCGTAGACGGCGGCCTCGGTGCGCCGGGCGAAGCCGAGCTTGTGCAGCAGCGACGACACGTAGTTCTTCACCGTCTTCTCGGCCAGGTACATCTCGGCGCCGATCTGCCGGTTGGTCAGCCCGTCGGCGATGAGGCCGAGGATCCGGCGTTCCTGGGGGCTGAGCGACTCGTAGCGCGGGTCGGCGGGCTCGTCGCCCGTGCGCAGCCGTTCCAGCACGACCTCGGTCGCCCGCGGGTCGAGCAGCGAGCCGCCCGCGGCCACGGTGCGGACGGCACCGATGAGATCGACGCCCGCCACCTGCTTGAGCAGGTAGCCGGCCGCACCGGCGACGATCGCGCCGAAGAGGGCCTCGTCGTCGAGGTAGGAGGTGAGCATCAGGCACGCGGGCGGCGGGGTGACCGACGAGCGCACGTCCCGGCACACCGACACACCCTCGCCGTCGGGCAGCCGGACGTCGAGGATCGCGACATCGGGGCGCAGCGCCGGGATGCGCGCCATCGCCTGGGCCGCGGTGCCGGCCTCGCCGACGACCTCGATGTCGTCCTCGGTCTCGAGCAGCTGGGCGATGCCTCGTCGGACGATCTCGTGGTCGTCGAGGAGGAAGACGGAGATGGTCATCGGGCTCTGCTCCTCGGGGTCACCCCGACGGTAGCCGCCGTCGGGGGTGCGGGGGGCGGCAGGAGGTCCCGGATCGGGGGGCCGAACGGCCCTGGGTCGGGCCCGGCCCCTCGGTGATGCTGGGACCGACTCCGCCGGGGTCCGGACGGAAGGACCCACCATGGACGCCGACCCAGCCGCGGTGCGACGCACGACCGTCCGCGACGTGATGACGACCGGCGTGCTCTCGGTGGGACCGGACACCCCCTTCCGCGAGGTCGCGACGACGCTGTTCGCGGGCGCGTTGCGGGCGGTGCCGGTCCTCGACGCCGACGGGCTCCTGCTGGGCGTGATCTCCGAGGCCGACCTGCTGGCGACCGCCGAGCGCCTCGACCCGCTCCCGGAACATCCCTGGTGGCGGCACCGCCCGCGGCACATCGGACGGAACCGGCCGCTGCGCAGGGCCGGGGCGTCGACCGCGCGTGAGCTCATGAGCGCTCCCGCCGTGACAGTCGCCCCGACCGCCACGGTCGCCGCGGCGGCCAGGGCGATGCGGGAGCAGCGGCTGAGCTGGCTGCCCGTGACCGACACCGACGGCCGGGTGCTGGGCGTGCTCGGCCGCTCCGACCTGCTCGCCGTGTTCCTGCGCGACGACGCGGAGATCCGCTCCGAGATCGTCGACGGGGTGCTGCTAGGGATGGTGCTGGTGGACCCGATGCGGGTCGCGGTGGACGTGGTCGACGGCGTGGTCACGCTCGCCGGCGAGCTCGACACGCGCACCGACGCGGTGCTGGCGGTGCGGTTCGTCGAGCGGCTCGAAGGTGTCGTCGGCGTGGTGGACCGGCTCACCTACGCGGTCGACCCCCACGACTCCGATCTCGACGTCGCCCACCTCTACTGATCGTCCCTGTACTGGTCGTCAGAGCCCGGCCGCGCCGACCAGCAGGCCGATCCCGAACGTGACGGCCATGGCCGCGGCCCCGCCGACCACGAGCCGGGCCACAGCCGGGGCCCGCCGCGATCCGCCGAGCGACGCGCTGACGGCACCGGTCAGCGCGAGCGCGAGCAGGACCACCACGACGGTCACGGCGACCCGGGCACCGGCGGGCGGCAGCAGGATCGCCAGCAGCGGGAGCAGCGAGCCGAGGACGAACGCTCCCGCTGACGCCCCGGCGGCGTGCCAGGGGTTGGTGAGATCGCCCGGGTCGATGCCGAGCTCGACGTCGAAGTGGGCGGCGAACGGGTCGTTCGCCGTGAGCTCCTGGGCCACCACCAGCGCGGTCTCGGCGCTGATGCCCTTCGCCCGGTACAGGGCCGCGAGCTCGGCGAGCTCCTCCTCGGGGAACTCCTCCAGCTCGGCCCGTTCGCGGGCGAGCAGCGCCTTCTCGGTGTCGCGCTGGCTGCTGACCGACACGTACTCGCCCAGCGCCATGGACACCGCGCCCGCCACCACCCCGGCGACGCCGGCGGTGAGGATCGCGCCGGTGGCGGTGGTGGCGCCGGCCACGCCGACGACGAGCCCCGCGGTGGAGACGATGCCGTCGTTGGCGCCGAGCACGCCCGCGCGGAGCCGGTTGAGCCGTCCGGACAGGCCCGCGCGCGGGCCGTCCGGGTCGGCCGGGACGGTCCTCACGCGGCGACGCGCGCGGCGGCCACCGAGCGTTCCGCCCGGTCGGCGATCCCGCGCAGCATCCTCCGGCTCATGACGAAGCTGACCACCGACATCGGCTCGACGACGAGCGCGGCCCACCAGCGCAGGTACTCGTAGCGTTCCCGCGCGACGAGGCGGGTGGTCCCGTCGGGTTCCTCGTTCAGGACGAACGCCCAGGTGAAGTCGAACGGGGCCGGCGTGCGGCGGCCCATCGGGACCCCGCCGCGCAGCACCAGCGACCGGCCCGGCTCGACGGCGGCGACGGTCAGGGCCAGCTCGGGGGCGAGCCTCACCTCGGCGCCGACCACGACGTCCTGCCACTCGGGCACGACCCGGTCGGCGCTGTGGATGTCGCAGCCGAACAGGTTCTCCAGGCCGTCGTAGCTGTAGAAGCCGCCGCGACCCTGCCCGAGCTGCGCGACCCACGGCCAGACGTCGGCGGCCCTCGCGTACACCGTGACCGCGCGCGTCGCCGTCAGGTCGGTGCCCTCGATGATGCCGTCACCGGGCAGCCGCGCGGCCAGCTCCTCGGTGGTGGCGCCCCAGCCGGCCATCCACCGGCGCCCCAGCGCCTTGACGACGAGCAGTGCGGCGAGGGGGACGGCGAGGCGTCGGAGGGGGAGGGCCATGCCCGTCACGCTGCCCCTGCCGCGCCGCGGGCGGCAGGGTCTTTCGGTCCGGGTTCCGGCCCCTGTCCGGCCCGCCGGGCCACAGGCCGAGGGACGGCGACCCGGCGCCGCTACGGCGATGCCGAACAGCGGAGGCGCTGCTAGCGGGTTGGCGCAGCTCAGACCGCGCGTGCTCCCGTCACCGCGCGCGCGTTGCACCGCGCGCGCAGCCCACAGAACGCGCGCGCGGGTCGGACCGTGGGGTTGCCCGGTCCTCACGCTCGCTCCGGTTCGGCGTCAGGGCACACCGTCGCGACCCGGCGGCCCCAGCGCACCAGCTCGTCGACGCCCCAGACCACGACCGGGAACGGCAGGATCACGACCAGCTGGGCGGGGGACAGGGCCGCGGTCCCGAACACGTCCTGCAGCCACGGCACGTAGACCACCGCCGCGGTGAACACCAGCTCGAACGCGATGCCCCCCAGCAGCAGCGGGTTGGACAGCACGCCGACGGAGTGGAGCGACGCGCGGTCGGTGCGCGCGGCGAACGCCGTGCCGACCTGGCACGCGACGATGCCCGCGAAGGAGATCGTGGTGGCCTGCAGGTAGGCCTCGTGCAGCGGCGTGCCCGGTCCGGTCGGGGCGCCGGGCGCCCACCCGGCCCGCAGGAGCGTGAACAGGAAACCGCCCATCACCAGCGCGGCGGAGACGCTGCCGAGCAGCAGCCAGGCCCGCAGGAGCATCGCACGGTCCACCACGCCGGCCGAGCGCGGCCGCGGCGGGCGGGACATCGTGCCGGGCTCGGCCGGTTCGCGCCCCAGGGCGAGCGCGGGCAGCGTCTCGGTGCCGAGGTCGATCGCGAGGATCTGCAGCACCGTCAGCGGCAACGGCACAGCGCCGCCGGTCAGGGCGAAGACCAGGAACGGCACCACCTCGGGCACGGCGTGGGCGAAGATGTAGAGCACGAACTTGCGGACGTTGTCGAACACCTGCCGCCCGGCCCCGATCGCGGCGACGATGGTGGCGAAGTCGTCGTCGGTGAGCACCATCGTCGCGGCCTCCCGGGCGACGTCGGTGCCCGACCGGCCCATCGCCACCCCGATGTCGGCGTGGCGCAGGGCCGGGGCGTCGTTCACCCCGTCGCCGGTCATCGCGACGATGGCGCCGCCGGCCTGCAGGGCCTCGCAGATCCGCAGCTTCCCCTCCGGGGAGGTGCGGGCGAACACGATCTCCTCGTCGCGGGCGAGCAGCGCGTCGAGGTCGGCGTCGCCGAGGCGGTCCAGCTCCTCGCCCGTGACGATCCGCCCGCTCCCGATGCCGACCTGACGGCCGATCTCCGCCGCCGTCGGCCCGTAGTCGCCGGTGACGACGTGGATGCGGATGCCGGCCCGGTGGGCGCGGGCGACGGCGTCGGGCACCGCCACCCGCGGCGGGTCGACCATCGCGACGAGCCCGACCAGCACCATGCCCTCCTCCACGGCCCCGCGGTCGTCGGGCAGGTGGCGGGCCGCGCCGAGCACGCGGCGGGCGACGGCCAGCACGCGCAGCCCGGCCGCGGCGTAGCGGTCGAGCGTCTGCTGCAGCTCGGCGCGCACGGCGCCGGTGAGCGGGACCGCCCGGCCCCCGGGACCGACGACGTCGGTGCAGCAGGGCAGGACGGACTCGGGCGCCCCCTTCGTGTGCGCGGCGACCTTCCCGTCCTCCGTGTCGATCGTCGTCATCCGCTTGAGGTGGGCGTCGAAGTGGAAGACTGCCTGGCGGTCGGCGTGCCGCCCGGCGGCGGTGGCGCCCACACCCAGGTCGGTCGCGAGGCGCAGCAGGGCGAGCTCGGTGGGATCGCCGATGCCGGCCGGCTGCGCGTCGTTCGGCGCCTCGGCCGTCGTGCAGGCCGCGGCGGTCGAGGCGAGGACCCGCGCGCGCGGGTCGCCGACGGCCGCCGACGCGTCCACCTCGGCCCCGAGCAGCCAGATCCGCGTCACCCGCATCCGGTTCTCGGTGAGCGTCCCGGTCTTGTCCGTGCAGATGACGGTGACCGAGCCGAGCGTCTCGACGGCCGAGAGCCGCTTCACGACCGCTCCCTGGCGTGCGAGCAACCGCACCCCCGAGGCGAGGGCGAGCGTGATGGTCGGCAACAGGCCCTCGGGGACGTTGGCGACGATCAGCCCGATCGAGAACGTGATCGCCGCGGCCCAGCCGAGCCCGGCCGCGAGGCCGACGGGCACGAACGCCACCCCGACCGCCACGGCGACGGCCGCGATGATCCAGGTGACGCGCCGCACCTGGCGCTCCAGCGGGCTCGGGCGGGTGCGCCCGCGCTGCGACAGCGCGGCGATCCGGCCCAGCTCGGTGTGCATCCCGGTGCGGGTGACGACGGTGGTCGCCTCGCCGCCGGTGCAGGTCGTCCCGCTGAACACGAGGTCCTGCGCCTCGAGCAGCGGCCCGACCACGGCCTGCGGCCCCGCGGCCCGGTTCGTGGGCAGCGACTCCCCGGTGAGCGCCGAGAGGTCGAGCACGAGCGCGCCGTCGATGATCCGGGCGTCGGCGCAGACGTGGTCGCCCTCGGCGACCACCAGCACGTCCCCGGGGACCAGGTCGGCGGCCTCGATCTCGCGCCGCACGCCGTCGCGCACCACGCGGGCGGTCGGGGGCAGGAACGCGGCCAGCGCGTCGACGGCGCGTTCGGCCTGCCGTTGCTGCACGAACGCGAACGCGGCGTTGAGCACGATCACCGCCAGCACCGCGAGGGAGAGCGCGGGCGTCCCGCCCACCCACGCCAGCACCGCCGCCACGTCCAGCAGGAGCACGAGCGGCTGGGTGAACTG
>CAXTTN010000018.1:10111-38122 GCA_964247105.1 uncultured Pseudonocardia sp.
CGCAGTGCCGGAAGTAGTTCCGGCACTCGGCCGGGGTGAACTGGTCGAGCAGCTCGCGGGGCCAGCTCGGGCCGCCGCGCCGGGTCAGCTGGTTCGGCCCGTGGACGGTCCGGCGCCGGGCGGCCTCGCGCCCGGTCAGCCCGGCGGGCGACGTGCGCAGGTCGCGGAAGAGCTCGGCCAGCGGTCGGCGCTGGTCGGTGTCCTCGGCGTCGTCGACCGGCGGTGGGACGACGTCGATGCTCACCAGGACTCCTCGCCTCTCCGGACTCCGCGGACACGGCGGCCGGCATCGAGCGTGGCGTTCCCGCCGATCCCCGACCACGGCCGGAGGTCCCGACGCGGTGCGCGTTGGTCCCTCAGCGGACCCGTCGCGGTCGCGGCGGGGCCTGGGCGGGGGAGTCGGCCAGCACGACGACGCCCACCACGGCCAGCAGCAGCCCGATCAGCAGCGGCACCCACCAGCCGGGCCGGACCGTGTCACCCAGCAGCGCGATCCCGACGAGACCGGGGACGAGCACCTCGGTGACCAGGAAGACGGCGGTCACGCGGGAGACCGCGCCCAGCACGAGGGCCCGGGAGTAGCAGGCCATGCCGACGGCCCAGAACACCACCACCAGGTACGGCGCGGGCTGGGTGAGGAGCCCGGTGACGCCGTCCGGGTCGGTGACGGCGCGGACCGCCAGCGACGTACCCCCGAACCCCAGCCCGGCCACCACGGCCAGCGGCCAGGCGCGCTCCCGGCGCCACAGCAGGAACGCGGCCACCGCCAGGCCCACCGCCGCGAGCGACAGCACGACGTAGGCCGCGACCGACACGTCCGGGGGCCGGTCGGTTCCCGCGCTCGCCGCCACCAGCCCGAGCCCGATCACGCACGCCCCGACCGCGACGCGGTCCACGGTCCGCAGCGTCGACCCGAAGAGCCGGCGAGCGGCGAGCGCCGTCAGCGCGATCGCGCCACCCAGGACGGCCTGCACGGCGAACACCGGCAGGTGGCGGAGCGCCACGACCGTGCACGCCCAGCCGAGCCCGTCGATGACCACCCCGCCGAGGTAGCGCGGCTGCACGACCAGCGGGCGGCGCCTGCTCACCCGGCGGGTCGCGTCGGACTGGAGCAACCCGGCCACGCTGTTGAGCACCGTCGCGCAGAGCGCGGAGAACAGCCCGATCAGCACGCGTCCAGCATGCGCCCGCCGGCAGAGGTCCCGGGCCGGCCGGGTCGAACGGCCGCAGCGCGGGCGGGCGCGCCGCACCTAGCGTCGGCCTCGACCGACCGGAAGGCAGGCTTGTCGATGCGAGCGCGCGACATCATGACCACGAACGTCGTCACCGTGACGACCGGTACGACGGTGAATGCCGCGGCGACGCTGCTGGTGTCGCACGGCTACACCGCGCTGCCGGTGGTGGACGACGACGGCGACCTGGTCGGCCTGGTCACCGAGGCCGACATCCTGCGCGACCGGTTCCCGCGGGACCCGCGCTACCACTGCTCGGACGCGGGCAGCATCGAGCGACCCGACGAGACGCCCCGGGACCCCGCCCCGACCGTCGGCGGCGTGATGACCGTGCCGGTGACGGCGATGGACCGGGGCAGCGACGTCGTCGACCTGGTCACGGCGATGCGCGACGACGGCCTGCGCAGCATGCCGATCGTCGACGGCGCGCGGCTGGTCGGCATCGTCACCCGGCGCGACCTCGTGCGCCCCCTGACCCGCGCCGACGCCGACGTCGCCACGGACGTCCGGCACCAGCTGGAGATCTACGGCGGCCACGGCCGCTGGACCGTCGACGTCCAGGGCGGCGCCGTGACCATCCGCGACGCCATGGACGACGAGACCGACCGGCACGTCGCGACCGTCCTCGCCGAGGCCGTCCGCGGCGTGACCGTCGTCCACATCTCCCGTGAAGGGGTTCCCCGATGACCAGCACCACCCTCGGCAGGCCGATCGTCGTCGGCGTCGACGGATCGGCGTCCGCGCTGCACGCCGCACTCTGGGCCGCGGACGTGGCCGCCGCGCGTCACCTCCCGCTGCGGCTGGTGTTCGCGAGCAACTGCTACGCGTTCGGCTACACCGGCGGGTTGGCCCCGCCGCAGAGCTACTTCGACGCGATGCAGACCGGCGGCGAGCAGCTGCTGGCCGCCGCCGAGTCCGAGATCCGCCGGAACCACCCGGACCTGGCGATCGCGGTGGACCTGCAGACCGCGGGCCCGATCCCGACGCTGGTCGAGCAGACCGACGACGCCCGGATGCTCGTGCTCGGTTCCCGGGGCTCCGGCGGCTTCCACGGCATCCTGGCCGGATCCACCGCGGTGGCGCTCGTCGCGCACGGGCACTGCCCGGTGGCCGTGGTGCGCGGCGCCGTCGAGGATGCGGCGCCGCCGACCGAGGGCCCCGTGGTCGTCGGTGTCGACGGCTCGGCGACCAGCGACGCGGCCGTCGCCACCGCGTTCGACGAGGCGTCCTGGCGCGGCGCGGAGCTGGTGGCCGTGCACTCCTGGCTCGAGTACACCTCCGACGCCACGCTGCCCGACCGCTTCGACACCGAGTGGGAGCGGCTCCAGCAGCGCGAGGAGGAGCTGCTGGCCGAGCGGCTCGCCGGCTGGCAGGAGAAGTACCCCGACGTGCCGGTCCGTCGCGTGCTCGCCCGGGGCAAGCCGGTGGAGCGCCTGATGGAGCACGCCGCCCAGCTGGTCGTGGTCGGCAGCCGCGGCCACGGCGGGTTCACGGGCATGCTGCTGGGCTCCACCAGCCAGGCGCTGATCTACCACGCGCCCTGCCCGGTCCTCGTCGTGCGTCCCTACCCGGGTGGCAACGAGCGGGCGTAGGCCACGCCGCGGGCGATCCACCGCTCGAGCTCGGCGTCCGACAGCGTCGCCGTGTCGACGTGGAGCCAGCCGTCCAGCTCCCGGCCGCGCATCACGGCGCGCTCCGCGTGCGGCTCGGTGACCAGCGCGTCGGTCTCGGCGGGGTCCACCCGCAGCAGCATGCCGCCCCGGCTGCCCGCGGCGGCCGCCATGTGCCCGTCGACCAGGAACGCGAGGCCGCCGAACATCCGCTTCTCGGTCACGCCGGGTTCGGTCGCCACCGCCGCGCGGATCTGCGCCGCCAGGTCCTCGTCGTAGGCCATGACCGGCAGGGTATTAGGACGACAGCGCCGAGCGGCAGGCGTTGAGCGCGCGGCGCAGCGCGGCCCGGGCCTCGCCGTCGAGGTCGGCGAGCATCCGCTCCTCCAGCGCCGCGACGGCCGGGGCCAGCTCGGCCAGCACCGCGCGGCCCGCGGCGGTCAGGCTGATCAGCCGGCGCCGTCCGTGGCCGGGGTCGGCGTGGCGGCCGATCAGGTCGCGCCGCTCCAGCGCCGTGACGATGTCGGCCATCGCCTGCGGGGTGACGAAGGAGTTGCGGGCCAGCTCGGCCGTGGTCAGGCCGGTGCGGCGCTCCAGCACCGTCAGGGCCGTGTAGGTCGACGTCGTCAGGCCCGCGAGCCGCACCACCTCGTCGAGGCGGGCGCGGACGGCGAGCTCGACCTGCTTCACGGCGTACAGCAGCGACGGTTCCACGTTCCCATAATGACAGGTTTCCTGTTACGTTCGGAACATGGACCTCCCTCCGACGCTGCGGGTCGAGGAGCACGGCGAGATCGCCGTGCTGCGGCTCGCCCGCGCCGCCAAGCGCAACGCCCTCGACGACGCGACGGTGCTCGGCATCGAGACGTTCTTCACCGCGATCCCGGACGGCGTCCGCGCCGTCGTGCTCGCCGCCGACGGCGACCACTTCTCCGCCGGGCTGGACCTGGGCGAGCTCGCCGAGCGCGACGCGTTCGAGGGCGTGCTGCACTCCCGGATGTGGCACCGCGTCTTCGACCGTATCGAGAGCGGCCCGGTGCCGGTGGTGGCGGTGCTGCGTGGCGCGGTCGTCGGCGGCGGCCTGGAGCTGGCGTCCGCGGCGCACATCCGGGTCGCCGAGCCGAGCACGTTCTACGCCCTGCCCGAGGGGCAGCGGGGGCTGTTCGTCGGCGGCGGCGCGGCGGTGCGGGTGCCGCGGCTGATCGGCGCGCACCGGATGGCCGACATGATGCTCACCGGGCGCGTCCTCGACGCCGACGAGGGCCACGCGCTGGGCCTGTCGCACTACCGGGTCGGCGCGGGCGAGGGGTTCGGCCACGCGCTCGGGCTGGCCGAGAAGATCGCCGCCAACTCCGCCGTCACCACCTTCGCGGTGCTGCAGGCGCTCCCGCGCATCGCCGCCGCCGATCCGGACCAGGGGTTCCTCCTGGAGGCGTTGATGGCGGCGGTGGCGTCGAGCAGCGACGAGGCTCAGTTGCGGATGCGGGAGTTCATGGCGGGCCGCGGGCCGAAGGTGGCGAAGGCATGACACCCGAGCTGCTCTGGAGCCCGCCCGCCGACGTCCGGGAGACGACCCGGATCGGCCGTTTCGTCACCTGGCTGGAGCGCGAGCGTGGCCTGGCCTTCGACGACTACGACGCGCTGCACCGCTGGTCGGTCACCGACCTGGACGGGTTCTGGTCGGCCGTCGTCGAGTACTTCGACATCGCCTTCACCACCCCGCCGAGCGCGGTGCTGGGCCGCCGCGAGATGCCCGGCGCGGAGTGGTTCCCCGGCGCCGAGCTGAACTACGCGTTCCACGCGCTGCGGGGCACCGGCACCGCGCCCGGCGACGTCGCGGTCGTCGCCCACTCGCAGACCCGCGACCCTGTCGAGCTGACGTGGGCGCAGCTGCGCGAGCAGGTCGCGCGGGCCCGCGCCGGGCTCGTGCGGCTCGGCGTCGGCCGGGGCGACCGCGTCGTGGCCTACCTGCCCAACATCCCCGAGACGCTCGTGGCGTTCCTGGCCACGGCGAGCCTCGGCGCGGTGTGGGCCGGCTGCGCGCCGGAGTTCGGGCCGCGCAGCGTGATCGACCGGTTCGCCCAGGTCGAGCCCGCCGTGCTGCTCGCGGTGTCCGGTTACGGCTACGGCACGAAGCACATCGACCGCCGCGACGAGGTCGCCACGCTGCGGGCCGGACTGCCGACGCTGCGGCACGTCGTCGAGGTGCCCTACGGCGCGGGCTCGCTGCCCGGCGCGCTGGGCTGGGCGGACCTGCTCGCCGAGCCCGGCGAGCTCGCGTTCGAGCCGGTGCCCTTCGCGCACCCGCTCTACGTGCTGTTCTCCTCCGGCACCACCGGCAAGCCGAAGGCGATCGTGCACGGCCACGGCGGCATGACGGTGGAGCACACGAAGAACCACGCGCTGTCCTGGGACCTCGGCCCCGGCGACCGCATCCAGTGGTTCTCCACCACGGCCTGGATGATGTGGAACGCGCTGGTCTCCGGGCTGCTGGTCGGCGCGTCGGTGGTGCTGATCGACGGCAACCCGGTGTACCCGGACGTCGGCTGGCAGTGGCGCCTCGCCGACGCCACCGGCGCCACGATCATGGGCGCCTCGCCGGGCTGGCTGATGGCCTGCCGCGCCCAGGGGTTGGTGCCCGGCACGGAGTACGCCTTCGCACGGCTGCGCCAGGTCGGCGTCGCCGGCAGCCCCCTGCCGCCGGAGGGATACCGCTGGGTGGCCGAGCAGTTCGGCGACCGCGTGCTGCTCAACAACGGCAGCGGCGGCACCGACATCTGCACCGGCATGGTGCAGGGCAGCGCCTGGCAGCCGGTGTGGGTCGGCGAGATCTCCGGCCCGACGCTCGGCGTCGCGTCCGAGGCGTTCGACGAGGCCGGGAACCGGGTGGTCGGCGAGCTCGGTGAGCTGGTGGTCACCCGCCCGATGCCGAGCATGCCCGTCTCCTTCTGGGGCGACGAGGACGGCAGCCGCTACCGCGCCGCCTACTTCGACACCTACCCGGGCGTCTGGCGGCACGGCGACTGGGTGCGCTTCTCCGAGGCCGGCAGCGCCGTCATCGCCGGGCGTTCGGACGCCACGCTCAACCGCGGCGGTGTCCGACTGGGCACAGCGGAGTTCTACGCGGTGGTCGAGGAGCTGCCCGAGGTGCTCGACAGCCTGGTCGTGCACCTGGAGGACCCGGCGGGCGGCAACGGGGAGCTGCTGCTGTTCCTCCAGCTCGCCGACGGCGTACAGCTGGACGGCGCGCTGCGCGCGCGGGTGGCGGGGGAGCTGCGCGCCGCGCTGTCCCCGCGCCACGTGCCCGACCGGATCGCCGCGGTGCCGGTGATCCCGCGCAACCGCACGGGCAAGAAGCTGGAGCTGCCGGTGAAGAAGATCCTGCGCGGGGCTGCGGCGGAGGACGTCGCGAGCAAGGACGTCCTCGCCGACCCGACGGCGCTGGACGCGTTCGCGGAGCTGGCCCGATGACCCGGACGGTCGCGGTCGTCGGCACCGGTGTCATCGGTATCAGCTGGGCCGCGCACTTCCTCGCCCACGACCTGGCCGTCGTCGCCAGCGACCCGGCCGGCGGTGCCGAGCAGCGGTTGCGGGAGGGGATCGCCGTCATCGGCGCCCCGCTCGACCGGCTCTCCTTCACCGCCGATGCGGGCGAGGCCGCCGCGGCCGCCGACTTCGTGCAGGAGAACGGGCCCGAGCGCGAGGACGTCAAGCACGCCGTGTTCGCGGTGCTCGATGCGGCCGCGCGGCCCGAGGTCGTGTTGGCCAGCAGCTCGTCCGGGCTGCTGCCCACCGTGATCGCGCGCGGAGCGGCGCGCCATCCCGAGCGCGTGCTGGTCGGGCACCCGTTCCACCCGCCGCACCTCGTCCCGCTGGTGGAGGTGGTGCCGGGGGAGCGGACCTCCGCCGCCGCCGTCGACGCCGCGATGGCGTTCTACACCGGCGTCGGCAAGAAGCCGATCCGGCTGCGCCAGGAGCTGCCCGGCCACATCGCCAACCGGTTGCAGGCCGCGCTGTGGCAGGAGGCGTACTCGCTCGTGGAGCGCGGTGTCGCGTCGGTCGCCGACGTCGACACCGCGATCAGCCACGGGCCGGGCCTGCGCTGGGCGCTGCTCGGCCCGTTCGCCAACCAGCACCTCTCCGGCGGCCCCGGCGGCATCGCGCACGTCCTCGAACACCTGGGGCCGCCGACCGAGCGGTGGTGGCGGGACCTGGGGCGGGTCTCGCTCGGCCCGGAGCTGGTCGGGAAGATCGTCGACGGCGTGGACGACGAGCTCGCCGGCACCGACCCGGCGGAGCTCGCCGCCCGCCGCGACGCCGCGCTGCGGGCGCTGCTCGCCGTCAAGACCGAGGGGAAGCTGCCGTGATCGATCTGTCCACAGTGGATGCCATCGACGTCCACGTCCACGTCGAGCAGGACGGGCACGGCTGCCTGTCGCTCGACCGGGAGCTGATGGACGCGTCCGCTGCGTACTTCCGGGCCGACCAGGACCGCACCCCCACCGTCGCCGCGATCGCCGAGCACTACCGCGCGCGCCGCACGGCGGCGGTGATCTTCACCGTGGACGCGGCGACGGCGCTCGGGCATCCGGCGCTGTCCAGCGAGGAGATCGCCGACGCCGCGGCGGAGCACGCCGACATCCTCATCCCGTTCGGCTCGGTCGATCCCCACGACGCGAACGCGGTGAAACGGATCCGCTCGCTCGTGGAGGGGCACGGGGTGCGCGGCTTCAAGTTCCATCCCAGCCTGCAGGGCTTCGAGCCGAACGACCGCGCGTACTACCCGCTCTACGAGGCGATCACCGAGGCCGGCGTGCCCGCGCTGTTCCACACCGGGCAGACCGGCATCGGTGCGGGCCTGCCCGGCGGGCGCGGGATCAAGCTGCGCTACTCCGACCCGATGCTGCTCGACGACGTGGCCGCCGACTTCCCGCAGCTCACGGTGATCCTCGCCCACCCGTCCGTGCCCTGGCAGGACGCGGCGATCTCGATGGCGACGCACAAGGCCAACGTCCACATCGACCTCTCGGGCTGGTCGCCGAAGTACTTCCCGCCGCAGCTCGTCCGCGCGGCCAACGGGCTGCTCAGGCGCAAGGTCCTGTTCGGCTCGGACTACCCGGTGATCACCCCGGACCGCTGGCGGGCCGACTTCGCGAAGCTGGAGATCAGGGACGAGGTCCGCGGTCTGATCCTGAAGGACAACGCGGCCGCGCTGCTGGGCCTGTCCTGATCGTCTCCCACACCTCGCAGCCCGTCGGGTGTCCTCGCAGCGCACCGGCGTGCTGCGAGGACACCACCGGGGCTGCGACGTCGACCGGGGTCGTGCCGCTCACGGGCTCCCGGACGGGGTCAGACCATGTCGAACTGCTCGGTGTGCACCCGGTCCGGCGGGATGCCGAGCTCGGCGAGCGCGTCCATGACCCCGTTGACGAACGGGGCGGAACCGCACAGGAAGTAGTCGAGCTGGTCGCGGCCGAACCCGCCGGGCAGCACCCGGTCCAGCAGGTCGGCGTCGACGCGGCCGGTGTTCCCGGTCCAGCCCGGCACGGCTTGGTGATCGTCGGCACGACGGTGAGGTCGAGGCGCCGGCGCAGCTGGTCGAGCTCGTCGGTGAACAGGAGGTCGGCCGGCGAGCGGCCGCTGACCAGCAGCCGGTGCGGCCGCTGGTCGCCGCGGTCGGCGAGCGTCCGCAGCATGCTCATCATCGGGGTGATGCCGACGCCGCCGGCGAGCAGCACCAGGCCCGTCGCGCGCGTGTGGTCGACGGTGAACGCGCCGTGCGGGCCGTCCAGGTACACGGTCGTGCCCGGGCGGAGCCGGCCGAGCCTGCGGGTGTAGCTGCCGATACGGCGCACGGTGAACTCCACCGTCCCGTCCGCACGCGTCCCCGACGCGATGCTGAACGGGTGGTCGGTGAACAGCGCCCACCGGCGCAGGCGCAGCCAGGCGAACTGGCCGGGGGCGAACGCGAGCGGCCGCCACCCCGCCGCGCGGCGCCGGCCGGCCGGCGCGAGCACCAGCGTGCTGACACCGCCCGGCTCCGGGCGGACCTCGCGGATCCAGTAGCGGTTGCGCCCGTCGAGCAGCGGTCGCGCACACCACCGGACGACGAGCACGACGACCAGCCCGCCCGTGAGCGCGGCGAACCAGGCGCCCATCGTGGCGTCCCTGATCAGGTGCCGCAGCAGGATGACGTGCAGCGCGGTGCCGGCCACGGCCGTCACGGCGAGCACGAGGTGCAGCCAGCGCCACATCTGGTAGGGCAGCCGGACCCGCCTGCGCAGCACGGCGGTGCCCGCCAGCAGGACCATGGCGATCGTCGCGGTGGTCGCGGCCCGGGCCCGCGGCGGGGCGTGCGCGAGGTCGAGCAGACCGATGTTGGCCGGGTCGGCGGCCACGACCAGCGCCGTGTGCGCGAGGACGAGGCCGAGCGCGACGAGCCCGAAGTAGCGGTGCACCCGCACCAGCTGCTCGATGCCCAGCCCGATGGTCAACGACCGCAGCCGGGAGACCACGACGACCGTGCTGACGATCACCGATGCGGCGAGCAACCCGAACACCAGGGCGACCTCCAGGACGAAGCCGCTGTGCTCGCCCGCCCCGGTTGCGAACAGCAGCGGGGCGAGCAACAGCAGCAGGAACGCCGCCGCCCACCCGAGCCGAGCAACGGTTCTCCTCATGAGCGCGACCGTATCCGGACCGTTCGGCACGCCAACCGGATTCTGAGAGAAAGGGTTGCGAGCGGTCCACGGAAGGGGCTACGCGTAGCGGTGAGTGACGGTGAATGGACCGAAAAGATCAGACGGCTGCGGCCGAACAGCCGCCGGCAGTTCACAGCTGAGGGCGATGTCACCGTGGCGCACTCCCCTGACTTCGGCGGATTTCGGAATGTCGCGGATGCTTCAGTGCCGCCCGGGAATTCCCGGGCGGATCTGTCGGGCGCGGTCACGTCAGGTGTGGCGGCCCTCCGGGGCGGCGAGGACGGACGCGCCGCCGTCGTGGCGCGCGCGCGGTCGGGCAGCTCGGTCTCCGCCGTGGGGAGTCGTGCTCCGGCTCCCCGGTCCGTGACGTGGTGGTCGGCGTCGTGGATCCCGCGTCTCGCCGGGGTCGGCGCCGCAGCCCGGCAGGTCGCGGGCGCCCGCGCCGGTGTCACGGCGATGCCGGCCGGCCCGCTCGCAGGCGTCGACGGCGCCGGTGTTCCGGGTCCGCGTGCGCATCAGATCCGTCAGGCGATTGGCGGCGTATCGTGCTCGCCCAGCCGCAGGACCCCGTCCGGGTCACTGGTGAAGTTCCGCAGGTCACGTCCTCGGCGTCCGCCCCCACCAGCGCCGTCGCGTACCGCAACAAGCGCGGTCGGACGTGCCGGAAGAGACAGCGCCGAAGGGCCTCCAGGCGATTGTCCGAAATGAGCGGACTGTCATTTCCTGAGCCGTCGCCCGATGATCGACGCTCTTTCGCGCACCCGTTGTCGAGGGCATACTCGCGACCCGTGACATCGGTCGGGCAGGCGGCATCGGGGCGCTGGACGGCCACCTCCAGCGGTGACCTGATCATCATCACCGTCCACCCGGGCTCCGACCACGACGTCCCGATGACAGAGGGCGCCTCACCGCTCGTGCCGATCGCCGAGCTACACCGGATCACGATGGTGGGCCGACCGGCGAGGTACGCCGTCAACTGCTCCATCCTGCTCGCCGAGCGGCCGCTGCTGGAACGGCCGGCCGCCGCGCGCGCCACCACCGTCCTCCCGGTGACGCCGCTCGGTGACGCCGCTCGGTGACGCCGCCCGGTGACGCCGCCCGGTGACGCCGCCCGGCCGGCGCGCGCCTTCCCTCACCGCGCGGGCGTAGCGACGCGCGCCCGGTGAGCACAACGCGCGCGGGCCGGCGTGGGCGGTTCGTCGGCGCGCGCGTTCTGCGTGCCGCGCGCGTGTCGCTCCACGCGCGCAGCGATGGACGGCGCGCGCGGGCACGGGTGATCGCGGCCTGCAGTACCTTCGCGCGCCGGCCGAGGCGCTGCCGCGCGAGCCCCGCCTATCATGGTGGCGGTGATCACAGGGGGCTGCGAAGGCGCGGGCGCGCTCAGGTCCCGTGCTGCGCGTGGCGGGTGGCGGCCGGGCCCGCGCCGCCGTTCTCCGCCGCCCACTTCACCGAGTCCACGATCATCTCGTAGCCGGTGCAGCGGCAGAGGTTGCCCTCGATGCCCTCGCGGATCGCGGTGTCGTCGGGGTGCGGGTCGTCGAGCAGCAGGCCGGTGGCGGCCATGACCATTCCGGGCGTGCAGTACCCGCACTGCAGGCCGTGGCACTGGCGGAACCCCTCCTGCACGGGCGAGAGCTCGCCGTTCTCGGCCAGCCCCTCGACGGTGAGGATCTCGCCCTCGTCGGCGGCGACGGTCAGCACCGCGCAGGACTTGACGGTCCGCCCGTTGAGCATCACGGTGCAGGCGCCGCAGTTGGACGTGTCGCACCCGACGTGGGTACCGGTCAGACCGCGGGTCTCGCGCAGGTAGTGCACCAGCAGCAACCGCGCCTCGACCTCGTCGGTCGTGGGGGAGCCGTTGACGGTGATCGTCACCTTGTGGTGGGACATGGGGTCAGCTCCCGTTCGCGGACTGGAGGGCGCGCCACACCTTCTGCGGCGTGCAGGGCATGTCGATGCTGCGGATGCCGAGGTGGTGCAGCGCGTCGATCACCGAGTTGACGACGGCCTGCGGCGCGCCGGTGGCGCCGGACTCGCCGAGCCCCTTGGCGCCCAGCGGGTTGAAGCTCGTCGGGGTCACCAGGTGGTCGGTCTCGTAGGGTGGCAGGTCCATCGCCGAGGGCACCGTGTAGCCGACGAGCGTGCCCGCGGTGGGCTGGCCGTCGGCGTCGTAGGTGATCTCCTCCAGGAGCGCCTGGGCGATGCCCTGCGCGATGCCGCCGTGGATCTGGCCCTTCGCGGTCAGCGGGTTGATCACCACGCCGCAGTCGTCGACGGCGACGTAGCGCAGGACGTCGACGCGGCCGGTACCGCGGTCGACCTCGACGACGCAGCAGTGCGCGCCCGAGGGGTAGGAGAGGTTCGACGGCTCGTGGTGGGCGGTCTCGTCGAGCCCGAGCTCCGTGCCGGGCGGCAGCAGGTGCGGCTTCATCGCGCGGATCGCGACCTCGGCCATCGACACGCCCGGGCCACCCGTGCCGCGGACGCTGAACTGCCCGTCGACGAGCTCGACGTCGGACTCGTCGGCCTCCAGCATGTGCGCCGCGATCCTGATCGCCTTGGCGCGCACCTTGTTGGCCGCCTTGAACACCGCCGAGCCGCCGACGGCGATGCCGCGGCTGCCCATCGTGCCGATGCCCTCCTGCACGGTGGCGGTGTCGCCGTGTATGACGCTGATGCGGTCGAACGGGATGGCCAGCTGGTCGGCCACGATCTGCGCGAACGCGGTCTGGTGGCTCTGGCCGTGCGGGCTCGTGCCCACGCTGACCACGGCCGAACCGTCGGTGGACAGCCGCACCTTGGCCGACTCCCAGCCGCCGACGTAGCCGAACTGCTCGAAGAGCGGGGTCGGCCCGAAGCCGCCCATCTCGACGAACGTGGAGAATCCGATGCCCAGCAGCGGCTGGGTGGGGTCGTCGCGCCGGGCGGCCTGCTCGGCCCGCAGCGCCGGGTAGTCGATGATGCCCAGGAGCTGCTCCAGGGCCTTCGGGTAGTCGGCCTCGTCGTAGACGATGCCCTCGAACTGCGTGGCGTAGGGCATCTCGGAGGCCTGGATGAAGTTGCGCCGCCGGACGTCGAGGGGGTCGAGGCCCAGCTCGTGGGCGACGGCGTCCATCACCCGCTCGATCATGTACGCGGCCTCGGGGCGCCCGGCGCCGCGGTACGCGCCCACCGGCGTGGTGTTGGTGACCACCGAGCGGAAGCTGGGCGCGAGGACCGGGATCTTGTAGCAGCCGCCGGCCATGAACGAGGTGAGCGTCGGCAGGCCGATGCCGGTGGTGTCCGGCCAGGCCCCGCAGTCCTGGGTGACGCGCAGGCGCAGCGCGAGCACCGCGCCGTCGTCGGCGAAACCCACCTCGATGTCGTGGCTCTGGGCCCGCCCGTGGACCATCGAGGTCAGGTTCTCGCTGCGGGTCTCCACGTACTTGACCGGGCGGCCCAGCCGCCGGGAGAGCTCCGCGCAGAGCAGGAACTCCGGGTAGAACGAGGCCTTCGCGCCGAACCCGCCGCCGACGTCGGGGGCCACCACGCGCACCTCGTGCTGCGGCAGCCCGAACATCACCGCGATCTCGTTGCGGTTGTGGTGCGGGTTCTGCGTGGTGAGGTAGAGCGTGAGGCCCTGGGCCTGCCAGTCGGCGAGGCACACCGTGGGCTCCATCGGCACCGCGGCGCACCGCTGGTTCTCCAGGTGCAGGGACAGCCGGTGCGGGGCCGCGGCCAGCTCGGCCTCCGCGTCGGTGGCCGAGAGCTGCTGGGAGATGACGACGTTGCCCGGCAGCCCCGGCAGGATCGGCGCCGCACCCTCGGCCGTGGCGGTCGCGACGGTGGCCAGCACCGGCAGGTCGGTGTACTCGACGTGCACGAGCCCGGCGGCGTCGGCCGCGATGTAGCGGTCTTCCGCGACGACGACGGCCACCGGCTCGCCGACGAACCGCACGCGATCTCCGGCGAGGCAGGGCCGTTCCATGCCGGGGACCGACCGGCTCGCCGGCATGCCCGCGAGATCGGCGGCCGTCCACACGCCGAGCACCCCCGGCACCGCACGGGCCTCGGTCGCGTCGATGCCGTCGATCGTCGCGTGCGCGGAGAAGCTGCGGACGTAGGCCATGTGGACCGTGCCCGAGAGCCGGATGTCGTCCACGTAGTTGCCGCGGCCCGTCAGGAGCGCGGGATCCTCCTTGCGGACCACCCTGGCACCGACCATCGACCCCATGGGTCCTCCTCTTCGCACCGGTGTGTTACGGACCACATGCTGACGACGTTAGGAACCTAACTCCGTACTCGTGGCCCGGCAACCCGACCGGGTGTCACGCCCGGAACAGCACCGGGTACGTCGCGAAGTGGTCGCGGGCCGAGGCCGGATCCCGCCGCGGCGGGTCGTCCGGGTCGAGCACGGCCCCGGCATCGAGCAGCGCGGCGAGCATCAGCGTGACGGTGCCGAGCACCTGTTCCGGTTCCGGTGCGGCGACCCCACCCGCCAGCTCGCTGCCGATGCACGCGTGCATCCCGCCCCCGAAGGAGTGCCCCCACGGCGGGACGCCGTCGGGTGCCGCACGGTGGGGGTCGTACACGTCGGGCCGGTCGAACACCCGCGGGTCGCGGTTGGCGGCGGCGAGATCGAGCACGACGAAGGAGCCCTCGGGTATCTCCACGCCGCCACGCAGGGTGATGTCGGCCAGTGCCCAGCGCTGGGCCACCGGGCTGGCCGGGTGCAGGCGCAGCGTCTCGTGGACGCACCGCTGCAGGAGGACCGGATCCCGGCGGGCGGCGTCGGCCGCATCGGGCTCGCGAGCGGACCAGGCGAAGAAGTCGTCGACGGAGTGGGCGAACGCGTCGGCGGTGCTGTGCGAGCCCGCGAGCAGGTAGAACGCGCACTCGCGGCGCAGGATGCCGTCGTCCATGCGCAGCTCGTCCCAGTTGCGCAGCAACCCGGTGAGCACGTCGCGGGGCAGCTCGTCCTCGACGATCTCGCCGGCCTCGAAACGCTCGAGCAGCGCGCGGCGCCGGGCCACCGAGGGCTGCAGGAAGATCTCGTCGAACTCGTCGAGCGCGGCGGCGACCTCGGCGCGCACCTCCTCGGGATCGCGCGTGGTGTGCACGATCGTCGCGCCCTCGGAGAACTTCTTCGCGAAGCGGTACAGCGCGTCGGCCTCGGCGGGGCTGCCGGTGGGCCGGTCGATCCCCGCCACCATGGCCAGCAGGCTCATGACCGTCCGGTAGCCGACCTCCAGCAGGTCGCCGCGGCCCGCGGCCACGAACGGCGCGAGCGTGTCGCGCACGACGTCGCGGAGGAACTCCCTCTCCCAGTGCCGGAACGTCCCGCGCCGGAAGAGCCGGTTCTCCACGCGCCTGCGGACGCGGTGCTCGTCGCCGTGCAGGACGAGCAGGCTGTCGGCCATCACCACGCCGCCTGCGTCGTAGAGGGCCTGGCGCAGGTCACGCTGGCGGTACGCCTCCCGCACGTCGGAGTACCCGTCGAGGGTGATGGGATCCATGGACGTCGGCCCCCTGGTCGGCGTGGCGAGAATCACGACGCTAGCAGCGGAACGACGTCCTCGGAAGGACCGACGGTGTCCACATGGGCTTGACGGGGCACCGGGTCGGCCGGGACGCTCGGCCGATGGCGTACCGCGTCGAGGTGGACCGCGATGTGTGCATGAGCTCGGGCACGTGCGTCGCGGACCTGCCCGCCTTCTTCCGGTTCGACGACGACGAGCTCGCCGAGGTGGTGCCGGGCGCGCCCCCGCCGTCCGACAGCGCCCAGCTCGCGCTCGCGAGGGCCTGCCCGTCCGGCGCCCTGCGGGTGTTCGACGGCGACGAGGAGCTGGACCTCCTCTGAGGTCCGAGCCCTCGATCAGACGTAGACGACGACGCTGCCGTCCTCGACCTGCACCCGGTAGGTGCGCGCCCGCACCGAGCCGAGATCGACCAGCGGCCGCCCGGTGCGCAGTGCGAACTCGTAGCCGTGCCACGGGCAGACGATGAACTCGTTGTGGCGGCCGTAGCGGTACTCGTGCGGCGCCGTGTCGTCCATCGTCCCCTTGACCACCCCCTCGCACAGCGGGGCGCCGTGGTGCGGGCAGCGGTTGCCGAGCGCGTAGAACGTGCCGTCGACGTTGAGGACCCCGATGGACCGGCCACCCAGCTCGACGATCGCGCGTCCGCCCGGCGGGATGTTCTCGACGCTGTCGACGACGTGACGGGTGGCCACTCAGTGCAGCCGATCGCCGTAGACGGCCCGCGGGTTGTCGACCTGGATCCGGCGGCGCAGCTCCGGGGTGAGCCGGCTCAGGGCCCGGTCCGGGTTGTCGAAGTCCCAGTGGGGGTAGTCCGAGCTGTAGATCAGCACCCGCTCGGCGTGCAGCATCTCCATGAGCGGCGCCAGGTGCCGCGGGTCGTGGGGCTCGATGAAGGGCTGGGTGGTGAACCGGATGTTGTCGAGCAGGTACTCCGACGGCGGCCGGGTCAGCCACGGGACCTCGTTGCGCAGCCCCTTCCAGTCGCGGTCGAGCTTCCACATCACCTCCAGCGCCCAGAGGAAGCCGCCCTCGGCGATCACGTACGTGAGGTCGGGGAACTTCTCGAACACCCCGTGGCAGATCATGCTCAGCGTGTTCGACTGGTGGATCTGGCCCAGCGCGGTGTGCCACTCCAGGTAGTACGTGGGGGTGCCGGCCATCTGGGGCGCCTTGGCGAACACGTTCTCCGTGCCGCTGGGGTGCACGACCAGCGGCAGCGCGTGGCGCGTGCACGCCTCGTAGATCGGCCAGTAGTGCTTCTCGCCCATCAGGATCTGCCCGAGGGGCATGAACACCGCGACGATGCCGTCCCGCCCGGCCACCCGGTCGATCTCGGCGACGGCGGCCTCCGGATCCTGGGGCGCCACCACCAGCGCGCCCCGGAAGCGGGTGTCGACCTGCAGCCAGCGCTCGGTCATCCACTCGTTGTAGGCCGACGCGATCGTCGCGGCGACCGTCCCGTCGGGCATGGCACCGATGCCCAGGCACTGCCCCGAGAGCAGCACGGCCCGGTAGATGTGGTGCGTGTCGAGCAGCTGGCGGCCCACGAACTCGGGATCGGTCGCCGGCGGCATGCCCGGCCGGGCCGCGTCCTCGCGGTAGGCCCCGGCGGAGTTGATGTAGAGGTAGTCCAGCGGCAGCGTGAACTGGGCTGCCGCCATCCCCTTGGCCCAGTCGTCACCGCCGATCCCGAGCCGCGACCGCCAGGTGCGGCTCATGTAGGGCATCAGGTCCCGCAGGCCGCTCACGAAGTTGGGGTGGACGTCGGAGTCCACGATCCCGTTGGCGCGCAGGTCGCCGGCGGTCGCGGCGTCCAGGGGCTGCTCGGTCATGGTCATGGTTCGCTCCTGCGCTGCGCTCGGCCGTGCCCGGACGGTGTCACTGCCCACCCACCAACAGCAGGTGGGCCGCCTCCTTGACCGTCATCCCGATCGTGACGCCCCGGGCGGCGGCCGCGTCGTTGCGGGCGCTGATGAGCCCGTGCGCGTAGCCGAGGAAGGCGTCGCCGATCGGCGCGGTCGAGCCGTCGATGCAGGCTCCGGCCAGGCCCGCCTCGTCCGCGGTGTGCAGGCCCGCCACGCCGGAGCGGTTCTTGCTCATCCCGCCGTCGTGGCAGATGAAGGCCCACGGGTCGGCCTGGAGCAGGAAGCGGGCCCCGCTGCGTCCGGTGTGGCCTGCGGTGACCAGCACGCTGCGCCGCTCGTCCTCGGGATAGGCCCAGACGATGGAGTCGGTGACGACGACGCGGCGCCCGCTGGGGTGGGTCTCGACGATCTCGCGGCGGATCTTGTTGCCGACCGCGGTGTCGCGCGGATCCCGGCTCAGGAGCAGCTCGGCGGCCTCGGCCACGGTCATCCCGGCCCGGACCCCGCAGGTCTCCGCCACGTAGTTGACGTGCTTGACGACCCCGTTGGCGTAGAGGTCCTCGCCGTTGCCCAGGTCGGCGGTCATCCCGTCGGCGGTGGCGGCCGGGATGCCGAGCGCCTCGAGGTACCACAGGCCGGCGATGCCGGCGCCGTCCTTGCCCACGCACGCGTCGTGCCCGATCACCGCCCGGGGCCGGTGCACCGCCACCATCCGGGCCGGCAGCACGCCGATGTAGGAGGCCGGCACCACGACGTCGGTCCCGGTGTTGCGGGCGTCGACGTAGCGTGCGGAGTCCATGGTGACGACCCGGCGACCGTCCCGCTCCACCACCACGTCCTGGGGATGATCCTGTTCACGGTCGAGCAGCGTCTCGCCCACGGTGCTCAGTCCTCTCCGACCATCAGCAGGTGCGCGGCCTCCTTGACCGTCATGCCGACGGCCACCCCCCGGCGGGCTCCGGCGTCGTTGTGCGCGCTGATCAACCCCTCGGAGTAGCCGAGGAAGGCGTCGCCCACCGGTGCGGTGGTGCCGTCGATGCAGGCCCCGGCCAGGCCGACGTCGTCGGCCATCCGCAGGCCCGAGATGCCCGACCGGTTCTTGCCCATCCCGCCGTCGTGGCAGATGAACCCCCACGGGTTGGCCTCGATCACGAACCGGGCGCCGCTGCGGCCGGTGTGCCCGGCGCTGACGATGACGCTGGTGCGCTCGTCCTCGGGGTAGGCCCACACGACCGCGTCCGTGACGACCACCCGCCTGCCGCTCGGGTGCGTCTCGACGATCTCGCGCCGCACCTTGTTGCCCACCTCGGGGTCCGTGGGGTCGCGGTCCAGCAGCAGGGCGGCGGCCTCCCGGACCGACATGCCGGGCGTGACGCCGCACGTCTCCGCGACGTAGTTGACGTGGGAGACGATCCCCGACCGGTAGACGTCGTCGCCGTTGCCCAGGTCGGCGGTCATCCCGTCGGCGACGGCGGCGGGTATGCCGAGGGCCTCCAGGTACCACAGCCCGGAGATCCCGGACCCGTTCTTGCCCACGCACGCGTCGTGGCCGATCACGGCGCGCGGCCGGTGGATCGCGACCATGCGGGCCGGCAGCACGCCGCTGAACGAGGCGTGCACCACGACGTCGCGATCGGTGTTGCGGGCGTCGACCGAACGGGCCGAGTCCATCGTGACGACGCGCCGCCCGTTCCGCTCCAGCACCGTCTCCTGCGGGCGGTCCTGCCCGCGTGCCATCAACGTCTCGCTCATCCGGCCTCCTCCATCTCGGCACCCTCGCGGTGCATAGGCGTTAGCCGGTGACTGTCGTCCGGCGGAGGCCCTGGTGTTGCTTACCATCGGGGGAGCCGCGCGGCCAAGGCCCGAAGGTGGGCAGATCGCTCAACCGGCGTCGCGCGAGTCCAGGATCCCCCGTGCCGCGAGGAGCCACGCCGCGAGCCCGACCAGCGGCAGCGCGGTCACGGCGGCCTCCACCAGCTGCGCCTCCGTGGCCCCGGCCCGCCGGGCGCCGCGCGCGTGGATCGCCACGAACGGCGCCTGGTACTCGGCCGTGTTGACCGCGCACAGCATCAGCTCCGTGTCCCGCGCCGGCAGGCCGGTCTCGCCGAGTGCGGCCTCGCGCATGAGGAAGTACCCCTCCAACGCGCGGCCGGCCCGCTCCCCGAGCAGCTCGACGTAGTCGGGAACCGCGCCGAAGTAGCCGCCGAAGTGGCGGTAGGCCGCTGCGACGTCGACGGGGTGCTCCGCCGGGCCGGACCCGCCACCGCCGCCGGGCCCGTAGGCCGCCTCGATCGCGGCCGCGAACACCCCGTGGGCGGCGACGCCCCGCGAGATGAGCACGCCCAGGGCCGCGCCCTCGGCGTGCTCGCGGGCGAGGCCGGCCGCCGCGGCGGCACCCAGGAAGTGGACGGCCGGCGAGGCGTCCCGCTTGACGGCGCAGATCGCCGCGGCGAAGAGCAGCTTGAGCGATCCGGGCAGGGCGCCGTCGACGGCGATGACGTCGCCGATCCGCGCGAGCCCCTCGACGAACTTGGTGGACGAGCGTTCGAGGTCGGCGAGACGCGCGGTCGCGGGCAGCCATCCCGCGAGGCGCCGCCCGGCGTCGGTGAGGGGATCGTCCGGCATCGTCTGCACCCACCCGCTCGTCGACCGGCTCAGCGGGCCGTGACGATAGCAGCCGGAAGGCGCAGGAGGCGGCAGGCGTTGGCGGCGAGGGGGAGGTCGGCCGGGTGGTCGGCCGCACCCGAGTCCCAGCCCGCGAAGTTGGTGCCGAGAACCAGGCGATCGGGGCCCGTGCGCGCCACGAGCAGCTCCAGGGAGAGCGCGTCGTGCACGTGGGTGTCGAACCACAGCCGCCGGTGGAAGTGCTCGAAACCTCGGTCGCGCACCGCGCTCGACGCCCACGGCCGCACGGCGGCGGCGCGGGCGAGGCGGCCGGACAGGAACGCTGCCGCGCCCCCGCCGTGGGACACACAGACGTCGAGCCCGGGATGGCGCTCCAGCACCCCGCCGAACACCAGCGCCGCCACCGCGAGGGTCTCGTCGTAGGCGAGGCCGAGCACCAGGTCGAGGTCGAACCGGCGCAACCGCGCGTCGTCCGGCGGGCCCGCGGCACCCAGCGGCGACGGGTGCACGAACAGCGGGACGTCGAGGTCGACCAGGGTCTCGTAGAGGGGGTCCAGCTCCGGGTCGTCCAGCGTGCGCCCGGCCGGGTCGGTGTCCAGGTAGGCGGCTCTCATGCCCAGGTCGTGCACCGCGCGGCGGGCCTCGGCGACGCTCGCGGCCACGTCCTGCACGGGCAGCTGGGCGGCCGCGAGCAGGCGGCCGGGGTGCCGGCCGGCGAGGGCGGCCAGGCCGTCGTTGTGGGCGCGCGCGAAGGCGACCGCGTCGGCGGCGGGCAGCGAGCCGAAGTACGTAAGCGGGTTGGGCGAGAGCAGCTGGACGTCGTTCCCCGAGGCGTCCATCGCGGCCAGCCGCCGGTCGAGGTCCATGAACGGGCTCCCGGCGTACCGGACGCCGTGCAGCACGTAGTCGCCGACGCGGTAGTACGGCCGCCCGTCCGGGCCGGTGCCCAGCTCGGTGTGGGGCACGCCGGCCAGGACGGCGTGGGCGTGCACGTCGATCACCCGCTCAGACACGCGCGAGCTTCTCCAGCTGGGCCGCCGTCAGCGCCAGCCCACGCGTCAGCGGGCAGGACGCGAGGAACCGGACCTGGTCCTCGGTGCGCATCCGCCGCTCCGGGATGGGCGTGGTGACGTCGATCCGTACCCCGTCCTTGATCACCTCGACGATGCGCTCGCGCTCCTGCAGCACCCGGACGTCGGTCGACGGGTCGCCGTCCACCACGATCACGTCGGCGACGCGGCCCACCTCCAGCGTGCCGACCTCGCCCTCCATCCGCATCGCGAACGCGCCGTTGCGGGTGGCCGCGACGATCGCCTCCATCGGTGTCATGCCGACGTACTCGACGAACATCTCCAGCTCGCGGGCGTGCCACTCGCCGACCGGGGTGACGGCGAACCCGGTCTCCGAGCCGATGAGGAACGGCACCCCGGCCGCGTGCGCCTTCGCCATCTGCGTGGCCGTGACGGCGATCTCGGACCGGAACACCTCCAGCAGCTCGGGCGCGGTGCCCACGAGGGTCCCGTAGTCGGCCAGGTTGCCCAGCAGCGTGAACGTGGGGCACAGCGCGCTGCCGGACTCGACGACGGCGTCGAGGGCCTCGTCGTCCATGTAGGACGCGTGGTAGATCAGGTCGACCCCGGCGCGGGCGGCGTCGCGGGTGCTCTCGGAGTTGCGGCAGTGCGCGACGACCCTCGTGTTCAGCTCGTGCGCGGTGTCGCAGACCGTGCGCAGCTCGTCGAGGTTCCAGACCTTGACCTCGGGCCCCTTCATGGACGGGATCAGCCCGGTGACCATGATCTTGATCCAGTCGACGCCGTGCTTGATCTGCCGGCGGACCTCGTCGACCATCATGTCCCGGCCCCGCACCACCGTGGCGTAGCCCGTGGTGCCCTCGTCGGCGATCATCCGCCCGGCCGTGCCGCCCAGCATGGTCATCAGCGCCTGGCCGCCCACGCGCATCCGCGGGCCCTGTCGATCGCGTCGCGCAGCTCGACCCCGATGTTCCACAGGCAGTCGGCGTCCAGGACGCTCGTGACGCCGGCGCGCAGCACCTTGCGGGCGTTGTACGCCGAGAGCATCGAGCTGTACGCCTCGGTGCGGTGGTGGAACAGCTCGTCGTTGCCGGTGGGCTCGCCGAACGACAGGTGGGTGTGGGCGTCGATCAGGCCGGGCATGACGGTGCGCCCGGTGGCGTCGATCCGCTCGTCGGCGGGCTCGCCCGTGGCCGCGGGCCCGAGCGCGGCGATCCGCCCGTCGCGGATCAGCACGTCCTCGCCGGAGCGGGCGGCGGCCCCGGTGCCGTCGACGACCGAGCCGCCGCTGATCAGGATGCTTCCGGTCACGCCCCACCTCCGGTGTCGGGGGGATTATCGTAGCGTCGTTACGACACCGACGACGGGTGCGAGAGGATCGCCGTGGCGACGAAGTGGGCAGTGGTGACCGGCGCGGGCAACGGTATCGGCGCCGTCATCGCGCGCTTCGCGGTGAGGGCCGGGTACCGGGTGGCCGCCTGGGACATCGACGGTGACGCGGTCGCCGCCGCCGCGGCCGAGATCGGCGCGGTCGCCTCGACGGTCGACGTGGCCGACGAGGCATCCGTGCAGGCCGCGGTCGACGCCCTCCCCGAGGCGCCGAAGCTGCTGGTCAACTCCGCGGGCGTGGTCCGCTTCGGGCCGTTGCTCGACCTGTCGCCCGCCGACTGGGACTTCGCCGTTCGCGTGAACCTCACCGGCACGTTCGTCGTCGGCCGCACGGTCGCCCGCCGGATGGCCCGGGCGGGCGGCGGTGCCATCGTCAACCTCGCGTCGATCAACGGGATCGCCTCCGCCCCGAACGCGGGCGCCTACACCGCCACCAAGGCCGGCGTCGCGATGCTGGGGGAGCAGATGGCGATGGAGTGGTCGGGCCTGGGCATCCGCGTCAACACCGTGGCCCCCGGGTTGATCGACGCCGGCATGTCGAACGCGATCCACGCCGACCCCGAGGCGCGGCGGCGGCGCGAGGCCCGGGTGCCCCTGGGCCGGCTCGGGTCGGCTGCGGACGTCGCCGAGACGGTGCTGTTCCTGGGCTCGGACAAGGCGAGCTACGTCACCGGCCAGCTCATCGCGGTGGACGGCGGCATCACGAAGGGGGCGTTGTTGGGGCTGGCCCGGCCGAAGTCGGTCGACTCGGTCGGCCACCCACCTGCGACCATGTGACCGTGTCCCCACAGAGTGTGATCGAGGAGCTGCAGCGCCTCGGCATGTCCGGGTACGAGGCCAAGTCGTACGTCGCGCTCGTGGCGGCGGGCACGCCGCTGAACGGCTACGAGGTCGCCAAGCGCTCCGGGGTGCCGCGCAGCACCGTCTACGAGACGCTCGCGAAGCTCGTGGGGCGGGGCGCGGCGTACGAGGTGCACGCGGGGGAGGCGAGCGTCGGCTATCTCTCGCTGCCGCCCGCGTCCCTGCTGGACCGCATGCGCCGCGAGTTCGACCGGTCCGTCGACGCGTTGCACGAGGCGCTGCCCGAGATCGCGTCACCGCCGCAGGTACGGCTGGTGCACAACCTCGCGGACCGCGCGTCGTTGCTGGCCCGCTCCGAGGACGTGGTGGCGGCCGCCCGCAAGGACCTGTTCGTCTCGGCGTGGCCGGCCGAGATCGAGGCGCTGAAGCCGCTGGTCAGGCGGGCCGACGACCGCGGCGTCGACGTCTCGGTGGTGAGCTTCGGCGACGATCCCGAGCCGGTCGGGCACACCACCATGCACCGGTTCTCCCTGCCGGAGGTGGTGCTGGAGAACCTCGGCTGCCGGTTGCTGGTGGTGTCCGCGGACCGCGAGCAGGCCGTCATCGGGGGCATCGTCGAGGGCGGGGACGCCTGGGGCGTCTTCACCGACGACCCGGCCGTCGTGCTCGTCGCCGTGGAGTACGTGCGCCACGACATCGCCATGCACCGGATCGCTGAGAGGTTCGCGCCCGAGGACTTCGCGTCGTTCTGGACCGACGATCCCGAGCTGCGTCGCCTGCGCGCCGACCACGGCGCCCCCGCGGCCCTGTTGCGCCGCCGCGGCCGTCCGTCGACGGCTGAACCCCGGCGGGGCCGCTGATCAGGCGTTCGTCACGCCGAGGCCGAGCCCGCCGTCGATGGTGAGGATGGCGCCGGTGGCCCACTCGGCCGTCGCCAGGTACTCGACGGCCTCCGCCACCTCGTCCGGCGTGCCGGGACGGCCGAGCGCGTGGGCCGGGCCGAGCGCCGCCATGCGGGCGGCGGCGGTGTCGTCGTCCATGAGCCCGGCCCGCTGGTTGATCTCGGTGAGCACCCCGCCGGGCCGCACGCAGCTCACCCGCACACCTTGGGGGCCCAGCTCGGCGGCGAGGACGCCGGTCAGCGCCTCCACCGCGCCCTTCGTGGCGGCGTAGGGGGAGGCGCCGGGGAACGCGCGCCGGGTGTGCACCGACCCGAAGAGGATCACCGCACCGGAGCGTTCCCGCAGGTGGGGCAGGGCCAGACCGGTGAGGAGCAGGGGGGCGATCGCGTTGGACGCGAAGACGTCGTGCAGGCCCTGTTCGGTGAGCTCCTCGACCGGCCCGCGGTACATGTTGCCCGCCGCGTGGACCAGCACCTCCAGACCACCGCCGTGCGCGACGGCGGCGTCCACCATCGCGACGCGGTCGGCGGCGGCGGTGACGTCCCCGACGACGGCGCAGGCGTTCGGCCCGGCGGCCGCGGCGACGTCCGCGACCTTCCCGGCGCGCCGCCCGGAGAGCGTCACCTTGGCCCCGGCGGCGGCGAAGCGGTGCACCACCGCGGCTCCCAGGCCGGATCCACCGCCGGTGACCAGCACCGACATGTCCTTCAGCGCCCGCCCCATCGACCAGCCTCCGGTGAACCGGGTGAGCGCGCTGACCTGCGACGACCGGCCTCTCGACGCATGCACCTGACGACGACGGCACCCTAGCGGTCGGCGGCGATCAACACGGCGGCCGGCTCCGCGTCGAGCGGGCCGAAGAGCGAGGAGCTGGTAGGGACCGGCTACGGGCCGGTGCCGGAGTGGATCACGGCGGTGGGGACCGGGACGACGTCCGGCTACAGGCCGAGGTCCTCGCTGCTGAGCCGCTGGGCGGGCAGGGCCGTGCCGGGGGCGCGCAGCCCGTCGAGCATCAGGGCCATGCACCGCTGCGAGGCGACCTGGCAGGCCTCCTCGTTCGGGAGCGGCACCTGGCGGACGAGCAGGACGAACAGCATGGCCACGTCGCCCGCGCCGATGTCGGGACGGAGCGTGCCCTCGGCCTGGGCCGCGCGCACGATGGCGTCGAGCACGTCGAGCATGGCCCGGCGCGACCGCTCGGTGTGCGGATCGCCCTTGATCACCGCCCGCGCCGACGGCGAGGTCATCGCGAGCTGGACGCACAGCCGCAGCTCGGTGGACTGGTGCAGGAAACGGACCAGCGCCCGCCACGCCGTGGGCTCCTCGGCCGCCGCCGCGCGGGCCTCGGTGAGCGCGTTGGCGAAGTTGTCCCGCGCCACCGCTCGGATGAGCGCCTCGCGGTCGGGGAAGCGCCGGTAGAGCGTGCCGACGCCGACGCCGGCGGTGCGGGCGATGTCCTCCACCGGCACGTCGGCGCCGTGGGCGCCGAACCACTCCTTGGCGGCGGCCACGATTCGATCACGATTGCGGCGGGCGTCGGCGCGCAGCACCGGCTCCGTTTCCACCGTCATCCGTCGTCCTCGATTCGCCCATATCGGCCCGTACCACCCTGCGGATCATGCCCGGGGCGCACTCCCACCGTACAAGTGGATGACCCGTCTCTCGTTTCCTGCCCGTGATCAGATAACTTTCGCCTTCACGCGTGTTGGCGCCCCGCTCCCCGGTTCGGGCGCCGCCGCGGGGGAGGGAGTCCGCACGTGAACGTTCATCGCATCACCACCGCCGCGGTCGTGAGCGCGGTGCTGGGACTGGCGCTCGCGTCGTGCACCAGCACGAGCACCCCGCCGCCGCGTACGGCGACGGTGGAGCGGGCCGCGCTCACCACCGGCGTCTCCGCCACCGGCGCCCTCAGCGCGATCAGCGAGCAGAACCTCGGCTTCCCCAAGGGTGGCCAGCTCACGGTCGTGTCGGTGAAGGTCGGCGACCACGTCACGGCGGGCCAGGTGCTGGCGTCGGTCGACTCCTTCCCCTACAAGCAGGCGCTCGCGCAGGCCCAGGGCCAGCTCAAGCAGCAGCAGGCGGCGCTCGGGAAGGCCACGAGCTCCCCCGTCGTGCAGGGCGCGCAGGACTCGCTGGCCCAGGCCCAGACCGTGCTGGACGCGACGAAGAACCAGGCCGACGCCACGTCCTCCCTCGACGACACGGCGATCGACCGGGCGAAGAAGCAGCTCGACTTCGACCAGCACACGCTGGACCAGGCCGAGGATCAGCTGAACGACGACCAGGACTCCTGCGGCAGTTCCTCCTCCGACAGCAGCAGCAGTAGCAGCACCTCCGCCTCGCTCACGAGCCCCGTCGCCACCGTCGTCAACCCGGCGTGTTCCACCGTCGCGTCGGACAAGTCGGCGGTCACCGCCGCGAAGCGCGCCGTCGTGGCGGACAAGACGGCACTGGCGTCCGCCAGGAAGAAGAAGGACGTCGACGAGGCCGCGGGCCAGCTGTCGGTCGCCAACGCCCAGCAGGGGGTGGTGAGCGCGCAGAACAACGCCGCCTCCACCGCGTCCGACCGGCCCTACACCATCGACGGGCAGTCCGGGCTGGTCCAGACCGCGCAGGCCGCCGTCGCGCAGGCCCAGCACGATCTCGACAACACCGCGCTCCGCGCGCCGGTCGACGGAACGGTCTCGGCGGTGAACGGGGCGGTCGGGGAGTTCCTGTCGCCCAGCACCGGCACCACCGCGCTGGCCCCGGGCAGCGATTCGCCCATCCCCGGTGCGGGCGCCGCCGCGGCCGCGTCGGCCGGTGCCGCGGCCGCGTCCCCGTCGCGGCCGGGCGGCTCGCAGTTCATCGTCCTCGACGACATCCACCAGCTCCAGCTCGTGGTGCCGTTCGGCGAGTCCGACGCGACCCAGATCTCGCCGAACCAGAAGGTCCACATCACGCTCGACGCCGTCCCCGACCTCACCCCGGCGGGTACCGTCGTCTCCGTGGCCCCGACCGGGACGGCGATCTCCGGCGTGATCAGCTACTACGTGACGATCTCGGTCGACGGTGGCGACCCGCGGCTCAAGGCCGGCCTGACGGCCCACGCGGCGGTCGTCACCAACGAGACCGACAACGTGCTGACCGTGCCGAACTCCGCCGTCCGCAAGGACGCCGGCAAGAGCACGGTCACCGTCCTGGGCGCCGACGGCGCGCAGAAGGCGGTGCCGTTCACACCCGGGATCGTCGGCGACCAGAGCACCCAGGTCGTCGCCGGTCTGCAGGAGGGGCAGCAGGTCGTGCTCCCCGCCGGCCAGTGACCGCCCGCTCGGATCTGCCCCGCTCCATTCACGCAGGAGGGCGACCATGGTCGAAGGACCGATGACGGAGCCGACGCCGACGGCGGCCCCGCCCGAGCCGCCCGCCCCGAAGCGGCGGATGAAGCGGTCCACGCGCATCGCGCTGCTGGTGATCCTGATCGTGGCGCTCGTCGCCGCCGGCCTGTTCGCTGCGAGCTACGTGATCGACACACGCAACTACGTGTCCACCGACAACGCCCAGATCGACGGCGACAAGATCTCCGTCAACGCCCCGGCGAGCGGCACGCTCGTGGACTGGACCGGCACGCAGGGCACCCTGCTGCGCAAGGACCAGGTCATCGGCCGGGTCAAGATCCAGGGCGGCTTCGTCCAGCCGGAGATGCCCATCCGGGCGCCTGCCGACGCCACGGTTGTGGTCGACAACGGCGTCGAGGGCGCGTTCGTGCCGGCGGGCACCGCCCTGGCCGTCGCGTACGACTTCTCCAAGATCTACGTGACGGCGCGCGTCGACGAGACCGACATCAACGACGTCCGCCCGGGCCAGCAGGTCGACATCACGGTCGACGCGTTCTCCGGTGTCTCCCTCACCGGCACGGTCCGCGGCATCCAGGGCGGCGCGGCCGGCGTGTTCTCGCTGTTCCCCCAGGCCAACACGTCGGGGAACTTCCAGAAGGTCACCCAGGTGATCCCGGTGCAGATCGCGCTCAACGACACGAAGAACCTGGCGCTGGTCCCCGGCATGAACGTGAGCGTCAAGATCCACAAGACCTGACCCCCGCGCCCCGCGCGCGTTGTGTGGGCCGGGCGGGGGTTGCTGTGCGCGCGGGGCGTAGCGAGCGCGCGCGTGGTGGAGCCGTGTGGCTGTGGTGTGGGTCGCCGCGCGCATTCTGTGCGCCGGGCGCGAGCTGCTGCGCCCGCGCCGCGCAGCGAATGCGCGCGTGGTGGAGCCGTGGGGCGGTGTCGCGGGTTCCCGCGCGCGTTCTGTGCGCCGGGCGCGAGCTGCTGCGCCCGCGCCGCGCAGCGAATGCGCGCGT
>CAXTTN010000019.1:0-37670 GCA_964247105.1 uncultured Pseudonocardia sp.
GGACCAGTGCACCTCGGCGGGCGTGCCGTTCTTCTTCAAACAGTGGGGTCGGTGGGCGCCCGAGCCGGTCGGCGGCGGGGGCTGGCGCAACGTCACCACGGCGGGGGACTGGGTGCCCTTTGCTCGCCACCCTGCTGATGGGTCTGTGCCGATGGCGCCGACGATGAAGTCCCCGCTGACGCTCGCCGGGCGGGCACTCGACGGCCGCACGTGGGACGAGTTCCCGGCGGTCGCAGAGGCGATGTCGTGACGGCTGCGGTGACCCAGCCGACGACCGCCCACGACATGGTCGCGATGCTGCGCCGGCACTATCTGCCCGACGAGTCCCGGCCGGGCGGGATCTTCCTGACGGAGCTCCCCGCGCCTGGCTGGCCACGGCGGGCGGACGCGCTCTGGCAAGGGGTCACGGCGTCGGCCGGTCACCAGCTGGTCGGGCACGAGATCAAGGTGTCCCGCAGCGACGTGCTTGTGGAGCTGGCCGACCCGACGAAGGCCGACCAGTGGCTGCGGTACTGCAACCGCTGGTGGCTCGTCGTCGCGCACCCGTCGCTGATCGAGGGACTGGACCTGCCACCGTCGTGGGGCGTGCTCGCCCCACCGTCCGGGCGCCGGCGCCGCACCTGCACCGTCGTGCAGCCCGCGCCCGAGCTGCAGCCGATCGAGCAGGGCCCGGCGCTGCGGGCGATCGCGACCCGCCTGCACTGGGACGGCCACAACCGCGGCGCCGAGCTCACCCGGGAGCTGGCGTACGCGCAGCGCGAGGTCGAGCGGCTCCGCGCGCAGGTCCGCGAGCTGGAACAGCTCGCGCCGGCCAGTTCGCGCAGCCCGTCCGCCCGTGACCGGGCGGCCCTGATCGGTCGCATCATCGAGGAGCTCGGCGGCACTGCGGGGCGGGGCGACGTCGGGACGTGGGAGTGCCACGTGTCGATCGACGACGTCGTCACCGGTCTGCGCGACCTCGGCGCGCTCAGGGCCCGCCAGGACGACATGCGCCGCACGCTGAACTACAGCCGGAAGGACGCCGGACGGCTGGTCGCAGGCCTGCAGCGGCTGCTGTCCGAACCGGCCAGCGGGAGCGAATCGTGACGGCCGCGCTGACCTTCCTGGCGAAGGGTCAGCCACCCGACACCCTCTGGGGTGAGCTGGTGCTGTGGTGGAACTCCTCCATCGTCGGCTACGGCAACGTCACGTGGGGCGCGGCCATCGTCGGTCTCATCGTCCTCGCAGCGATCACCGCAGCGGCGGTGAAACGGTGAGCGCCACCACCCCCCGGATCTGGCTCGGCCTGACGCTGCACCACCTCAGCGTCACGAAAGCACGCCGCCCCCGGCAGCCCCCGTATCTGCCGGCAACCACGACCCCGACGGAGTACGTCCGATGAGCGTCCGCATTCAGACGCGCGCCCTGGTGGCGCTCCTGACCGACCTGTTGCAGACCGCTGACACGTCCGACGACGCCGGCTACCTGTGCGCGGTGCTGCTGCACACCGGGCGTGGCCACTACGGCGACGAGCCGGGTGCCCTGGACCTGCTGTGCGGGATCTCCACGACGGGCAGCATCGTCGGGCACAGCTACGTGAGCTGCTCCGGCCAGCTGGCCGGCGGGCCCTCACTGTGGGCCGTGCGTGACGTCCGCTCGGTCCTAGCCGTGTTCAAGGGGCCGGGCAAGAAGGACGAGATGCACGCCGTCGACATCACCCGCGAGGGCCCGATGGTGACGGTCACGGAGGACCCGAACCTGTTCACGGACGGGCTGAGGCTGTCGTTCGCGGAGATGGACGTCCTGGAATACCCGGCGGTCGGCGCCTACCGGTCGATCGACCGCGCGACGGCGACGATCCTGGTCGGCCCGACCGGCCGGGAGATCCCGGCGTCGGCGCGCACCGACGTGTACGCGGACCGGCTGGACCCGTTCGCGAAGGTCGCGGCCCGCCGGAAAGCCCCGGTGCAGATGTACCGGACCCACCAGCAGGAGCCGGTGATGGTGCAGGTGGGGGACTTCTACCGGGGGGTGCTGATCCCAACCGGCTACGACGCCGACGACGACAGCCCGCGCCCGTTCGCGGAGGTGTACGCCCCGGACCTCGCGGACCTGGAGCGCCGTGTGAAGGCCTCGCAGCCGCCCCGCGATGAGGGGCCGCCGGAGGAGCGCGGCCTGTTCAGCGTGCCCGACCTGGACGACGGGCAGGACCAGTGATGCAGGCCGCGGCCGCGGCGGCGTGGTCGTACATGCCGTGGTCGGCGGTGTCGATGGGTCCACGGGTCCGGGTACTGGTGACGGGTTCGCGGGCCTGGTCGGACGCCGCCGCGGTCCGGGTTGCGCTGACCCGGGCGTGGCGGGACGCCGGGCAGCCGCTCACGGTGGTGCACGGCGGATGCCCGACCGGTGCTGATGCGATCGCCGCGGCGTGGGTGCGGGAGCACGAGGTCGCCGGCATCGAGGAGGAGCTCCACGTCGCTCGCTGGCATCGGCACGGCCGCGCTGCGGGCCCGCTGCGGAACCAGGAGATGGTCGATGCCGGTGCATGGCGGGTGCTGGCGTTCCCGCTGGGCGCCTCGCCGGGCACAAGGCACTGCGTCCAGGCGGCCGAGATGGCCGGCCTGGACGTACGGCTCTGTGAGGGCGAATGAGCGGCCGCATCGTGCGCGAGGTCATCGACGCCGCGGAGCAGCTGCGCGCGGCTGGGCTGGGCGGCCACCCGCTGCAGGCGCTGGTGCAGATCGCGGAGGAGTGTCGGGACGACTCACGGGTGGGCTCGGTGCCCTACTCGCGGGTGGCGGCGTGGCTGGGAAAGTCGCCGCGCACCGCGGAGCGCGCCGTGGGGGCGCTCGTGAAGGCGGGCGTCGTGGTCGTCGCGCGCCACGGCGGGGGCCGGTACAAGGCCGTGAACCAGTACTACGTGCCGCCGCTCGCCGGATGGGTGCCGGGCGTATCTCACGTCACCCATGGAATGGCGGGAGTTCCGGAGGGTGTGCAGCCGCCCCTGATGGCGGGAGTTCCGACCGATGACGAGAACTCCCGCCACTCAAGGGGTGGCGGGAGTTCAGCGGGGTCCGATGAAAGAACTCCCGCCACTCATGGGTTGGCGGGAGTTCCGGAGGCCGCCGAAGCGAACTCCCGCCAACACGCCGAACAACTCCCGCCATCCATGGATGTCCGTTGTTCCGTAGTACCGGAAGTACTTCTTGGGGGGACTACCGACGTAACCACTGACCGCGCGAACGTCCCCGATTCCGTAACGCCCCCCGAAGATCCCTCGACCAAGGAACCCGCGCCGCATCCGGCGCCAGCGGGCTCGCGCTGCGGCCGCCCGGACTGCCGGGCGCCCGCGGCGTGTGGCCCATGCGGCGACGCCCGCCGAGCGCACCCTGTCTGGCTCGCCGAACGAAGCCGCGCCGCGTCCCAGCAAGCCCGGCTCGCCGCCGCGGCCCGTGCGGCCGCCATCGCGGCGTGCCCGGTGGGCTGCGACGACCGCGGCTACCTGGGCGCGGCGTTGTGCGACCACGACCCGGGCAAGGCCGAACGCAACCGCCGCGGCCGCGCCCTGGTCGACGCCCAGCTGCGTGGCCGGGCCCGGTCCCGCGCAGACCTCGAGCGTGCCCAGCAGGACCACTTCGCGGAGCTCGACGCGTTCCAGGCTGGGCCGGGTGATGACCCGTCACACGTGCCCAGGGGTGCATCCGATGCCGCCGTTCAGCCCAATCGAGCCACCGACCAGCGGGAAGAAGTCGCATGAGTACTCAAGTATGTGGCGATCGTGTGGATACTGGAGGCAGCGCCCACGAAGCGCACGCCCCAGGAGGCCGCCATGCGCCACGACCGCACGTTGTCCCAGGACCAGCTCGTACGCCGGGCCGAGGCCGAGACGCGGCCGTGCCCGCCCGCGCCGCGTGGGTGTGGGGCAACGATCGGTCAGCGGTGCCGGCACCTGCGCACCGGCCTGCCACTGGGCCGGCAGCTGGCCCACGGCGCCCGCCTGTTCCCGCAGACGACACCTCCGTCGGCGCCCGTCGACGTTCCCGAGCAGCGGGTCCCGGACGCGCGGGAGCTGGCAGCCGCCTCGCACCGCTGACGGCGCCCGGCGAGGTCCTGGAGCGGGCCGCCGATCTCCTGATGGCGGTCGGGCTGCACCGCGGCGAGCTCTGGCCGGGCGGTGAGAAGGGCGCGCCCTACGTCGCCGGCGCGCCGGTGTGCGCGATGGGCGCCGTGTGCGTGGCCCGGGGCGCGACCACCGCGGGCGCGACGATCCGACTGATCGCCGGCAACGATCCCGCGCTGGTCGCGCTGCAGGCCGCGATCGAGGGCGAGGACCTCGCCGACATCGCGTACCTGTCCGATCACGCTGGTCGGTGGCTGCCACGCGCGTCATGGCGGTCCTGGTGGGGCGCTCGCGCCATGGCCGCGGTCCTGCGTCGCGCGGCGAGGCTGCACCGTGGGTAGCCGGCCCGGAACGGCCCAGCTGCCGCTGCTGGTCTGCCCCGCGGTGACCGTGGCTCCGGCGGTGTGCGCGATCAGCTACCGCTGCTGCGACTGCGCCCAGCTGGTGTGGGTGTCGCTGGTCATGGCGCCGGCCGCGCAGCGCGGCGAGCTCGTGCCGTGTTGCGAGTCGTGCACCGGCGTCCGAACGACCGGGGCGCGGGTGACGGTGATGCAGCACCCGCTCCAAGCGGAGGCCGGGATGACGTCGGCCCGCTTCGTGGCGATGTCCGATCAGATCCTGGCGCGGGTCCGGGATGTGGCGCGTGACCGAGCAGGCATGACCGCCCCCGACTTGTCGAAGCCCCCGATCCGCACGACCCCGACCCACGGAGGAATCCTGTGACCACCGCCCCGGCCAACCCCGAGCTCGACGAGTGGGTCGCGAGCGTGCGCGAGGCCGCGCTCGCCGCCGGCCCCGACCTGGGCACGCACCTCGGCGTCGTCATGGGCGCCGTCTCCGCGTGCTGGGCCAACCTCGCCGGCGCCGGCGAGTTCCAGTCCCAGCGGGCGTCCGCGCTGCTCGACTTGGCCGTCGAGATGGCCACGGGCACCGCGTGGCGGCCCGAAGCGGCCGAGGTCCGCTACCACATCGGGTGCAACGACGCCGGGATGCGGATGTCCTGCGAGCTCGGCCCGACCCGCTTCCACACGCCGCCCGCGCCGTTCCCGATGGGCTGGTGGGCCGAGCCCCGCACCGACACCGGCCCGCTGATGTACCCGGTGTCGAAGGAGGTCTACGACGCGTGGGTGGCCGATGACGAACTGGGCGACGACGGCGCGTCCACCGACCCGATCGGCGGCGACGGCGACGAGGCGGACGACGTCCGTGGCTGAGCCGCTGCAGCGGGTCGTGGTCGACTGCGAGACCTCCGGGTTGAACCCGGACGCCCAGGTCGTGGTCGAGGTGGCTTGGTGGTGCCTGGAGACCGGGGTGCGGGACAGGTTCGTGCCGCCGCACGACGAGTTCGACATGTTGTGCGCGGAGCCGAAGGCGTTGGAGCTGAACGGCTACTACGACCGTGGGCTGGACAACCCGAACGGCTGGGACCGCGACGGCGCCGCGCTGCGCGCGTTCCACGAGGTGCTCGCCGGGCGGGCGTGGGCGGGTGCGAACCCGCGGTTCGACCTGGCGTTCGTCCGGCCGCTGTTCATCGAGGCGGGCCTGGACCCGGAGCCTTGTCACCACCGGCTGCTGGACATCGAGGCGACCGCCCGGGTGGTGTTCGGGTGGAAGGACGTGCCGGGGATGCGCGACATCTGCACCGAACTGGGCATCACGCCTGGTGATCACACCGCCGCTGGCGATGTGGCGTCGGAAGGGGTCGCGCTGCTCGAGCTGGAGGCGCGCCGCGCCCTGCTGGTGCAGCAGCTGCCGGCGACTGCGGTGGTCCTGGACTCGGCATTGGAGGTCGACCACATCCGTCTGACCCGGGCCGCGCTGCGCATCCCCGCTGGTCGGGTGGTGTCGGCGCAGGACCGCGCGTTCGGCCGTCGGGCCCTGCAGGTCCTCGCGAAGGAGGGGACAGCTCGATGACGCCCAGCCACGAGGGCATCTGGGTCCGCTCCGAGGTACTCCCCAACGGCACCTACGGTGTCGGGCTGAACGTCGGCGACGACCGGGCTTGGGTGCTGACCCGCGACCGGGCCGTCGCCTACGCGGTGGCGTGCCTGGCTCGCGCCACCGAGGCCGAGCACGACGCCGCGGTGTTCCGGATGCTGACGACGCAGATCGGGATCTCAGAGACCGACGCGGCCGCCGTGCTGGTCAAGGACCTCCGCCCGAACCGACCTGACGATCACACTGCGACCGAGCCGCTCAGGTTCACCGTCGCGCTCGGCCGCAGGGTCGGCCCGTTCCTGAACATGGCCCTCGACGGCCGGCAGATCGGCGAGCTCACCCCGGCGGACCTGCGGGACCACGCGGTCGCGGTACTGAACGTGCTCGCCGCCGCGGACCTCGACGCGAACCTGCGTCGCGTGCTGGTCGGGCAGTTCGGGCTCGACGACAACCGGGCTCGCCAGTTCGTCGGCGCGCTCGCCGACCACTGGCCGGCGGAGACGACGCCAAGGAGAACAGCGTGATCACCGAGGACCGGCCCCGGATGTGGGTTCACTCGACGGACTACCGCGAGGACCGCGGCCAGCGCAGCCTGATCAACCGAGGCTTCTGGCTGAACGGGGTACCGCGGCTCATCCCGCTGTGTCGGCTGCTCGGGCACCGCCCCGTCGTCGACGGCGTGGACATGCGCACGGCGAACCGGCCCACCAGACCTTCCCGGTGGGTGGTGTGCGACAGGTGCGGCATCCGCACGGAGCCGCAAGGCCCGATCGACACCGATCTCGCCATCGGCGACCGCTACATCGATCCGCTCCCCGGCCCGTGGCCGGTCTCCCCGCGCGGCTCGATCGGCGGCCAGCTCGTCATCGCCGGCGCCCACCCGGGCGTCTCCGCGCAGGTCAAGGTCGGCAACATGGGCAGCCAGCACGTCCTGGCGGCGCACCTGCACCTCGACCGGCTCGGCGCTCTGTACGTGCACACCGAGGGCCACGGCCGCGGCGTGCAACGCCGTCTCAACCCGCAGGGCTGGCACTCCCGCGTCATCGAGCTCCGGATCGACAACGGACACCTCCAGTGGGAGCTGTGGGCGCGCCGCGACGAGCACAGCAGCAGCGACCCCTGGTGGATGCACGGCTCGATCCAGATCGATCCGCGCACGATTCTGTGGGGCCCGAAGCGCTACCGGTACGAGGACGTCGGCGACCCGGTGGAACGGGCGGTGCGGATGCCGCACGGCGACGACCACCTCGTCGAGCTCCAGCTGCAGCGGCAGTCCCTCGGCCGAGACCGTCTGCGCCGCCGGAAGAACAGCTGGATGGTGCAGTGGTCGTCCAAGCACGGGATCCCGACGAAGTCCACCGACTGCGGCCGCGTCTACGGGTCGGGCTCGAACGTGTCCGCCGAGGGTGCGCGCACCGGCCGATGGCCCGAGGAAGCGGCCGCAGCGATCGCGGACCGCGTGACCCGGGACCGCACCCGCTACGGGTACACCGCGGATGTGCCGGCATGACCGCCGACGACGAAGGGCCGCTGGACCCGGACGACGCGCATGACGTGCTGGCGGCGGCACGGGCAGCGGGAGCCGACCTCGGCGCCGCATGGCTACCGGCAACCCCAATCGGCCGCGCCGAGCGTCTGGTGGAGGCCGGGGCCTTCGTGCGCGCGTTCAACTGCGGTGACGGCGCGCCGCGGTTCGAGGGGCGGGCGATCGGCTTCTGGACCTGCCCCGTGATGGCGATCGACGTAGGGGAGATCAGGTCGCGAGCATGGCCCGTGCACCTGCTGCAGGAGCTGGACCTGCCAGATCCGGCCACGCAGGCGACGAGTTCGCGGCCAGGCGCCGAGCAGATCCCCACGCTGGCCGACATGGCCACCGCCCGCGCGATGTCCTGGCTCCGCCCCGCCGCACCGTGGGAAAGCCTCCCGGCCAGCGCGCGGCAAGCGCTGTCGATCGCGGCGATGCCGCTACGCCGGGCCCTGATCGCGGCCGGGTGGACCCCACCGATGACGACGGAGACGTGATGGAGCGCTTTGCCGAAGGCGACGTGATCGAGCACCACCTGCTGCCCGGCTTCGGGATGCCGGTGCTCGAGGTCGAGGCCTGCGAGACCGACGCGAACCGGTCGGAGCCGCACGCCCGGTACCGGATTGTCGACCCCGAGGGTCAACCGGACTGGCTGTGCGCGTACGACGTGAAGCGGGTGCTCCATGCCTGAGAACGTCGACGAGGCGGTCGAGGTTGTCGCGATCGCACTGGACGAGGCCATCAGCGACTTCGTGTACGCGCGCGTCGCGGGTGGGTACGACGCGAACCCACAGGTGGCTGCCCGGGTGGCGGTGCATGCGCTGCAGGCCGCGGGTCTGCTCTCACGCCGTCCGCCCTCGCCCGGCACGTTGATGGCGGCGTGGCGCCGGATCGAGCAGCTGGTCGGCGGCGCCCCCGGCTCGACGACGGAGTCGACGATCGAGCGGGTCAGGGAACTGGCCGAGCACGAGTCGACGGCCGCCATCCCGGGCATCGTCGACGCCGAGGTCCTGGAGACCGCAGCGCAGATCCTGCACAGCCGCCGGCATCGTCTCGGCTGGGGATCGGTGTGCGGTCGCTGCCGCGGGGACGCTGCAGCAGCGCTGGCGGTGCAGCGTGGCTGACCACCAGGTGGTGCCCGACGTCGTCATCCCCGCGCAGGTCCGCCGGCGGCTCGAGGCGGCTGCGTCGGATGCTGCGGCCACGATCACGGCTGGGCCGGCGTACCTGCGGCTCGGCGTGCTGATCCGGGGAGACGAGGAGTCGACCCCGGCCGTGTATCAGTGCCAGCGCTGCGTGTCGCTGACGGCGGACCCGGAGGCGCACACGGCGATGGGCGGGTGTGGGCGACGTGCCTGAGCGCATTCAGCTGAGCCGCGCCCGCGGCTGGCGAAAGCCCGAGGGTGCCGTCGTCGTGGCCCGTCCGGGGGAGTGGGGCAACCCGTGGCGGATCGACCGGCGCCGTGACGACGACAAGATCGGTGTCACCTACTCCCTCGGCGCCGCCCACGTCGAGACCCTGATGGTCGTAGGGTCGGTGGAGGCGGCGCGCCGGCTGGCCGTGGAGCTGTTCGAGCGCCAGCTCCTCGCTGGCGAGCTCCTGTACGGCGTGGCCCACGTCCGCCACCGGCTGGCCGGGAAGGACCTGGCCTGCTGGTGTCCGCCGGGCGAACCGTGCCACGGCGACGTGCTGCTCCGGGTCGCGAACGAGACCGCCGATGGCTGAGCTGCGCATCGCGCCCGACCTCGTCCTGCCTGACGAGGCCGTCACCGAGACCTTCGCCATCCTCGGGAAGCGCGGCAAGGGCAAGACCGCCACCGGCGTCGTCCTGGCCGAGGAACTCATCGGCGCCGGCCTCCCCGTGGTCGCGCTCGACCCGGTCGGGGTCTGGTGGGGTCTCCGCGCCGACGCCACCGGCGAGGGCCCTGGACTGCCCGTCGTCATCTTCGGCGGCGACCACGCCGACGTCCCGCTGGACCCGCATGCCGGCGCCCTGGTCGCCGACGTCGTCGTCGACGAGCGTGTCCCGGCCGTCGTCGACCTATCCGGCCTCTCGAAGGGCCAGGCCCGGCGGCTCGCATGCGACTTCCTCGAGCGGCTCTACCACCGCAACCGCGACCCGCTGCACGTCATCCTGGACGAGGCCGACATGTTCGCCCCCCAGCGCACTGCACCAGAGGGGGCGCGGCTGCTCGGCGCCACGGAGGACCTGGTGCGGCGCGGCCGCGCCCGAGGTCTGGGCTGCACGCTGATCACCCAGCGTCCCGCGGTGCTGAACAAGGACGTGCTGACACAGGCCGAGGTCCTCGTCGCGCTCGGTATGACCGGCCCCCGCGACGTCGCCGCGATCGACGAGTGGGTGCGGCTCCACGCGGATGAGGACCAGGCCCGAGAGGTCAAGAGCTCGCTGCCGTCCCTCCCGGTAGGAACGGCGTGGTGGTGGTCACCGGGCTGGCTCGACCTCCTCGCGCGGGTCCAGGTCCGCCGGCGGTGGACATTCGACTCCTCGGCGACCCCGAAGCCCGGCGAGCAGCGGCCCACCGTGGCGCGCATGGCCGAGGTCGACCTGGCCCGCATCGGGGAGCGCATGGCCGCGGTTGTCGAGCAGGCCGCCGTGAACGACCCCAAGGTGCTGCACGCCCGGATCGCCGAGCTGGAGCGCCGGCTCACCACCGCGGAGAAGGCCCGCCCGGAGCCCGAGCGTGTCGAGGTGCCAGCGTTGAGCGACGAGCACGTCGTCGCCCTCACCGCCGTTGTGGCCGATCTCCGCCGCCACGCCGACGAGCACGCAGACCTCGTCCGGGCGGCGGCCGAGCTCGTCGCAGCCCCGCTCGCAGTGCTGCGGCCGACGACGGGCGAGGTTTCGAGTAGCCGTTCCAGTAGCGCCGGGCCGGTGCCGGATGCAGCCCGGACACGGCCGCGCCCGACTCCAAGTAGCGGGCCCGACGCCACGCTCAACTCCGCGCTGCCGCGCGCGCAGGCCCGTCTGCTGCACGTCCTGGTCCAGAACGACCGCACCCTCACCGCCCAGCAACTCGCCCTGCTCTCCGGCTACTCGATCAAGTCCTCGGGCTTCGCCAACGCGCTGGGAGCCCTCCGCTCGGCCGGGCTCGCCATCGGCGGCCGCGACGCCATCCGGGCCACCGACGCCGGCATCGAAGCCGCCGGCGACGTACCCCCGCTCCCGACCGGCCGAGCGCTGGTCGAGCATTGGGCCGGGCAGCTCGGCAAGGCCGAGCGCACACTGCTGCTGATCCTTGTCCACGCGTGGCCGCAAGCGATGTCCGCCGATGAGCTCGCCGAAGCATCCGGGTACTCCCGCAAGTCCAGCGGGTTCGCCAACGCGCTCGGCCGGCTCCGCGGCCTGCAGCTCGCATCCGGTGGCGCACCGGCCATCACCGCCGCCGACGAGCTGGGGCGCCCATGACCAGCCCGACGACACGCCGACGCCGCGAGGTCATCACCCGCGAGGACGGCTCGACCATGCGGCCGGCGAAGCCACCACGCGCTGACGTGCTCTGGTACCCGCGCTACCGGTGGGCGACGGTGCTGGTGCGCCGCACCCACGATGTCGACCTGGCCCGCGAGCTGGCCGAGCAGCGCTGGGCCGAGATCGGCGACGACCGCCCGCTGACCGGCGGGATGCGGGTCGGCTGGTGGCGAACCTACGCCACGACGGGCCCTGTGCCCTCCAACGCAGCCGAGGACCAGCGCGGCCGCGTCGTGCAGTTGTGCACCGACAGCGACCGGGCCGCCTCACCCGGGATCGAGTTCCGACCATGACCAGCAGGAGCCACGGATGACGACTTACAGCTACAGCGCGGCCGACGGCTACGCGATCACCCTCGACGACCTGGCGACGTTCGTCGCCGAGATGAAGGGCTATCGCGAGCTGCCCGGGGACACGCAGGTCCGGTTCTCGGCGATGATCGAGTTCGACCTGGTGAACGGGCCGCGCGCCAACCGCGTCACAGCCGACACCGGTGCGACCCGTCCGAACCGGGAACAGCGCCGCGCACAGGGCCAGCGTGGTCCCCGTGGCTGAGATGGAGATGGACGCGAAGCTCGACGCTCTCGACTGGCTGGAGACAGCGGCCATGCCGGAGGCCGGCGTCGTTCAGGCGCAGAACCTGCTCGTCCTGGTGCGCGCGGCCGAGACGAGGGAGAGCACCGTGCTCGGCATGCTCATGGCGCGACGGCCGTACGCCGAGATCCGGGACTACATCCTGCGTGAACAGGTGTGATGGACACGATGATCATCATTGCCGACCGTTGCCGGCTCGTCCCGTTCCTCCGGGAGTCGATCTGATGAACGTTCAAGTAGTGGGATGCCCGGTTGACGGGCTGCGGGTGGTGGACCTCGACGGCACGGATCCGATGTGCGGCGAGTGCCGCGTGCTGTGTTCGTGTGGGCAGCCGCTCGGGCACGGTGCGCCGCCCGACACCCGAGAAGCACACATGCCCGACCAGCCGCCAGACGCTCTTGCCGAGCTGCACGCCGCCGAGAACGGCCACTTGGTGGTCGCCGTCGCCAGCTACGAGCTGGCGTCTGCCCTGACTGGCGACCCGATCATGGTGTCGACCCTCGACGGCGTCCAAGTGCTGTTACGCCTGCTCACGGTCGATGAGGCGCTCGCTCAGCATGCTGCCGCGGTCGAGGCTTTGCCGCCGGGTGTCCGCCCGCCGTTGATGTCGCGTGCCCGCGCGGCCGAGCTCGTCGCCCCGCTACGTCCTGGCCGGTTCGCCGCCTACGACGGTATGACACCGCGATGAGTGCGTGCCAGGCGATGACCTGGGAGTCCTGGTGAGATCCGTTCACGTTGTACCGCTGTGCGACCTCGTGCTGCACGACGTCCCGGGCGCACTAGATGAGACCCCGTACGACGGGGGCTGGCTGACGATCGAGGTCTTCGCCTCCGACTTGCCCGCTGAGGAGTGCGTGTGCCGGCCGTCGCTTGAGCTGAGCAGGACCCCGTCCGGTGCCGACGGATGGATCGTCGTTCATCACTCCCTGGACGGCCGCGAGGTCGCAATGCCCCCTCCCGCTGTGTCGTAGCCACGAACCGCCGGCTCCCCCCTCGCTCCCCACGACGGAGGTCCACCCCGATGCCCGTCCGCCCTACATTCGCCTGCCTGACGTGCCCGCCCCCGGCCGAGGACCGCCTCTGGCGGCCGGCTGATGGCGGGTACCGCACCTGCGCGCCGTGCCTCGACCGGTTACGGACCACCCTCCGCGACGTCGTTGCCCGCTACCTACGGCTGTCGGCCCGGCCGGGCGATGCCGGCGACGTGGGCCGGGGGAGCCCCGGGTTCGGGTCGCGCCCGCCGGGGTCACCCCACGTGATGGCCATGCGCGACCGCCGATCGAAGCCGTGCGAGATCGCGCGAGACGCGGTGACCTACGCCTGGGACCCGCTCGCCGACACCATGCTGGAGCCCGGCCAGCTGGGCCCGCCCGCCGGCGCCTACGTCCAACGGATCGAGGTCTGGTACGGCCGCGACGGCCGACCTCACACCGAGCAGGAACGACCGCCGCGGTCCCCGGAGCAGGTGCTGTGGTCGCTCGCCGAGATGGTCGCCGAGCTCCGGGGCGTGCGCGCGCCCCAGCGTGCGCAGGTGTGTCCGGCGGTGTGGTGGCCGCACACCCACCTGTTCTGGAACGGCGGCCGACCACAGAAGGAGCGGCGCGCCCCGGAGCCGTGGATCACGGTGCTCTGGCGGTGGCTCGACAACCAGCTGGACTGGATCACGCGCCAGGACTGGGTCGCCGACGTCGCCGAGGACCTCCGGGATCTCGATGCCCAGCTGCGACCCGTCACCGGCGAGCCCGGCGGCCGCCGCGTCGGCGAGTGCCCGAACACGATCGACGAGGGAGCGACGACCCGCCCGTGCAGGGCTCCGCTGTTCGCCCCGCTCCGCGGTGACACGATCGTCTGCTCGAACCCGGACTGCCGGCGCCGGTGGAAGCGGCCGGAGTGGGAGCACCTGGGCAGGCTGCTGCAGAGCGCCACGATGGCGTCGTGAGCGCGCAGGAACCATCACGGCTCCTCGGCGCGGCGGACGCCGAGCGCGTGCTGGGGATCCCGGCCGCAACGGTGCGGTCGTGGTGGCGCAGGCGCGAACAGACTCAGCTGTGGGACTACGGCCGTGATCAACGCAACCACCCACTGTTCGACGAGGCCGATCTGATCCGTCTACGCGATCGTCGGCGATCATCCGTAAGTAACAAATCTGCTGGTAGATGAGCCGATTCGCTGGAAACTGTCGGAGTTGTAGTGCATCATCGAACGCGTGTTCGACCTACTCTCGATCGGGTGTGAGCGACGAGTGCTGACTACGCCGCGCAACGGCCCTACTCTTCCGTTCGTGGGGACCACGTGGGATGACGCGGAGCGCGCAGCGCTCGTCGCGCTGCTGCGCGTCCGCCCCAAGGACATGAAGTGGCCAGAGATCGTCTCCGAGGTCGACGCGCGAGAGAGTGCGCTCGACCTCTGGCACACGCTGTTCCCGCCAGACCTGCTTGGCACCGAGTCACCGGAGCTGGCCGAGGCGCGGCGCGACATCAGCGCGTGGCGTGAGGCGGGTCTTGGCTTCCTGACCTTCCTGGACGCGGACTACCCCGCGCAGCTTCGCGCCGTGCACGACCTGCCTCCGGTGCTGTTCCATCTCGGCCGGCTCGTCGCCGACGACGTCGCGGTCTCAGTGGTCGGCTCACGGAACGCGTCCACCCGCGGTCTGTCGATCGCGACCGCAGTGGCCGCCGGACTCGTCGACCGGAACATCACCGTGGTGTCCGGGCTCGCTAAGGGCATCGACACCGCTGCGCACACGGCAACCCTGGAGGCCGGAGGTCGTGCGGTGGCGATCATCGGCACCGGCATCAACAAGTACTACCCCGCCGAGAACCATGCTCTGCAGGATCAAGTGGCGGCGGAGGGGCTGCTGATCTCACAGTTCTGGCCGGACGCCCCGCCTGGCAAGCACACCTTCCCGATGCGCAATTCGGTGATGTCCGGGTACGGCCGCGCGACGATCGTCGTCGAGGCCGGCGAGCACAGCGGCGCGCGTATCCAGGCTCGCCGCGCCGTCGCGCACGGCCGTCCTGTGATCCTCACCGACCTGGTGGTTCGGGCGAACAACTGGGCGAAGGCGATGGTCGGCCAGCCTGGCGTGCACGTCGCCGACAGCACCGCACAGGTGATGCACCTTGTCGAGGAGATCACGGCGGACCCAGGCCGCATCGACGCGCTGTTCGCCCCTTCTGTGGCCGGGTGGGGATGATCCCAGACGCGACCCGGCAGAAGGTGAAGGAGAACCTGCACCGAGAGGTGGGCGGGTTCTTCACGAACACCAGCCGCGGACCCGACAACTGCGCGGTGTGCACTGGGCCGGCCGCCGCTGAGCTGTGCTGGCAATGCGAGAACCAGCGTGCGCGCTACGGCGACCAGCTCGCGGGGCAGGTCGTGACGCTGGCATACGCCAAGGGGAACATGTCGCCGCTGCACCAGTCTGCTCACCACATGATCCGCTACAAGCAGAGGATCAACCCGTCGCTCGAGTGCATGCGCGACCTCAAGCTGATGGTGCTCGGCGCCACCTACCTGCACAACGAGTGCATGGCCCGCGCGTTCGGCCCGTGGGACACGGTCACGTTCGTGTCCTCCACGTCGCGGCCTGGCACCAACCACCCAGTCGTTGAACTCGCCGCGCAGGTCATCCCCTTGGAGGACCGCGCGAAGCTGCTGCTGGGCATCGGTCCCCAGATCGCCGAGAGCGGCCGGTTCCCGCTCCCGGGCCGGTTCACCATCAGCGATGCGCAACGGCCGAACGTGGAGGACCGCCACGTACTCGTCGTGGACGACACGTGGGTGTCAGGCGACAAGTCGCAGTCCGCCGCCCTGGCGCTGCGGGGCGCCGGCGCCCGGGCGGTGACGATCCTGTGCGTGGCCCGATGGTTGAGCTGGACGTACAACGTCGATCATGAGCGTCTGATCAAGGCGAGCACGGCGCCCTACGACGCTCTGCTGTGTCCGGTGACCGGCGGCGACTGCCCGAGCTGAGATCTCGAGCGGCGGCGGGCAGCTCGGCCGGCCAGCACCGGCACGAACACGCCACGCGCCGACCCCACGTTTGACCGGTTCGGCATGGTGTGCAACGCTCCCGCCAACGGGTGACGTGTGTCGGTTTGCCGCCTCCCCGCTCCTCCTAACGGCCCACCCAGCGTCTCCGCGCTGCGCCGTTCGCCGTGCCTGCCGCGTCCATCGGGGGGTGCGGGTGAAGCGTTCGGCACTCACCCGCAAGTCGCCCCTCGCCCGTACCGCGCTTCCTCGACGGACGAGCGAGCTCCGTCGCCACGGGCCGATCAAGCCAGGCCTCCGCCGGCCGTCGATGAAGCGCGACCTCCGCGACGACGTGTTCCGCCGTGCCGGCGGACGCTGCGACATGTGCGGACAGCACCTCGACCCAGACGCCTGGGAGTGCCACCACCGCAAGCTTCGCTCCCAGGGCGGCCAGGACGACATCGCCAACCTGATCGCACTGCACAGCTCCTGCCACTGGATCGCGCACGGCAACCCGCTGTGGTCCTACGACCGCGGATACCTCGTGCCGCGCGCCAAGGAGCCCGACTCCGTGCCGGTACTCCTGCACGGCCTCGCCCCACACATGCCGTGCGCGACCTGGGCGGCCACCACAGCACCCGCACTACGAGGAGGACGCCCTGATGGCGCGGATCTTCAAGCGTGACCTCCGCGGCCGGTTCGCCGGCGGCGGTGGGAAGCGGTCCTCCCGAGCGAATCAGCCTTTCAACCGTCGCGAGCGCCGGGAGCGGTCCCGCGCGGTCAAGCAGCACTACCGCAGCGAGGGCGCCCCTCGCGGCGCCGCGGCGTCGATCGCTCGTACGCAGCGCCACCTCGACCTGGGTCGCGCGAAGGTCGTGAAGGGCCCGGGCGGCAGCGTCGAGGTGCAGCCGGTGTTCGGGATCGGCCCCGAGGGCCGCACGAAGCTCGCCGTGACCAACCGCCGATCCGGGGCGAACGTCGTGTCGCTGGCTGCGCACAACCGCAAGCTCGCCGCGAAGTCCAAGAAGTAGACCCGCGCCCGAAATAGGCGGCGTCTTACTAATTCTTACTATCTCGGAGGCGTGCCAATAATGGCCACTGGGCGCGGCAAGGCCAGCAGCAAGGGCAAGAACAAGCCGAGCCGGGGCACACCGAAGGACCGCAGGTTGAAGGGCAACGGCGGCCGCAAGCCCGGCCCCAAGCCGAAGAAGTAGCGGCTGTGGTCAGCGCACGTGGTGGTCGTTTTGGGTACGTCGCACGGACCCGCCAGAACGTGTACCGGGCATTGCGACGGCAGGGCAAATCGAAGAAGGCGGCCGCGATGATCGCGAACGCCGGGATCACCAAGGCTCGGCGCAATGCGATGGCACGCAAGGCAGCGCGCACGCGTCAGCGGCGAGGTCAGGGCAAGAAGCGCTGATGCCCCGAGCATCGGCTGTATGCAGCCGGCCCGGCTGCCCCAACATCACGAAGAGCGGGCAGTGCGAGAGCTGCAGGGGCGAGGCCGAGCAGCGTCGGGGCAGCTCCACCGAGCGCGGCTACGGCCGCACCCCCGAGCACCGGGCCTTCCGGGCGGCGGTGCTGGACCGCGACCCCATCTGCGTGCTGTGCCACGTCGAGCCCTCGGTCATCGCCGACCACTTCCCGCAGAGCCGTCGCGAGCTCGTCGCGAGCGACCTCGACCCGAACGACCCGCGCTACGGCCGCGGCCTGTGCCGGCCGTGCGACGGCCGGCAGACCGCGCAGCGCCAGCCGGGCGGCTGGAACCAGCGCCAGTAGACGGACGACACCGACACCGATCACCCGCTGTCACCGCAGCGGGTGGGGGAGTACCCCCTGCGACGCTCTGACCAGCACCCGGCTGAGAGGTGGCTCGCAGTCCGCGACCCTGAGTTTCCCCAGGAGGCGCAACGATGGCACAGCGCGTGCCCCCTGGGCTCGGCAAGGGCGGCTCGACGCTCTGGCGGGCCATTGCCAAAGATCATGAACTCGACGCGACGCAGCTGGTGCAACTCGAGGAGGCGTGCCGGGCGAAGGACCGGCTCGACAAGCTCGACGGCCTGCTCCGCGGCGACGTCCACACCTGGGCGACCCTCGTCATGGACCTCGGCTCGGACGGCGACACCTTCGAGCTCCGGATCACCCAGGCCCTGACCCAGGCCAACGCCACGGCCAACGTCATGAAGCAGCTGCTCGCTGCGCTCCGGCTCCCCGACGAGGCGACCGGGAAACGGCCCCAGTACCGCGGGCCCCGCGGCGCCCAGGCCCCCACCGTCCCTGGTGGCAGGCAAGCCGCCGGCCAGGCCCCGCACTCGGTGTCGAGTCTGGACCGCGCCCGCAGAGCCAAGACCAGCTCGTAGCTGCAGAAGGAGGTCTGACCGACGTGGACACCAACGCCCAGACGGCCCCGTTCCCCGAGCCCCTCGCAGACCTCGTCGAGGCCTGCACCTACCGCCCCGGATGGGTCGTGCACCTCGCCGACATGGACCGTGGCCAGGGCAGCCGCGGTCTCACTCTCGTCATCGTCACCGAGACGATCAACACCTACCGTCCCGACGAACCGATGCGGGTGCAGCACCTGTTCCCCCTCCCGCCGGCCGCGTACGACACCCGCAGCTGGCGACGGTGGCTGTTCGAACGTTTCCACGACGTCGAGCTCCACGAATGCGCCGAGTTCTTCCAGATCGGCGACGAGCGGCCCTACGCACCGAGTCATGGGCCGGGCTCGGACCCGTACCTCATCCGCGAGCTCGGTACCGACATCGACCAGCGCACCACGTTCCGCGGCGAGGTCGTGGGATGAGCCGTGCTGGCGGGTGTACTTGGGCGAGCTCGCTGCCGCCTGACGGCGTCTGGGTGCCGGCCTGACCTATGACCTGGTCGGGGCCGTTGTTCGAGGGGCACATCTGCTCGCTGGGCTACACCGTCCTGGACTGGATCCATGCCTACTGCTGCCACGGCCCGGGCGACGTGCAGGGCGAGCCGCTCGACTACGACGACGAGATCCGCGACTTCGTCATCGAGTGCTACCGGCTCAACCCGCTCAGTGGCCGCCGGGTGTACCGCGAGGCGATCCTGTCCCGGCCCAAGGGGCGCGCCAAGAGCGAGATCGCCGGGATGATCGTCGTCGCCGAGGCGTTCGCTGAGGTCCGGTTCGACGGCTGGGACGCCGCCGGCCAACCCATCGGCCGGCCGGTCCGGTCACCGCTGATCAAGTGCCTGGCCACGGAGGAGACCCAGGCCGGCAACACGTTCGAGAACGCGGCGTTTGTCGCCGGCGAGTGGGGCCCCGATGAGCACCCCGAGATCTACGGCCGGGTCGGGGGAGTGCGGAAGTACCAGTCGGCCACCGCGATCTACCTGCCCGACGGCGGCGAGATCCGGGCGTGCACCGCCGGCTCGGCGTCGAAGGACGGCGGGAAGGAGTCGTTCGTCGTCCCGGACGAGTCGCACCTCTACGTGCTGCCCGAGCTCCGCGAGATGTACGCGACGATCATGCGGAACCTGGGCAAGCGGAAGCTCGCCGATCCGTGGGGGCTGCAGACCACCACCGCCTACCGGCCCGGCGAGGGCTCGGTGGCCGAGCAGAAGCTCACCGCGTGGCGCAAGGGCGACCTCGGCCCCGACGTGCTCGTCGACCACCGGCAGGCCAACGGCAAGGTCGACATCAAGGACCGCGAGCACACCCTCGAGCAGCTGCGCGAGGTCTACGGGCCAGCCATGCACCCCGACACCGGCTGGATGGAGCCCGAGCGCGTCTACGCCGACATGCGCGACCCCACCATCTGCGCCGACGACTCCACCGCCGCGCGCTACTACCTCAACCTCGCGATGTCGGGCCGAGACGCCTGGATCGCGAAGGACGTCCACGAGCGGCAGAAGCGCACCGACCGCGTCGTCGAGCCCGGCGAGGCCATCACGCTTGGCTTCGACGGCTCCCTCAACGACGACACCACGGTGCTGCGCGGCAGCTGCATGAGCGACGGATTCCTGTTCCGGATCGGGGCCTGGCCCAAGCCCGACGGCCCGGCCGGGATCGGCTGGGAGGTCCCGCGCCGCGACGTGCTCGCGACGGTCCGGGAGGCGTTCAGCCGCTACGAGGTCGTGCGCGGCTACTTCGACCCGCACGAGTGGCGCTCCGACATCGACGACCTGGCCGAGGAGTTCGGCGACGAACGGGTGCTGCGCTGGGAGACCCGCCGCGACATCCAGATGGCCGCCGCGCTGGACCGGCTGCACACCGACCTCACCAACGGCGCGGTGTGGCACGACGACGACCCGCTCGCCGCCGAGCACTACGGCAACACCTACGTCCGCCGGAAGGGCAGCTCGAGGCTGGTGCGCAAGGAGAACCCGCAGTCCAGCCGGAAAATCGACAGCGTGGTCGGTGACGCGCTGGCCTACGAGGCCCGCGCCGACGCCCTGACCGCCGGGTGGTCCGCGGATCCACCTGACACCCGAGTGATCGTGTTCCGGTGAGGGGGTGGTGGCGTGGCGCTGTCGGACGATGAGGACCAGACCTTCCGGCGCCTGTCCTCGGAGCTGCGGAAGGCCCAGCGTCCGCTGAAGCGGCTCGACGCCTACTACGAGGGCCAGCGCCGGCTGGAGAAGCTCGGCCTCGCCGTCCCGCCGGAGCTCGACCAGTTCGTGACGCTGGTGAACTGGCCCCGGATCACCGTGGACAGCGTCGAGCAGCGCTGCGACGTGGAGGGGTTCCGGCTGCCCGGCAAGGACAGCGCCGACTCCGACATGTGGGCGATGTGGCAGGCCAACGATCTTGACGAGGAATCCCAGCTGGCGCACGTCGACGGGATCGGTCTCAGCCGCTCCTACATCAGTGTCGGCACCCGCGAGGAGGACGAGCCGGAGCCGAACGTTCCTCTGGTGACCGTCGAGTCGCCGTTCGACATGATCCACGAGAACAACCGGCGCACCCGCCGTGTCGCCGCCGCGCTGCGCCGGGAGTCGACCACCGAGGCCACGCTGTACCTGCCGGACGTGACGGTGTGGCTGGAGCGCAGCGGCCGCAGCGGCTGGACCGACGTCGACCGCGACGAGCACGACCTGGGCACGGTCCCGGTCGTTCCGCTGGTGAACCGGGCCCGGCTCAAGAGCCGCCGCGACGGGGTCTCCGAGATGGCCGACGTCATGACCCTCACCGACGCCGCGTGCCGGGCCTTGACCAACGCGCAGGTCGCGACCGAGGTCCTGGCCGTGCCGCAGCGCTACGTCCTCGGGGCCTCGCCGAAGGACTTCGTCGACGCGAACGGCAACCCGGTCACGGCGTGGGAGACCTACTTCGGAGCGGTGTGGGCCCTCACCAACGGCAACGCCAAGGTCGGGCAGTTCTCCGCGGCCGACCTGAAGAACTTCGAGACCATCGTCAACCACTACGCCAGCCTCGTCGCCGGCATCACCGGGCTCCCGGCCCGCTTCTACGGCCAGGCCACCGCGAACCCGCCGTCGGAGGGGTCCATCGTCGCCGACGAGACCCGGCTGATCAGCAACGCGCGGCGCAAGCACCGCGCGTTCGGCGGCAGCTGGGAGCGGGTCATGCGGCTGGTCCGCCGCCACATCGACGGCGACTGGAACCCGGACCTTGCCAGCATGGAGACGCTGTGGCGGAACCCGGAGACCCCCACCCGCGCGCAGATCGCGGACGCCGTGGTGAAGCTCGTCGGCGCGAAGATCCTGCCCGTCGAGGCCGCGTGGGAGGAACTGGGCTACTCCGCGACCCGGCGCGTCGAGCTGAAACGGATGCGCGACGCTGAGCTGGCCACCGACCCCCTCTCGGCGGCCGCGGCCGCCTTCCGGCTCCCGGCTCCCGCCGATCCCGCCGACCCGGGGCCCGCGGATCCGTCGCCGGCGGAGCCACCGGCCGCGGCCTGACCGGTGGCGCTCGCGGAGGTGGCGCGCGCGCACTACGTCACCCAGTCCACGCTGGCCCGCGCCGCCGCGGCCGGCCTGCAGGGACTGTGGGCTCTTCTCGACCCGTCGGCACCGGCCGCGTCCTGGACCTCCCAGCGGCTGCTCGAGCGGATGTTTGTCGCGCTGAGCGCCTACCAGGTCGCCGCGGCCGCCTCGGCGCAGCCCTACACCGCGGCCGTGCTCGCCGACCAGGGCGCCAGCGCCTCACCGGTCGCGACGATCGTGCCGCGCGCACTGGCCGGCGTGGCCAGCGACGGCCGCGACCTCGAGTCGCTGCTCTACCAGCCCCTGGCCACCGCGCTGACGGCCCTGCGCGGTGGCCAGGACACCACGACGGCGCTGCAACTCGGCCAGACCGCGCTCGGCAGGATCGCCTCCACCCAGGTCGCCGACGCCGGCCGGGCCGCCGAGCAGGTCGCCATGGCCGCCGAACCGGCCGTGACCGGCTGGGTGCGGATGCTCGTCCCACCCGCGTGCGGACGCTGCGCTGTGCTCGCCGGACGGTTCTACCGCTGGAATTCCGGATTCCTCCGCCACCCGCGATGCGACTGCCGCACCGTCCCCGCGGTCGACGACACGGCCGAGGACCTGCGCACCGACCCCGACGCCTACTTCCGGTCACTGCCACGCACCCAGCAGGACCTGCACTTCACCGCCGCCGGCGCCGAGGCCATCCGCGCCGGCTCGGACATCGGGCAGGTCGTCAACGCTCGACGCGGCGCCCGCGGACTGTCCCAACCCGGGCGGCTCACCGACGACGAGCAGCGGATGCTGCGCGGCGGACGAGCCCGGGGTCGCCTCGACCGGGTCGACCTGTACGGCCGGCAGACCTCCATCACCACCGAGGGCACCGTGCGCGGCCTCGCCGCCGCGCGCCTGCCGACCGGGACCCCGCGGCTGATGCCGGAGGCGATCTTCGAGATCGCCGATGGCGATCGCGACCAGGCCACAGCGCTGCTGCAGCGCTTCGGCTACCTCACCTGACCACCGCGGGACGCACCTGTCCCGAGGGAGCGCCACGGCCGCGCACAAGGCCGGAGCACCAGCCGACGGGCATACGGAGATCCGATGGACCCCGAGAACGACCCCCAGGGCGGCGACCCGCCCAAGAACGACCCCCCGAAGAACGACCCGCCCAGGAACGACCCGCCCAAGGACGACCCACCGGCCGACAGGAGCTTCACCCAGGCCGACGTCGACCGGATCGTCGCCGAGCGCCTCACCCGGGACCGCGCCAGGTTCGCCGACTACGAGGACCTGAAGAAGAAGGCCACCGAGCTCGACAAGGTCAAGCGCGAGCAGGAGAGCGAGACGGAGAAGGCCGTCCGCGAGGCCCGCGAGGAAGGCCTCAACGCCGGTCGCGCCGAGGTCCGCCCCACCCTGGTCGCTGCGGAGTTCCGGGCCGCGGCCGCGGGACGGATCGACGCTGATCGGCTGGCCACGCTCACCGACGACATCGACATGAGCCGCTACCTGCTCGACAGCGGAGCCGTCGATGTCGACAAGGTCGCGAAGAAGGTCGACGCCTGGGCCCCGCCGCCCGACCCGGACAAGGAGAAGGACAAGGCCCCCCGCAGGCCACGCCCGGACCCGTCCCAGGGCTCCAGCGGCAAGAAGACCACGTCCGGCATGGCTGCCGGGCGCGAGATGTTCGCAGCGTCCCGGCCCGGCCGAGGTCGCGACACCTGATCGAGGGCCCGCCCCGTGGCGGATCCCCCTCCAGCACCACCACCATCGAGGAGAAGGAATCCGCCATGCCCCGTCTCAGGACCGAGACGCTCGGCTCTGGTGACCTGTCCTGGCTCGCGTCGACCCACGCGATCTGGAACGGCCGCACCGAGACCGTCAACGTCAGCGCGTTCACCGCCGGCACCCACTACCCGGGCGGTTTCCTGCCGTCCGGTACCCCGGTCGCGAAGGTCGGCGGGCTGCTCGTGCCCTACGACAAGACCGAGGGCACCACCACCGGTGCGGGCGTGCTGGCCGGGCACATCCTGTCCGACCAGCCGGTCGTGGCCGGCAGCGGCAACTTCGCTGCGCCGCTCGTCGACCACGGCCGCGTCAAGGCCGCCAAGGTCCCTCACGCCTTCGCCGCGCCCGTCGCGGCGGCCAAGCGTGCCGCCACCACGATCGTCTACATCTGAGAAGGGGCACACCATGCCACTGTGGAGCGACCTCATCGATCCCGAGACGATCACCGGGTACGCGCGCGCGTCGATGGCGGACTACGAAGAACGCCGCGGCACCCTGGCCCGCTACCTGCCCTACCGGGAGATCGCCGACATCGTCGCCCGGTTCGTGAAGGGCCAGACCGGGCTGATCGACGCGGCGAAGTTCCGCGCCTACGACGCCGCGCCCGAGGTGGGCCGCCGCCAGCCCGGCAAGCGGGTCACCCTCGAGCTGCCCGCGCTCGGCCAGACGCTGCCGGTCACGGAGTACGAGCAGCTGCGGCTGCGCTCCGCCGACGTGTCCGACGAGCAGGCGATCCGCACCGTCCAGGTCACCACGACCACCGCCGTGCGGGCCATCGCCGACGCGATCGAGTACCTGCGCGGGATCACGCTGGCCACCGGCAAGGCCACCATCGACCAGGACAACTTCCAGTCCTCCGACGACTTCGGCCGCCCGCCGGAGCACCAGGTGGTCGCGCCGACGCTGTGGAGCGACCTGGAGGTGTCACGGCTGGACTACCTGCAGACCCTCGTCGACGTCTACCGGGAGAACACGGGGGAGGAGCCGGGCTCGCTGCTGATGGGCACCCGGGTGTTCCGGGCGATGGCGGCCGGGGAGGAGTTCCAGACGCAGCTGCTCAACGGCTCGGCCCGTCAGCCGTCCGCGACGGAGGTCCGGTCCATCGTGTCGGGTGCGGGCCTGCCCGACATCGACCTGTACGACCGCCGGGTGTCCGTCGACGGCAACACCCGCCGTGTCCTGCCGGATGACCTGCTGCTGATGCTGCCGGCCCCGGTCGACCCCAACGACTTCCAGGGCACCGAGCTGGGCGCCACGTGGTGGGGTCGCACGCTCACCGCCACGGACCCGGCCTGGGAGATCCTTGACGCCGACCAGCCCGGTGTCGTCGTCGGGGTGTGGCGCAACGACCGGCCGCCGATGGGGCTGGAGGTCATCTCCGACGCGATCGGCCTCCCGGTCCTCGCCAACGCGGAGCTGAGCCTGGCCGCGAAGGTCCTGTGACGTGCCGCGGCTGACTGCGGGGGTGGTGCTGCGCCACCCCCGCACCGGCTCGCCGGTGTTCCTGCCGGCGGGAACGGTGTGCCCGGACTGGGCGGCCGGCCTGCTCGGCGAGCACGTCCTCGACGAGCCGGTCAGCGCCGAGCCGGTCAGCGCCGAGCCGGTCGAGCACGAGGCGGGCATGCCCGACCTCGACGAGCTCGACCCGGACGACCCGTCCCGGGCGCCGGACCAGGTCGCGCTGCCCGCACCCCCACCTCGGTTCGGCCAGGGATCCTCGCGGGCCCGCTGGGCCGAGTACGCCGCCGCGTGCGGTGTCGACGTCGCCGCGGACGCGTCCCGGGACGACATCGTCGCCGCCTGCGACACCGCGGGCGTCCCGACCGGCTGAGGAAGGGGGACAGGTGGGCGTCTACGCCGACGTCGCCGACGTCGCCGACGACTACGGGCCCGTCCCGACCGAGCGGCGACGCCGGGCCGCGCGTCTCATCGACCAGGCCGAGACCCTGCTCGCGCTCGCCGACCCGCACCTGTTCGAGCGGGTCGTCGAGCCCGACGAGCAGGGACAGGTCCCGGCCGGGAAGGTGTCGAAGGTCCTGGCCAACCAGGTCGTGTGCGAGATGGTCGGCACCGTGCTACGCAACCCCGACGGGGTGCGATCCAGCACCGAGACCAACGGGCCGTTCACCCGCTCCCGCACCTTCACCGACGCGGTAGCGGCGGGCACGCTGGACTTGACCGACCGCCACCGCACCCTGCTCGGGATGCCGCCGAACCCGGCGTCGGGGCGGGCGTTCACCATCCGCCCCGGTGGTGACCGGGCGCCGCACCTGCACCCGCACACCAGAGATCACCGCGGGTGGCCATGAGCGGCTACGGCACCGTCCTGGTCGTGCGCCGGCAGCGGCGCAACTCCGACGGCGACCCCGCGGGGCAGCCCATCGACACGGAGCTGCGCGGCTGGGACATCGCCCCGGTCGGGTCGTCCGAGCAGCTCGACGGCGGCGCCCGGGAAGAGACCACCGACCGGCTGCAGGCCTACGGCGGGCCGCCGTTCCCGGACATCGTCCCGGGGGACCGGGTGTTCCTCGAGCACGACCCGCGCACCGGGGAGCCGCCCTGGTACGTGATCGGTAACCCGGAGGACTGGGCCGGCCCGGACTGGGACCCCGGCCGGGTCGTCACCCTGCAACGGCACCGAGGCTGAGGAGCACCAGGTGGACGTCCGGCTCAACCCCGACCTGCAACGCCAGATCCGCAACTCGGCTACCACGGCGAGGATGCTGCTCGCGGCCGCGGCCGCGATGGTGCCCCGCGTCGCGGCCGCCACCCCGGTGGACAGCGGCGGCACCCGGGCCAGCACCCACGCCGAGGGCGGGCACCGATCCGCGGACGGCCGCTCGGTCGCCGCGCGGGTCGTGCAGGGCGGAGCCGCGGTGCCCCAGCAGTTCGGCAACTCCCGCGAACGCACCCCCGCGCGCCAGTTCGACCGGGCCCGCGGCGCGTGACCACCCCACCGGCCGAGACGTTCCTCGACGCCCGCGGCTGGCCGGTCATCGACCGGCTGCTGGCCGACCGTTTCCAGGCCGCGGTCACGATCCCGGGCAAGACGGTCCGGGTCGGCACCGTCCTCGTCGACGACGGCACCGAGCCGCCGGACTCGCTGTTCCCGGCGATCCGGGTCCAGCGCCTCCCCGGAGGCGGGATCAACGCCGACGGCTACGAGGACGTGTCCCGGATCGAGATCACCACCTGGGGCACCACCCGACCGGAGTCCGACGCGCTCACCGCGCAGGTGCGCGCCGCCATGCACGACCTGTCCAACGACGAGTGGGCCGGTGTCGGCCTGGACCGGATCCGTGAGGAGACCGGTCCCGGCCGCATCCCCGACCCGAACCAGGACCTGCGCGCCGTCCCGACGGTGTGGGTCGTCGTCGCGCGCCAGCAGTAGTCCCGCAAGCCCCGGCTCGCGCCGCGCCCCCGCGCCTGCCCGGTCACCCCGTCACGAACCGCACACCCGCCACTGGAGGGCTGGCCCATGGCCACATCTGTCGAGACGCTCGCGGTCAACGAGCTCAACAAGCAGCACATCCGCAAGGGCAAGAAGGTCGCCGTCCTGGTGGCCCCGATGTCCATCGCGGTCCCGCCGAAGATCACCACCGGCGGCACGTCCGGTGCCGCGGTCACCCTGGCCGAGCTCACCGGGTTCGAGGGCATCGGGCTGCTCCGCAAGGACGACGGCGTGTCGATGAGCCGCGACAAGGACAAGTCCGACGTCATGGCCATCGGCTACCAGGACCCGGTCCGCTCGGACTTCACCAGCGACACCTTCTCCAGCCAGATCGTGTGCCTGCAGACCTTCCGGCCGACCATCGAGAAGTTCCTCGAGGTCGACCTGTCCGGGGTCGCCCCGGACCCGGCCACCGGTGAGATCAGCTTCCCGCAGCCCACCGACGGCGCGATCACCCAGAACCGGTGGATGTTCCTCGCCCAGGACGGCATCGGGCTCGACCGCATGTGGTGGGCGCGGCTCTACCTCGCCGGGGTGGTGTCCGAGACCGACGACCAGAACATGGGCTCCGCCGACGACCCGTGGACCTGGCCGATGACGATCTCCTCGGAGACCGACACCGACGCCGGTTACGCCGTGCGGCACTACTTCGGCGGGCCCGGGTGGAAGTCCCGGCTCGACTCGATGGGCTTCGCCGCCGTCACCCCCTGATCCCGACGCCCACACCGTCACCGCCCCCGAAGGAGAACAGGCCCATGGCCGGCAGCAGCACCAGCAAGAACAGCACCACGATCCCGATGCGGCACCCCGACGGCCGGCCCTACGAGGCCGAGACCGAGGTCGAGGCCATGGAGCTGATGTCGCGCGGCTACACCCGCGAGGACGGCGGCGCCCAGGCGCCGGCCAACCCGGGCGCCAAGGCCGAGACGAAGGCCGCCGCGGAGAAGCCCGGCAGCTGACCTCGGGTCGGTCGCCGCCAGCGGATCCTGGGGGCACGGCGACCGGCCCGGGGCCTTCGGGCCCACACCCCGTCCCTGCCCCCAGACCCATGCCCCCAGGAGAGAGCCACCATGCCCACAGCCCGCACCGACGCCCGCGCCGACGATCGTGTGGTCGACATCGCCAGCACCGTCGACCTCGACATCGACCTCACCGACGACGCCCCCGATGACATCCCGCCGTTCCGGCTGCGGCTGGGCGGGGAGACGTTCGTGCTGCAGGCGCCCGACGCCGGCCTGGTGATGGAGCTGGAGGAGGCCCGCACCACGCGCGGGTTCCTCGCGCTCGCGTTCGACGACCAGTGGCCCAAGGCCTCACCGCTGATCGAGCGACTGAAAGACCGCAAGGACCTGTTCAAGATCGTGCGCCAGTACGGGCAGCACTTCGAGCTCGACCAGCAGGCCCTGATGGAACAGGCTGCGCCCAACCGGGCCGAGCGCCGCCGCCGGCGCACCAGCCGCCGCTGACCGGCGACCCCGCCCACCCCCGCTGGTGGAGCACCAGGAGTCGCTGTTCGAGCAGTTCATGGACGAGGCCACCGGCACGGCACCGCTGCAGGTCCGTACCGATGAGGACGTCGTGGAGTGGACGGTGCCCGTCCCGCCGGCGGACGGGGTGTGCGACCTCGATGACGTCGGTCACCCGCTCGATGTCCTCGACGCGCTGCTCGGCGAGGACCTGGCCGACGACGTCGTCGACGTCCTCGAGCCGCTGCCGTGGGGCCGCACCCTCGACGCCGTCACGCAGCTGCGCCGCCACTTCGCGCTGCCGGTGCTGCCGCCGGGCACGTGGACGCACCTGGTCGAGCAGATCGACCTGTACGGGGAGGCCGTCGAGGCCGACCTGGCCGACCGCGGCTGGGACCTGCTCGACTGGTTCCGCGGCCGGCACCCGTGGCCGCAGCTGCTGCGGCTGCTGCCCCGCCTCCCCGAGGGGTCCCGGTACAAGGCGGCGGTCCTCGACGACGAGGACCTCGCCCGGGAACGGCTCACCCACGACACCGACGACACCGGCGGCCGTCGCCGGCGGCCGCCGCTGATCGGGGAGACCCAGGACCGCACCCTGTTGCGCGGGGTGCTGTCGACGCTGCTGCGGGTGGAGCACGCCATCTACGCCTCCCGCGCCCCTAAGGGGAAGGCCGGGCGGCCACCGCGGCCGCTGCTCGGACCGGAGACCGCGGAGGACCGCATCCGCGACGCGGTCGCCGACGCCGAGGTCGAGGACATCTTCGACCAGGTCACCCCGGGCTGGCGCGCCCACGGATCCGGGCTGCTGGTGCCCACCGACACCTGACCCGCCGCGCACCCGACCCGCCCGCCATCTGACCGACCGGACGAGGACGGGGGTGCGCGTGTCCGACTACGAAGCCGGTACCGGATACCTGCAGATCCTCCCGACCACCCGGGGGTTCGCTCAGCGGCTCAAGCGCGAGCTCGCCGGCGTCGGCACCGACATGCAGGTCCCGGTCCGCCCGGAGCTGGACCGGCGGCAGATGACCGCGCTGCAGACCGCGCTGCGGTCGCTGCCCGCGGTGGTGCTCGACGCCGACGCCACCCCGGCCGACCGCGAGATCGCCGGGTTGCGCGACCGGATCGAGCGGCTGTCGGGGCAGACGGTCGGCATCGACATTTCCGCCGCGGACGCGGTGCGCGAAGTGCAGGCCATCCAGGCCGAGCTGGACCGGCTCGGGCGGCACTCGCCGAACATCGCGGTGCGGGTCGACGCCGGCGCGGCGTCGGCCGCGCTGGCCGGGTTCGACCGCGAGGTTTCGCGCGTCGACGGGCGCACCGCCCGGGCCCGGCTGGTCGTCGACGCGGGCCGCGCGATCGCCCAGGTCGCGTCCGTGGCGCTGGCGGTGAACCAGTTCGCCAACCGCGAGTACAAGTTCCGGGTCGAGGCCGACACCGCGGGCGCGGTCGCGTCCGTCGCGGCGCTGGTGGCGAAGGTCATGCTGCTGGGCGGTCTCGGCGGCATCGTCGGCGGCTTCGGCGGTGCGCTGGGCGGACTGGGCGCGGCCGGCGCGGTCGCCGGCGCCGGGATCGCCTCGGCCGTGGTGGCGTCGCTCGGGGTCGGGAAGGCGCTCTCGGCGCTGTCGGCGCAGCAGGACGAGGCCGCGTCGTCGGCTCGGCAGAACGCCAAGCAGCAGCAGGCCAGCGCGTACGCGATCGCGTCCGCCCAGGACCAGGTCGGGCAGGCCAGCAAGAACGCCGCTCGGGCCCGCACCGACGCCGCGCGCAGCGTCGCCGCGGCCGAGGCGGCGCAGGTCAAGGCCGACCGGACGCTGCGGCAGGCGACCACCGACCTGCGCACCGAGCAGGCCACCCTCACCCGGGCGTGGGAAGAGGGCCGCCGCTCGCTGCAGGACCTGCAGTCCCAGGTCCTGGGCAACTCCATCGACCAGCGTCAGGCCGCGATCGACCTCCGCGACGCCGAGACCGACCTGCGGGTCGCGCGCGGGACCGGGAACGCCGACGCGATCGAGCGGGCCACCGTGGCCTACGACCGGCAGAAGGCCACCGTCGAGAACCTCGCCCAGCAGGGGGAGCGGCTGGCGGCGGACAACGCCGACGCGCAGCGCAAGGGCGTCGCCGGATCCGACGCGGTGGTGTCGGCGAACGACCGGATCGCCGCGGCGCAGCAGCGCGTCGAGGACGCCAGCACCGCGTCCCGGGAGGCCGCCGCCGCGGTGGTCCAGGCCCAGGTCGACGGCGCGGACCGGATCGAGGCGGCCGACCAGCAGGTCGTGGCGGCGAACCGGGCCCTGGCGCAGGCCATGGCCCAGAGCGGCGACGCCGGCGCGGCGGCCGCGGACAAGGTCGCCGCCGCGTTCGCGGCGCTGTCACCCGAGGCGGCCGCCTTCGCCCGCTACCTGTTCGGGCTCAAGCCGCTGCTGGAGAACCTGTCCGGGGTGGCGGCCACGCAGTTCTTCCCGCCGCTGCAGCGCGGGATCGGGCTGCTCGTCGGCCAGGCCCCGCTGATCACCAGCATGGTCGCCAAGCTGGCCGGGGCGATGGGCCTCGGGCTGGAGCAGGTCCTGACCCAGCTGGCGTCGCCGGAGTGGATGTCGTTCTTCGGGCTGCTCGCCGACTCCGCCGGGACGATCATCCCCGGCCTGTTCGGGGCGCTGATGCAGGTGGCCGGCGCCGGCGCGGTGCTGATCCGCTACCTGCTCCCGCTCGCCCCGGCGGCGTTCGACCTGCTCAACCAGGTCGCCGCGCTGGTCACGATCCTGGCGCCGTTCATCGCGCAGCTGCTGGGCGGGCTCATCCCGGCCGCGTCGGCGTTCCTGACCGCGCTCACCCCGCTCGGGCCGGTGCTGGCGGCGCTGCAGCCCATCCTGCTCGTCCTCGGGCAGGCCTTCGCCACCGTGCTGCTCGCCGTGCTGCAGGCGCTCGCGCCGATCCTGGTCGCGCTGACCCCGCTGATCCAGGCGCTCGCCGTCGAGCTCGCCAACCAGATGGTCGGGGCCATCTCCACCCTGACCCCGTTCCTGGTGTGGGTCGCGCAGTGGATGTCGGGCCACCCGGCCCTGGTGATCGGCGTGATCAAGGTCATCGGGGCGCTGGCGCTGGGGTTCAAGCCACTGCTGTGGATCTTGGGGATCGCCGCGACGGTGCTGCACGGGTTCCTGATCCGCGCGGCGGCGCTGTTCGTGCTGCGCTCCCTCGGCCTCGAGGCCACCCTCTTCGGGCGCGCGGTCATGACGATCCTGCGGCCCATCGAGCTGGTGAAGACCGCGTTCGGGTTGGTGCTGCGCCTGGTGCGGTCGCTGTTCTCCCCGATGCAGCTCGTCACCGGCGCCGCCCGGTTCCTGGCCGGAGGGATCCTGGCCATCGGCCGCGCCGTGCTCGGCGCGCTGGGCCCGTTCGGGATCATCCTGACCATCCTCGGGCTGCTTTACAGCTCGAACGAGCAGTTCCGCACCACCGTGCAGAACCTGCTGCAGGTCCTGCTCGGCCTGGGCATGCAGCTGCTCAACGCCGTGATGCCGGCCTTCCAGGCCGTCATGGGCGCGATCTCCCCGCTGATCCCGATGCTGGTCAACGCGCTCGTGCCGGTGTTCGTGGTCCTCGCCGACGTGCTCTCGCAGCTGATCGCGACCGTGCTGCCCCCGCTGGTGTCGATCCTGCAGACCGTCGTCATCCCGCTGATCACCTTCTGGGCCAAGGTCCTGTCGACCGTGCTGGTCTGGGTGATCCAGAACGTCGTCGTGCCGGCCATCCAGGCCTTCGCCTGGTTCATCAGCAACGTGCTGGTCCCGGTGATCCTGTGGCTGGCCAACACCATCGTCATCCCGGTCTTCCGGGCCATCGGCGCCTTCATCGGCTGGGTGATCACCAACGTCGTGCGCCCGGCGTTGGACGGGCTGGTGTGGTTCTGGCAGAACGTCCTCGCCCCGGCCATCTCGTGGCTCTGGACCAACATCATCCAGCCGGTGTTCGGGTTCATCGGCGCGGCCGCGAACGTGCTGTTCCAGATCGTGCTCGTCGCCCTGATCCTCCCGCTGGTCCTGGCCTTCAAGCTCGTCGCCGCCATCGTGGGCTGGCTCTGGACCACGATCATCCAGCCCACCTTCACCGCCATCGGCGAGTTCATCGGGTGGGTGTGGACCGCCCTGATCAAGCCGGCTGTGGACCAGCTGGTCGGGTTCATCCAGAACGTGCTGGTCCCTGCCGTGATGTGGCTGTGGCGCAACGTGATCGAGCCGGCGTTCCGCGGCATCGGCATCGTGATCGGCCTGGTGTGGGACACCGTGATCCAGCCGACCTTCGAGGCTATCCAGGGTGGTCTGGGCTGGTTGCAGGACGGGTTCCGGACCGCGGTGGACTGGATCGGGAAGCGGTGGAACGACCTGCGGGGCCTGCTGGCCAAGCCGATCAACTTCCTGATCGGCACCGTGTTCAACGACGGGATCCGCAAGGCCTGGAACCTGGCCGCGGACCTGCTCCCCGGAGTCGACCCGATCGCCGAGCTGCCGCTCATCCCCGAGGCCGCGACCGGCGGCATCCCCTACCCGGGCCGCTACACCCCGGGCCGCGACATCGGCCTGGCCTGGGTGTCCGGGCAGGAAGCGGTGATGCGCCCGGAGTGGACCCGCGCCGTCGGCACCGGGCACGTCGACGCGATGAACGCCGCCGCCCGCACCGGTGGTGTCGCCGGCGTGCGGCGCGCGCTGACCGCATCCGAGCTCGCCCTGGGCGGGGACACCGCCAACCCCGGGCGCGCCTACCGCCGCGGCGGCGACGGAGCCGCGCTGCCCGCCTACGCCGCCGGCGGCGTCGTCGACCGCGGTCTCGCCTGGGCCAACCAGCAGCAGGGCAAGCCCTACGGCTGGGGATCATCCGGGCCCGACTCCTACGACTGCTCCGGGCTGCAGTCCGCGCTGGTCGGGGTGCTGCTCGGGCAGCCGCCCTACCAGCGCCGGTTCTCCACCGCCTCGTTCAGCCCGGGCCGCGGCGCCGGCGGACTCGTGCCCGGCGCGACGTCGGCCTACACGGTCGGGGTGACCCGCGATGCGGGCGACGGGGTCGGACACATGGCGGCCACACTGGGCGGCACCAACGTCGAGTCCCGCGGCAGCGACGGCGTCGTGATGGGCGCGAACGCCCGCGGCGCCGACCACCCCCTGTTCAACATGATGTTCTCCCTCCCGCAGGCCGGTGGGGTGTTCACCTCCGGCGGCACCTCGGGCGGGTCGGGCGGCGGGTTCTTCGACTTCCTCGGCCAGCAGATCCGCGGGTTCTTCACCGACCTGACCGACCCGCCCATCAACGCGCTGAAGGCGACCTTCCCGACGCCGCCAGCCTTCATGGGCATCCCCGCGGAGGCCGCGACCACCGTCCGCGACGGCGCCCTGGACTTCCTGCTCGGCTCCGCTGCGGCCAGCGGCGGCGGGAACGGCGCGGCCCCGTCGGCGCAGGTCCACGCCTGGGTGCTGGAGGCGCTCGGGATCCTCGGCTACCCCACCGGGTACTCGGCCGGGATCGAGCAGCAGATCATGACCGAGTCCGGCGGCGACCCCCGTGCGGTGCAGCACGGCTACACCGACGTCAACACGATCTCCGGGGACCTGGCCAAGGGCATCATGCAGGTCATCGGGGCCACGTTCCGGGCCAACGCGCTGCCCGGGCACGGCGACATCTTCAACCCCGTCGACAACATCATCGCCGGCAGCCGCTACGCCATGGCCCGCTACGGCGCCGGGTGGTTCTCGGCCGGGCCGCAGCACAACCACGGCTACGACTCCGGCGGCATCGGCAAGGGCGTCGGCTGGATGTGGAAGGGCACCGGCCGCGACGAACGCGTCCTGGACCCGGTCGAAACCCAGGCCTACCCCACGCTCACCGTGCTCGCCCGCGAGCTGGAGGCCAACCGCACCGACGCCCCGGCCGGGCTGTCCACCGGGCAGATCAGCGCCATGCGCGACGACCTCGCCGCGACCGCGCGCGGCCGCGGCGGGGACACCTACAACTTCAACGCCGCCGACTGGACCGCCGAGCGGATGCTGCGCGAGGCCGACCGCATCCGCGACATCAAGAGCAGGACCAGCTGATGCTGCTGACCCTCGACACCCTCACCGCCGGCGGCCACTTCGACGGCATCGCACCGGTCATCGACGGCATCCAGTACGTGCTCACCGACCTCACCGGCTGGTGGGGCGCCGCGCCCGCGCCCGAACTCAAGCACACCAAGCGGCCCACCGCACACGGCGCGCACCGATCCGCCGCCTACCGCGGCACCCGCTCCTACGGGCTCAAGGTCACCGCGACGTCGGTGGCCGAGTCCCCGGCCGAGATGCGCCGCGTCGAAAACCGCATCGCCGCGATCTGCTCCGACCCGGCCGAGCTGTACCGCCTCGCGGTCGAGGACCAGGGCGGCGTCCGCTGCGCCTACGTCGAGCTCGACGGCGACATCGTGCCCGAGCTCCGCGACGGCCTCGCCTGGTCGACGGTGTTCTCCATCCCGGTCGTCGCCTCGGACCCCTTCCGCTACGACGTGACCTGGGGCGCCGCGACCGCACCGGGCGGGGTGACCGGCGCCGGCGGCATCGACTTCACCGGTTCGGGGGCGGTGTTCACCACACCCGGACTGGTCATGGGCACCGCCGGCGTCAGCCCGGTGGCCACCGTGACCGGGGCCGGCGCGGTGGAGTCCCAGCTGGTGTTCCGCGTCGACGGCCCGACCTCCGGGGTGCAGATCACCGACATGGCCGGCTCGTCGGTGGTCGCGCTGCGCGGCGAGACCCTCGCCGGGCAGGCCACCTTCATCAACTGCTCCCCGTCGGTCGCGTTCGACGTCCCCGGCTGCCCGGACCCGATCCCCGCCTACGGGGTCCTGTCGGGCGGCGCGAACGCCCGCGGCGCGGTCGCGGTGACCGGCGGCTGGCCACGGCTGCGCGCGGGGGAGACCCGCTCGTTCCTGTTCTCCGGGCTGTCGGGCGCCGCGGCCGCACTCACCGTCCACGCGAGAGGGGCCTACTTCTGATGGGCAGCAACACCTGATGGGCACCGCATCGAGCGACATCAGCCCGTGGGCGTCCACGGCCGCGATCACCGCCCCCGAGGCCCGGCTCGCGCTCGGCGCGGGCTGGGCGAAGTCCCCGACGTCTTCGATCCTCACCGAGACCGGGGTCATCGAAGGCGCGTCCCCGGCCGCGTCGCTGTCGGGCAACAACGTGCTGATCACCCCGCACCAATGCGTGGTCGAAGCGGCCGCCGGCACCTACGTGTGCACCTCGATCGCGACCATCACCGTCCCGATCGACACCCCGCTGCCCAGCTCCGGGCAGTCCCGCATCGACCTGGTCGTCGCGCAGATCTCCGGCACCGACACCAACGCGATCTACCAGCTCACCACCGTCAAGGGCACCGCCGCCGCCTCACCGGCCGCGCCGAGCGTGCCGGCGAACACGGTGCTGCTCTACCGGGTGCCGGTCACCAACGCCGGCCCGCAGACCCCGGTCGCGGCCTGGGCCTGGACCCGCGCACCCGGCGCGGCCCGGCTGGTCGAGGACGGCGACACCCGCAACGGCTCCTACGTCGGCGACCAGCGCAAGTTCAAGTCCGGCCGGCTCGACGTCTGGACCGGCACGGCGTGGCTGACGCTGATCACCCCCGCCGCGTGGACCGAGGTCGACATCCCCTGGAGCTACTTCGGCGCCGGCGCCACCCCGGGCGGCACCGTCAACTTCGGCTCCACCGGCCGGTCCAAGGTGCGCTACAAGCGCGCCGGCAACGACCTCACCGTCGACTACGAGGCCGTGTGGGGTGGCTCCGGGATCAACGGCGGCGCCGGGAACCTGTCCACCGTGCTGCCCTCCGGCCTGGTTGGTGCAGGCTCCGACCGCGACCAGTGGATCCAGGCGCACCTCTACGTCAACGACCCCGTGTCCGGGTTCCAGGGCGACTTCGCCGGCATGGCGCTGGTGAAGTCGGGGTCCGGCGGGGTGGTGCCGTTCTTCCCGCAGAACATCTCCACCACGCGCATGTTCGTGCACAAGATCGCGTCGGTCGCCGCCACGCCTGGCGGCGGTATCCCGCTCATCGGTGGGGGGTACCCGCAAGGAGGACGAGTTCATTGCCGAGGGACCATCGAAGTATCCTAGTGCAGTAACAGGCGCTAGCTTGCCACTATGACCAGCAGGAAGCCGCCCCAGCCGTGCCGGTCCTGTGGTCTCCTCATCCCTCTCAATGAGCGTCGGGCGCCAGGTGCAGTGAAGGGCGGAGCGGCGTCGGTATGCCGAACCTGCTCGGCGGACCATCCAGGCGAGCGTTGGTGCCGGCGGTGTGATCGATTCGAGCGCCAGCGACGCTGCCCGACAGTGACCAAGGAGCGATCCGAGCGCAAGACAGCGCAGGGTGGGTGGCTCTCCGACGACCGAGATCCGTGCCCCTCGTGCGGGAAGCTGAGTACTCACCTCGAGCGCAAGCGAGGCAGGCGGGTCCGAGGCCCCGCGCCGAGGCTCTGCATCGGCTGCCAGGATGCCCACCCGGGCGGCCGCTGGTGCGACGACTGCAAGCGGATCGAGTATCAGCACCAGTGCCCTGAGTACCTGCGCCGCCGCGACCAGGCGGACATCCTCAGCGGAAGGACCAGCCGACAGCTGGGCGAGCGCCGCAACGCGCTGCTGGAACAGCTCACCCAGGCCCTCGGACCCGTGCACGGTACGACGTTCGACCAGTGCATGTGCTGTTTCAAGATCGAGCGGCGGCTCATGATCGACCACGACCACGACTGCTGCCCAGCAGGGAAGACGTGGCAGAAACGACACGTGGACTGCACCCGCGGCCTGATCTGCCAAGACTGCAACGCGATCGAGGGCAAGATCCGGACGATCTACGGCCCGCCGTTCCCGCGGCTGATCCAGGAGTACCTGGACCGCTACGAAGCCCACCGCCTCGCGCAGGCGTCCGTCACCAACTGAACAAGACGGGAGGTGGCAGCCTCCCGTGCCAGCCCCCAGCTACCGCGTGTGCGTGGCGTTCACCCGCACCGGGCAGGTCGTCGACTGGATCGAGCAGCCGGCCTGGAGCTTCGAGGAGAAGCTCGCCTGGGGCGACCTCGGGTCGATGGCCGTCACGGTGCCGCTACCCGGGGTGGACCGTGCCTTGCGTGGCCTGCGCGACACCCTGCGCAGCATCGCCCGCGGCGGTTGCTCGCTTTCGCTGGGCCTGATCCGCGACGACGTCGCGCTGTGGGCCGGTCCCGTCTACAGCGTCAGCTGGGCCGACGACTCCGCCACGATCAACTGCGCCAGCCTGGGGAAGCTGTTCGACCGCCGGGTCGCCGTCGCCGCGGGGTTCTGGTCCACCCCGACCGCCGACGGAGCCGACCTCACGCTGAGCCTGCCGGCCCGCGATCTCGCGATCGAGCTGCTCCGGCAAGGCAGCACCGGCCCCCGCCGCGACCTGCCGATC